>CAZJNY010000371.1:0-3080 GCA_964547405.1 uncultured Flavihumibacter sp. | reverse complement strand
TTCCTCCATCTTCCCTTCCTCCCTCTTCCATACTTAGAACAGACTCCCCTGACGCGTTTCCTCCTCCAGCTCAGGAACCGCAGTTTCTACCCCTGTTTTTTCTTTCAGGAGTTGGCCAGCATACCTGGAAAATGCAGGAACCAGCGTCTCATCCCCCAGATGCAGGAAAAAATAGGCTGCTTCCAATCCGCATGCATACCAATTTGCCAACCGGTTTGCCCAGGCTTCCATTCTCTTATAATCTGTGGCATGCCCCTGGTTGCCTACAAACCGGATCATTAGTTTTGGCACCGTCAGCAACATTGGGTTCACATCTCGGCGCCCGGCCACATCCGTAATCACCAGGCCAATTTTTAATTGTGCCAGCATCCCATAAAAATCCAACATTCGTGATGTCATCTCAAACCAGGCAGGATGCCTTAACTCGATCATCCATTGAACCGAAGCTGGCAGTGTTGTCAGAAACTCCAGCAATTCAACCTGACGGCCAGGAGCAAACGAATCAGAAAACTGGATGAATACAGGTCCCAGTCGGGTACCTTTTCCTTCATTAAAAACCTGAATGGCAGTACAAAATTCATGCACCAGATTTTCTTTCCCCTTCAATGCACCCCGATGACTGATGCCCTGATAAAGTTTCGGACAAAAAACAAACTTACCCGGATGGTTAACCGAATCTGCTGCCTCATCCGCCTGCTGTACCCATTTCTGCAATTCCTCCCGCGAATAAATTTTATAGTGCGTAGCATTTAATTCTACCGTATTCAATTGCCGGGCATAGGCAGTTAAAAATCCTGCTGGCTTTGTGTTACGCGGATACAGGTTACCTGCCCATTCTGCTACCGTCCATCTTGTGGCACCCAGGAATAATTCAGCATCAGTCGCCCATTTTCCTGGCAAAACCTGCTGTGTAAGGACTGGATCAGGTGGCAATTCAAAATCGACACGCTCCAATTGTTCCGGTAATACCCGTCCGAAATCCATTTCTTTTTACAGCAAGATAAAGAGCCTTGCATGGATTCCACGCCAGTTTGTAACTTTCCATATGCGAAAAATTTTCCTGGCCATTTTTGAGTGGATCCGGCTGATCCTTCAATTCATCTTGAAAAAACCGGTCCTATGGGCGGTTGCCAGGTTCAGCTCCGCACCCAAACAGGCCAATGTTAATGAGTCACTCTCAGAATTATACCGTTCAATCATAACGGAGCCTGGCAAAATGGGGCCCCTGGTTGGTTTCCGTCCCGATGAACATCCTGTTATCATTTTTACCGACCTGCACAAAGGCACCCGTGATGGTGCTGATGATTTCGCCATCTGCGAAGACAATTACCTCGCTGCCCTCGACTATTACCTGCAGCGGAATTTTTATTACATCAACCTGGGCGATAGTGAAGAACTCTGGGAAAATATACTGCCCAATGTTATCAAATACAATAAAACCAATTTTGAAAAAGAGATCCAATTTGTCAACCGGAAAGCATTTGTGAAAATTTATGGCAACCACGACCTCTACTGGGGCAACGATCCACTGGCCCCCAGTTTCCTTAAAGCGATTTATGGCCGACCGATGAAAGCCTTTGCCGGCGCAGTTTTAAGGGCAGAATTACCTTATGGTCACCTCGATTTTTTCTGTACCCATGGGCATCAGGGCGATGCTCAAAGCGATGGGAATGCATTTTCCAAATGGTTCGTCAGTTATATCTGGGGACCTATGCAGGCCTTTCTTGAAATTAACACCAATTCTCCTTCTTCCGATGCCAACCGTAAAACCCTGCACAATCAATACATGTACGAATGGAGTGCGGCTCAACAAAATCTGGTGCTCATTACCGGACACACCCATCAACCGGTCTTTAATTCATTAACGCACCTGGAGCGACTGTATCTCCAATTGGAAGCCGCGCAACAAAAAAACGACCAACAAAAAATACAGGAACTGAAAGCTGAAATCCCAAGAAGAAAAAGAGAATATGACCATGTGAGCCACCAGTATCATACCATGCGCCCCAGCTACTTTAATGCAGGTTGTTGTTGTTTTGATGATGGTACCATAACCGGACTTGAAATTTCCGAAGGATCTATCAGACTTGTAAAATGGACAAAAAAAGAGGGACAATCAGTTCGGATAGTGGCTGAAGAAGAACACCTGGTAAAATTGTCGCAGCGTTTGAGTTCCTGAACCTGACAGCACCTCGATTATCTACTTAATTGGTAAAGTATTTTTACCGCTTCCGGTGTCCATCCGGCAGTAGTATCCTGCAACCAGTGCCGCTTAAACGACTTGCAGGCGGCAATCGAATCACGCACACTATATCCAACTAAACGGAGCGCCATGTTCCGGTCAAAAAATTCCGGCACTTCAACTCCAGTTGTATCCGCATACCAGTTTCCAAATCCCCGATCTGCCAGTTGCTTCCAGGGGAATCGCCAGTTGGGGTCGTTTTTCCTGGTAGGTGCGATATCACCATGGCCAATAAAATTCCCAACAGGAATAGCATGCCGCTTTTTTAGTGTATCCAGTAACGTTAGTAAACTGTTCACCTGCCGGTCATCAAAATATTCAAATCCATTATTATCCAGTTCGATCCCGATTGAAGAAGAATTCAAATCCGTATCATACCCCCAGCTTCCCACTCCGGCATGCTGCGCCCGCAGATAATCATTCAGCATATGATGGATGGTTCCATCCTTGCAAATCACATAATGGGAACTCACTTTTGTGCGTGGCAGGGTAAAGGTTCGCAAGGTCTGATCGCAACTGTTTTGAGCAGTATGATGGATGATTACAAAGTTCGGCTTTCGCATGCCAAAATTGGTGGTGCCCACCCAATACGGAGCAGTAGACACCGATCGCCCGGGTGGATACTGTTTCAGTTGCTTTGCCAACTGCCGAACCTGTTTTTTATGAGCTTTGTTGGTTACCCTGTAAGGATTCGGACTACAGGACCAGATCAGTGCGAGGGAAACCACAAAAACCACTACAAAATTTCGATTCAGCGTATGCATGCTTTTATTCTGTAGGACCAGGATTATTGCTTTTCTTTTCCAGCTTAATTTTCGCCTTAGGCTCCCCGTTAGAC
>CAZJNY010000370.1:0-3101 GCA_964547405.1 uncultured Flavihumibacter sp. | reverse complement strand
AACTCTGCCAGGGCTTCTCCTGTTGCACGAATTGTTTTATCCAAATCTTCCCTGCTCAGCGCATTGTTCAGGAACCAGCTTTCATATGCAGAGGGTGGCAGGTAAATGCCGCGGTTCAGCATGGCGTGGAAGTATTTCGCGAAGCGCGCATTGTTAGCTGCACCCGCACTGGCGAAATCGGTTATCGCATGCTCGCTGAAATGGATGCTGATCATACTGCCCAGCTGGTTGATAACATAAGGCTGTCCCCATGCTGCCAGCACTTCATCCAGCCCTTTTTTCAGGTAGAGCGTTTTTTCTTCCAGTTCTTTATAAATGCCGGGATTCGATTTCAATTCTGATAAAAGGGTATACCCTGCAATCATCGCAATAGGATTACCACTCAGGGTTCCTGCCTGGTAAACAGAACCCAGGGGAGCTACTACCTGCATGATTTCTTTTTTACCGCCGAAAGCTCCTACCGGCATACCCGCACCAATTACTTTACCATAGGTTACGAGGTCGGCGTCAACTTTCAGCAATTCTTGGGCACCACCCGGTGCCAGGCGAAATCCGGTCATCACTTCATCAAAGATCAACAGGATACCTTCCTGGTCACAAATAGCACGCAAGCCTTCCAGAAAGCCCGGAGCTGGCAGGATGCAGCCCATATTTCCTGCTACCGGCTCCACTATGATGGCTGCAATCTCGCCTTTGTGACTGGCCGCTAACTGATGAACCGCCTCGAGGTCATTGTATGCACAGGTTAATGTATCTGCGCTTACTCCCGCTGTTACGCCTGGTACCGATTGAATATTGAAAGTAGCCATTCCACTTCCGGCTTTTACCAGGAAAGAATCTGCATGCCCGTGATAACAACCTTCAAATTTGATAATTTTGTTTCGTCCGGTATAGCCCCGCGCCACGCGAATGGCACTCATACAGGCTTCGGTTCCACTGCTCACCATGCGGATCAGGTCCACATTGGGTGCCATGGATTTGATCAGCTCTGCCATTTTGATCTCCAGCTCTGTTGGCGCACCGTATGAAGTTGAATAGGCTGCATATTCCTGGATAGCTTTCACCACAGGCTCATAGGCATGTCCCAATATCATAGGTCCCCAGGAAGCGATATAATCGATGTACTGATTCCCGTCCACATCATACAGATAAGCTCCTTTTGCTTTCTGCATAAAGAGGGGAGTACCTCCTACGCTTTTAAAGGCACGTACGGGGGAGTTGACACCTCCGGGAATGGATTCCTGGGCACGGGAGAAAAGTGCTTTGCTGACAGATATGTTGTTCATGCTGCTGAAATATTATTCATCACCCGCGAAATTATCGTAGGCTTTAATTTTTTTGGTTGCTTTGAATTCGATGATTCGGTAGGTCGCCAATCCTTTCCTGTTGAATGGATCTTCTGCAATGATCCTTTCCACTTCCAGCTTACTTGCTGCCTTTACAAAGATCAGTCCGCCATCCCTTGGCTCCTTTCTGCCGGATGCCAGGAAATGCCCGGAACGATAGTGTTTGTCGAGGTACTCAATATGATCCGCCATGTTGGCGTCAATTTCGCTTACAGGTACCTGGTAGTTGAGTTCGATGATAAACATAGGATCTTATTCTAAAGTTTACTAATCGGTTTAACCCAGCAATCTCACTGCGTCTTTTGCAAAATAGGTGGCTATCATATCCGCACCTGCACGTTTGATAGACGTCAGGGTTTCCAGGATGGCCTTGTCTTCATTGATCCAGCCCATTTTTGCCGCCGCTTTGATCATGGCATACTCTCCACTGATATTGTAGGCACTAACAGGTACGGATACACTATTTTTTACTTCCCGGATGATATCCAGGTAAGCCAGTGCCGGTTTTACCATCACGATATCGGCGCCTTCTTCCACATCCATCAGGGTTTCCTTCACCGCTTCTATTCGGTTGGCATAATCCATCTGGTAGGTTTTTTTGTCGCCAAATCCAGGCGCACTGTCCAGCGCATCTCTAAACGGACCATAAAAACAACTGGCATATTTGGCACTGTAACTCATGATGCCGGTATTGATAAATCCTTCTGCTTCCAGTCCCTTTCGGATAGCACCAATCCGGCCATCCATCATATCAGAGGGAGCCACAAAATCTGCACCGGCCTTTGCATGCGAAATACTCATTTTCACCAGGGCTTCTACGGTTGGATCATTTACGATCTGTCCATTTTCTACAATACCATCATGCCCAAAGGAGGAATAAGGATCCAGCGCTACATCGGTCATCACCAGCATTTCCGGGACCGCGTCTTTAATTGCTTTCACGGCGCGCTGCATGAGTCCGTCCGGGTTCCAGGCTTCTTTGCCTGTATTATCCTTCCACTCGTCTTTACACTTTATAAATAGCAATACCGATTTTAATCCCATCTGCCACAATTCCTTTACTTCAGCTACTGTCAGGTCCAGTGTATTCCTGTAATACCCTGGCATGGAAGGAATTTCAATGCGGGTATTTTCTCCTTCATCGATGAAGAGAGGAACTATAAAATCATCGGGACTCAATCTCGTTTCTGCCACCATAGAACGGATGGCAGCTGACTGACGGAGTATGCGGTTTCTTCTTTGCAGGATCATCGTATCTTCTTTAGTGTTACACCCAGTCTACCGGATGCAAACATGCTTGTAATAATTTATCTTCTTCCGAGCCGGGTACAGGCTGGTAATTGTATTCAAAGCGTACGGTTGGAGGCAGGCTCATCAGGATACTTTCAATCCGCCCATTGGTTTTTAATCCGAATAGTGTACCACGGTCGTGTACCAGGTTGAATTCGGTATACCGCCCGCGACGAATTTCCTGCCAGTGTTTCTGTTCCGGTGTAAAGTTCGTGTTCTTTCTTTTCTCCACCAGCGGAATATAGGCTTCCATGAAAGCATCGCCACAGGATTGCGCGAAAGCCAGCCACCAGTCGGCATCTCTTTCTGCAGTAGGTCTCTGGTAATCGTAAAAGATACCACCAATGCCTCTTCTTTCCTTATTGCGATGCCAGTTTACAAAATACTCATCGCATACTTTTTTATAAGCCGGATAGAAGCTCTCATCGAATTTGTCGCAGGCATTTTTATAGGTCTGGTGAAAAT
>CAZJNY010000369.1:0-3157 GCA_964547405.1 uncultured Flavihumibacter sp. | reverse complement strand
CCGGGGTTTGGTATATGGAGCAAAAAAAGTACTGGCAAAGTTTCGGAGAGTTGAATAACTCAGCAGCACATCAGCAAAACGCGCAGGACGAATTCAAAGAGGATCTTCCATTTGAAGGAATTGATGACAAAGGCCTGGCTTCTGCTACTACTCCTCGCCGCGACTTCCTTAAATACGTAGGGTTCAGCACTGCGGCTGCTGCGGTAGCGGCAAGTTGCGAAATGCCTGTAAAAAAAGCAATCCCTTTTGTTAACCGTCCGGTTGATGCTATACCGGGTGTAGCCAATTACTATGCTACTACTTATGTAGCGGGTGGTACTGCCATTCCTGTTGTGGCGAAGGTTCGGGATGGTCGTCCCATCAAAATTGAAGGGAATGAGTTATCCAGCTGGTCCAAAGGAGCTACAACCGCACAGGTTCAGGCATCTGTACTTGACCTGTATGATACAGCCCGTCTTCGTTTCCCGCTGGCTGACAAAAAAGAAGTAAGCACATTTGATGCGTTTGATAAAATGGTGGGGGATGCCCTGGCCGGTTTAAATGGTGCGCCACTTGTATTGCTCACCAGCACCGTAAACTCACCGTCCTCCAAAGCAGTAATTGCTGAATTTCTGGCAAAATATCCGGGAAGCCGCCACGTACAGTACGATGCGATTTCCTATAGTGGAATGCTGCTGGCAAATGAGGCAAGTTTTGGCAGCCGGATGATTCCATCTTTTGCTTTTGATAAAGCAAAAGTAATTGTGAGTCTGGCTGCAGATTTCCTGGGAACCTGGTTGAACCCGGTTGAGTTTCAGCATGCGTATACCCGTGGCCGTAAGGTGGATCCGAAGAATCCATCCATGAGCAAACATTACCAGTTTGAATCCATGTTGAGCATGACGGGTGCGAATGCCGATGAGCGTTATACACATCGTCCTTCTGAAACAGGTGTGGTAGCTGCCGCATTACTCTCTGCCATCAATGGCCAGGGAGCTGCAGGAATCAGTGATGCTGCCCTGAAAAAAGGAATTGAGCAGGCTGCAAAAGACCTGGCTGCCAATAAGGGTCAGGCGCTGGTAGTTTCCGGTAGCAATGATGTGAATGTTCAGTTGATTGTAAATGCGATCAATGAGGCGGTAGGTGCTTTTGGTACCACTGTTGATCTGGTCAGCAAATTGCAGAATAAGGCAGGTGTAGATGCGGAGTTTGCGAAACTGGTGGAAGAAATGAATGCCGGATCTGTTGGTGCGGTATTGATATACGATGTAAATCCTGCATACGATTATTTCGATGCGGAAAAATTCATCGCTGGTCTGAAAAAAGTACGGGTATCTGTTTCCTTCAATGAAAAAATGGATGAGACAACAGAACTCTGCAAATATGTTTTACCCGCTAATCATTACCTGGAAAGCTGGGGTGATGCGGAGCAGAAAGTTGGATATATCAGCATGCTGCAGCCAACCATTGCACCCTTGTTCAAAACAAGACAATGGCAGGATAACCTCCTGAAATGGAGTGGAAGTACGGTAACCTATGCAGATTATTTCAAGAATTTCTGGACAACCCGCCTGGGCGGAGACGATACCTACCTGAAAGCACTTCAGGATGGAGTTGTGGAGTCTGCTGCTATGGTAATGGGCTTCCCAAGCTTCAATAGCGGATCAGTTGCTGCGGCACTGGCGGCAGTTGGGTCAGGAAAAAAATCCAGTGGAACAGAGCTGGTTATTTATCAGAAGGCTACGTTTACCGATGGCCGTCAGTCGAACAACCCCTGGCTGCAGGAAACACCGGATCCGATTACCCGTGCAACCTGGGATAACTACCTGATGGTATCTCCGGCTTTGGGTAAAAGCATGTTTGGAATCGATATTACCAATGCTACCCAGGCAGATGAATATGAAGCCTTCCCCAAGAAGCCGGTTGTAAAACTGAAACTTGGAGCGAAAGAAGAAGAGATTCCGGTACTGATCATTCCTGGTATGCAGGCTGATACGGTAGCCATGGCGGTAGGTTATGGACGTGGTGAAGCGATAGGAAAGGCAGCAGCCGGAGTAGGTAAGAATGCCTATAAGTTCGCCGTGTCTAATGGCACAACGGTGCAGTATACAGCGGCTGTTTCTATTGAAAAAACAGCTGGTGAATATAAAATTGCCACTACACAAACGCACAGCTCTTATGAGGGTCGTTATGAAGTGATCAAAGAAATCACCCTTGCAGATTATACGAAAAACCCAACCAAGATCATTGATGCCCGTGCGAAAGAGCTGGAGCCATGGGGAGGTTTGGAGAATTATGAGAAAGACGGCACCATCTACCCGATATTCGATAAGCCTGGTATTAAGTGGGGCATGAGCATTGACCTGAACAGTTGTTATGGTTGCGGTGCCTGTGTGGTTGCCTGTACTGCAGAGAACAACGTATCAGTGGTAGGTAAGCCTGAAGTATTACGTGCGCATGATATGCATTGGCTGCGTATTGACCGTTATTTCGCGGGTGATCCCAATGATCCGAACAGCATCCAGACAGTATTCCAGCCGATGATGTGTCAGCACTGTGACAATGCTCCCTGTGAGAACGTTTGTCCGGTTGCGGCAACCAACCACAGTTCTGAAGGGCTGAACCAGATGACCTATAACCGTTGTATCGGTACAAGATATTGTGCGAATAACTGTCCGTATAAAGTACGTCGCTTCAACTGGGCTGACTATACCGGAGCGGATAGTTTCGGAGACAATATGGTAGGAGGTAAGGGTGAGAATGATGTGATCCTGATGATGAACGATGATCTTACCCGCATGGTACTGAACCCGGATGTTACGGTTCGTAGCCGTGGTGTAATTGAAAAATGTTCTTTCTGTGTTCAGCGTTTGCAGGAAGGTAAACTGGCTGCGAAAAAAGCTGGTCGCCCACTGGAAGACCGCGATGTTAAAACTGCCTGTCAGCAGGCATGTGCTGCAGATGCGATCGTATTCGGTAATGTGAACAATGCTGAAAGTGCCGTTTCCAAACACCGTGCTGATAACAAGAACCGTCTCTTCTATGTGCAGGAGCAAATCCACGTAATGCCGAATGTAAGCTACCTGGCGAAGGTTCGGAATACTGGTGAAATCAGTGCGCATGAGCAGTATGGAAAACCTCATTTCATGAATGAAGGCGGACATGCAGCTGAGGGAGG
>CAZJNY010000368.1:0-3167 GCA_964547405.1 uncultured Flavihumibacter sp. | reverse complement strand
TTAAAATTTGTCGCGACTGTTGCACATAAGGTTTACGATAGGTAGCGCGCAACGATTACGGCTTGGCGATAGGGTGGTATTTGAAAACCGTCATGCAGAACCGTTGCTGATTTAATAATTAAATGTTCATTTTTAATTCCAATGCTAAGTTTTATTCTATAGTTGGAATTAATGTTGAATGTGTAATGAAAGTTGATTTAATATTCGTCGCCCCACCATATTGCCAAACCGCCTGTTGGGCGCAGGTCTTCATTACCAGGGTTTCGTCGAGTAAAGTTTAATTTCACGACGAAAGCCATTATTCTCTTCCGTCAGAGCTGTCACGCCAATGAGAATTGCATGTACTTGAGATGGATGAATATTTTTATTTACAATAAGGCTTGCGATCTGTGAATCGTCTTCATAAGCAACACCAGTTAAAGCGTCAAGTACAAATTTTGCTAAGTTGTCGACATCGACTGTTTTATATCTCTTTTTGGTTACGGAAATACTCAAGATCACTTCGATTTCTTGAGGTTTTTTAATAAGTTTTCCGTCGCTAAATATACGTCGAGCTACGCTTTTTATTGAAGTTTCAAACTTACTTATTGAGTTGATGTCGGGATTCTTTATGTAGATGCCATCAAGTACACTGTCGGTTCCATCGTCGTTTCTTATGTAGGCGTTAACAGGCTTGAATTTGTCTTGCTTAGTTGGAACAGGTTCGTTTCCAAATAGTCCAAAGAGGTATTGAATCTTTGGGTTTTGATAAAAGATAATTTGTTTCTCAGTCATTAATGGAGGTTGATAGACTTGCGCCCAACGTTCACCGGCTTGGCGTTGTGGCGGTATTCCGTTTTCCGTCAGCCGATAACAGTTGTTGATTAAATGTACAAATGTTCATTGACTATTCTTCTGCTCGATTTCTAACGTCAAGCTGGATATGCAGTACATAGCGAAACGACAGTAGATGCTGCGTTTCATCAGCCGCCATAACGCCAAACCGATTGTTGTAGGCAGTTTGTATATCTCGAGCCTTTAATTTATGTCAGTGTTGTCGCATTAGCATTAGAAAGTAGTAACCAACGTAGCCAATTAGCAATAGTGAAAGGAAAATAGTGATAATGCTAATCTTTTTATTTGGAAGATGGCGCCAATTAATTATTGTCAAACCACCTGTAAAATAACAAATGAGCAGACAAACAATTGTCACTGGAAACAAGAAAAAAATATTGAAACCAAAGTTATCTCCCGCCCAACGGGGGTCAAAGCCAAACAGGTGTCGGTATATTCCTGCTGTCCACGCAATAATAAAGAAAGAAACAGCAGCTATTGTCCAAATAAAAAGCCGCTTTTGTTTTTTCTGATATTTAATGTGGTCAACTCCTTCCATATTGAAGTAATTGTCTTTTCAAACTAAGTATTGATAAGGTCATTTTATGTGTCAAAAAAAAAGATTAGAATAATTCGCAGCGTCAAATTGTCCCGCTATGAATTTGAGACTGCTGAAACCAATTGCCTACAACGTTGACGTATTGGCGAAAACAGGGGCGGCAGAATTACCACTGCTGAGCCAATGTACAAAAGTTCAATAGAATTACCCAAAGCCCAAAACATATTCCTCAGCCCTGATTTTTGCCAATACGCATGTTGTGCGCAGTTTTCAATAGTCAAGGATTTCAAGAGATAATTTATCAATGTAACCATCAATGCGATTCTTTTCAAATATAATCCACACATCATCACCCATTGGGAAGTTCGGTTCAAAGTCTTCTTCCAAATAAAAGTTACTAAATCCCAAAAGCTTTTCATTTTCAAAGTGAAAAATGAGCAGATGTGGTTCATTATAGTATGTTTCTTTCCTCGTTCTTCTGGTTGACTTTTCGGTTGAAGTAATTACGTGTTCCTTATAACCGTAAATTTCAAATCTTTTTAATGCTTTACCAACAATGTCTTCCCAATTGCTGTCATATTTAGTATACTTCTCTACACCCTTGCAAAAAGGTATTTCGGATACGCACAAACTGTACTGGAACCATCCGTCAATAGTCTCCCAAGAAATGAAAATTGGTGCACTTCCTTCAAATTTTAATTCCAACTGATGAGAAATAATATCAACGCCCATTTTATTGGTCATTAAGTCATCTTCTTTGAAACTATCGTAATAAAAGTATGTTTCAAGTTTTTTGCCGAGGATTTTCCTGACTGGTTCTACAATATATTTAGCAAGGTTAGAAAACTCAGTCAATCCATTCATTTAAATTGTCTTGAGGTTTGTGTTTTATCAAATTGCGCACAACGTAAAAGCATTGGCGATGTGGCCGGAATTCATGGCTTCGTCTGCCTGGCTACCAATGCTCGATAAAGGTAGAATGTTTAAGTTAAATTCTGCTGCCCTTTTGCGTTACTTCTGCCGGAACTGAAGCCAAATAGCATTTTGTCCGCCCAAAGGCTGAACGTCCCGCCGGCCATATTGCCAATGCGATGTTAGCAGCCGCTTTTTGTCATTTAGAAAGAACTTCTGTTGATTGATTTGTAACTGAATAGGTCCATTTTTCCCCTTTAAAGGTAAAGTCTTTCTGGAAGTATTTAGCTGTGTCAGCGTAAAGATAATATTCATAAAGTCGAACTAGTATTGGCGATAGTTGCTCGGCTTTAATGTCTGCCGACACCTTACCAAGCCTGCAAGTATCCCACAGGCTTGGAGGATATTCTCCATTAAACTGATTTTTGCGAACTTCGTCCATTACTTTATTAAACTCCGTCATTGTTAAAACTGGCTTATTAACTTTTTTTGCTAAAAGCAACTTATAGTTTTCTTCTTCCAATTTAGTTTCAAAAACAACAGGTGATTCGTCTGGATTGCTGTTGCCGCAAAACATCCAATTTGTCTCTAAAATTAAGGTGTCTGCTTTTTGGAAAGGATTTCTTATGCTTTTGACTATTTCACTACGAAGAGTGTCAGGGTTTTTAATAGGTCTTTGCTTTAAATAACGGCCAATCTTTGGATGAATAAAAAGTCCTGCAAATATTGTCAAGATTATTACCGGAATGAGTATGATTTGGCTTTTGATTTTTTTGGTCATTATATTGGAAGATTCAATATGAATGAGGTTTCCATAAAGTGGCTGCTAACGTTGAAGTATTGGCGAAGGCAGGGCCATTACTAGCTTCCTGACCGGCCAGTA
>CAZJNY010000367.1:0-3222 GCA_964547405.1 uncultured Flavihumibacter sp. | reverse complement strand
CAGATCCGTTAAAGGATTGAAACGCCCAAACAATGTGGACATCGAATATGGTCTTTCAATGGGTGATACACTGGTTGATATTGCAGTTGCTACGGAACGGCTTACTCACCAGCTGCGAATTTTCCGTATGCCGGATATGAAGCCGATGGATAATGGAGGTATACCGGTTTTTGAAGGCGAAACAGGTGTAGAGTACCGTGATCTGATGGGAATCGCATTGTATAAAAATAAAGCTGGAAAGATATTTGCGATTGTAGGCCGAAAAAATGGTCCAACCGATAGCAGTTATCTTTGGCAATATGAGCTAAAAGCAACTACTGATGGACAGGTAACAGCCTTGCTTGTGAGGAAGTTTGGCGCCTACAGCGGTTTACATGAAATTGAGTCTATCGCAGTAGACGATGCCCTGGGGTATGTGTATTATTCGGATGAAGGTATTGGTGTGCGCAAATATTATGCTGATCCGGAAAAAGGCAATAATGAACTGGCGCTTTTTGGTACCAATAGTTTTAAGGAAGACAATGAAGGGGTTTCCATTTATAACCTGACCGATAGTACTGGATTTATTCTGGTATCAGATCAGCAGGATCACAGTTTTCATATCTACCCACGGGAAGGAACAACCGAAAACAAGCACGATCATCCGCTACTCCGAAAACAATATGTGTCTGCACGGGAAAGTGACGGGAGTGAAGTGGTCTCCACACCTTTATTGCCTGATTTTCCACTCGGACTTTTTGTAGCCATGAGTGATGATAAAACCTTTCACTATTACAGGGCAGAAAAACTGATCGGCGACAGCCTGCTCAACAATTTAGTAAAGCTGCGACAATAATGAATTTTTAATCCGGATAGCACCCGGAGATTCTCCCGTGTATTTTTTGAAAACGGTACAGAAATATTGAGGAGAAGAAAAATTCAACTCATACGCCAGCTCGGTGAAATTCAATCCCGGATCTGCTGTAATTTTCTGCTGAGCGATTTCAATTTTTTTACGCTGGATATAATCTCCGGGTGTAAATCCGGTCAGCTCTTTAAACAGATTTTTAAACCGGGATTCGGACAAATTCATTTCGCGGGCCAGTTCTGATACGGAAGGATTTTCTGTCAGCTTTGCTTCAATATACTGCAGCACTTTATTGAGTCGCTCGTTTTCGGCTTCCTTGGCCTGGCAATCTATACGATCCAGCAGGCAGAGCAGTAATTGCTGTATTTCCAGATGAATCCGGATCCGTTTGATGTCTTCATCTTCCGGATTGGCAGCAATGGTATAAATCTCTTCCAATACCCGCTTGATATCTTTGGAGCCGCGGAAATGCCGGCGATTTCTGGCAATGATCAGGTTGCATAATTTAACCAGGTTGTTTGGTATGGATTTGTCAAGTTTGATCAGAATCCAGTATAAACAGCCCCTTTCTTCCGGATGGCCACCAGAGCCATGTACCTCCCCTGGATAATGAATGAATACATCACCACCTTTCACCAGGAACTGTTTTCCATTGACCTCAAAATACTGGCTGCCTTTGTCGTAATAACAGATTTCAATCATGCCATTATGTACATGATTGGGCAATTTTTCCTCCGCTTTGTTGTAGTTGTATTTTCCAAGAATCTGCAAGTCGTCAAAGCCCAATTGTTTGAAATTGAGAATTTTCTTACAGGTTCCTGTTTCACGATCAAATAACATGGCAAGCAGTTTTGGTTGGCAATCCGTTGCGTCAAGTTAGTAAATACCAGCCAATTACGCAAGCCGATGATATTATTGCGGATTTGGAACAGATTTAAGTGCTTTTTTTACCGCCGGTGCTACTTTGGTTCCCAGTAATTCAATGGCTTTCATGGCCTGTTTATGCGGCAATGCGCCGATGGATAACTGTGCCAGGAACCGGGTATTTCCCAATAACTCCTGCTCATAGAGGATTTTGTCAATCACCTGCTGCGGACTCCCAACCAGCAGGGCTCCCTGTTGACCGGTTGCAGCCTCGTATTGAGCTCTTGATAAGCCGGGCCATCCTCTTTCCCTGCCGATACGGGTCATTACATCTGCATAGGGTGGAAAAAACTCATCCATTGCCTGTTGTGAATTTTCGGCTATATATGTATGTGAGTTGACTGCCAGTTGCATCCTGGCAGGATCATGCCCTGCTGCCAGATACCGCTCGCGGTACAGTTGCGCATAGGGTTTGAATTGTGCCGGATTTCCACCGATTATGGCCAGTGTCATCGGTAACCCGTATTCCGCGGCCCTGACAACCGATTCCGGCGTGCCTCCAACAGCCACCCAGATGGGTAAGCGCTCCTGTGCGGCTCTCGGGTATACGCCCCTGTTAGGTATGGTCTGGGTTAGTTTCCCTTCCCACCGTATTTTTTCCTGCTCATTGATGCGCACCAGCATTTCCAGTTTCTCTGCATAAAGCGCATCGTAATCTTTCAGGTCATATCCGAACAAGGGGAAGGATTCAATGAATGATCCTCTTCCTGCCAGTATTTCGGCACGTCCACCCGACAAGAGGTCTACAGTAGCAAACTGCTGATACACCCGCACCGGATCTTCTGAACTTAATACCGTTACGCCCGACGATAATTTGATTTGCCGGGTCTTCACCGCTGCTGCAGCCAATACCGTAGTAGGAGAGGAGACCGCATAATCCGGGCGATGATGTTCTCCAACTGCAAATACATCCAGGCCCAATTGGTCGGCCAGTTCAATTTCTTCCAGCAAATTCCTGAGCCGCTGCTGCGCCGATATTGTTTCACCCGTTACCGGATGTGTTCCCAGGTCAGCAAATGAACAGATTCCTATTTCCATACGATCATTTTTTTGTTTTTCTTTTTTCCATCAGGGCAAACTGCTTTCGGGCTTTTTGTATTTCATCCTGATGCTTCAGTGCCCATTCCGATAAGTCAACCAATTGCTCCAGTAAACTTTCACCAAGCAGCGTTAATGCATATTCAACTCTTGGAGGCCGCTCCGCATACACAGTTCGTTCAATCAGGCCATCTTCCTGCAAGACCCTGAGGGTCACTGTTAGCATGCGCTGTGATATGCCATCAATGGAAGCTTTAAGTTCCGAGAAACGCATACTGTTCTGCCTGCCTAACAACAGAATGGTGTGCATGGACCATTTATCGCCATACCGGGCCATGATGTCCTTAACCGGACAAATCGCTTCTATTTTTTTTCGATTTAACAATTGCTTCCTGCAAAGTTAAGTAGCTTTG
>CAZJNY010000366.1:0-3228 GCA_964547405.1 uncultured Flavihumibacter sp. | reverse complement strand
GTTGCCAAAATCAGTGCATGAATTGTAAATCAGGGTTGGATTAGTGGTACAATTACCGAAAATTCCTTCCCATCATCGCGGATAAGGATTTCTTCCTGTTTCATCAGCCGGTATTTGTTGTGGATATTATTAAGTCCCACTTTATTCGAAAACACAAGCCGCTTTTTACGTTGCAGGTTATTGGTCACAATGAGTTTTCGGCTGTTGGTGGTTAGCAGTTGAATAACCAGCGGACTATCCCGCAAAATCATATTATGCTTCACCGCATTCTCTACCAGGATTTGCAATGTAAGCGGCGGAATAAGGTAGTGCAGCAGTTTTTCATCAATCTTTAATTCCATATCCAGCCCATCTCCGTATCGGGTTTTGAGCAAATGGAAATAACTCTGGATGAACTGCAATTCGGTTTCCAGGGTGGTCAGTCCGTCTTCATTGGTCCGTAACATATACCGGTAGACCTTACTCATCTCATCCAGGAACTTTTCAGCCTTATTCGGATCCTCACTGATCAGACTCGATAAGGAATTCAGACTATTGAAAAGAAAGTGCGGGTTCACCTGTCCCTTTAATCCCTCCAGCTGGCTTTGCAGATTTTCCTTTTTAAGTTGCTCGGCTTCGTCCACCAGCAACCGCCATTTCTCATAAAAAGCCGCGCCCTCATTAAAACTGGTAGCCAGGAAATTACAGGCCAGTCCCACCATGAGGGTCCAGAAATAACTTTTGTAATCCATAACAAAACCGAGAAATCCAAGGTAGTCGTAGCCCCAGAAAAGCAAGCTGACACCTGCTCCCATCAATAACATATAGGCCAGTAAACTGAGTCCGATTCGCTTAAAGGTTTGACTGTATTTCGGGAATTTGTGCAAAAAAATCACCGCCACCATACCACAGGAAATATAGACCAGCAGAATGATCGCAAGGGTGATCAGGGTGGCCATCAGAAATCCGGTAAAAGTTTGAAAATAACGGCTACCGAACAAAAGTATATTCGCAATAATGGCAAAAGGTGGCAGCAGCAATGCTGCTATCCACCTTTCGCTTTTGGAATATTTCAGGAAGGCCATGCTATTCAACATCCGGACTTTTTATCAAGATAACCTATTGGGTGTATCGTCCAAAGTCAGATCGTACAAAGGTGCAGGATTCGGGATGAATTGCAGCTTTCGCAGGTTGAGTTGCAAAAAAGGGCTGATTCCTTTTACCTATTTGTTCCTGCTGGTTTGCGCACTGTAGGTACTTTCGAAAATCTTATCCGCATTCCCTGCCTCAAATCCTTCACGCCGATGTTCCCGGCGGATCTGGTCTGCCGGTAAATGCTGGAATTCTTTCAGTACCCCCCGTTCGGCAAATTCAACATAAGAGCCGGCGATCAGCTGGCTTTCACCATTTGCAAACTGCGCCTCAACTTTGCGGGCAACAGTGGAGGACTGGCGCAGGTAACCATCCGGACTCGCCTTGATCTTACCTCCTGAATCATTTAAAATAAAGCCATTACGCTCCAGGAATTCATTAAACGCTTCAAGGCGATTGAATCCTTCCGGCAGGTTGTGAACACTTACCGTAAAATGATTCAGGTAATAACGGTTATAGATAACCCAGGCAGCATATTCACTCTCTCTGCCGAGTTCGAGGAAATCAGCATAGGTTGGAGTGCGCCAGAGTCCGCTGTGCAAAAATTGATCAACCGCGTCAGCATCATTCAGGTCCAGCGCATCAACCGGATCACTGGTTACTTCATCCGTATAGGAACGAATGATGGCCTGTGTGGCGGCACTCAGATCCTGCACGCGTAATTCACTGATAAAAATGCGGGGGTATTGGGGAGCGGGTGGCGAATACCAGTACGCATCCAGTTTTTTTTCTTTGAACACATAATGATCCATCCGCTGATAGCCCAGATGCAGGAAAATCTTTTCCAGTGACTGGATTCCTAAATGCGGAACGCCCATGGTTCTGAAAGCGATATGATCATTCTCAATATCCTCCGCATCAGTAATGAGTCCTTCCTGTATCATAGCGGCGATGATTCCCTGTACATCGGGCACCCTTTCCTGGTAACGGCGCATGAGTCCGCCGAGCACTTGTTCTAATGCACTATTCTTTGTCATAACTCAATAATTTACCCGACCGGTGGCACCGGTCGGGTGGATTGGAATTATTTAGCGGATTCGTGGTTCAGGTACAGTGATCCGTTTTTGGTTTTGATGAAGGCATCATAGGAGATTTCTTCCTGCTTGATAAAGCCCTGCTGTGGCAGAGTGCCATTCGCAACCATTTCTACCACTGCCGCAACGGAAGCTGCGGTTGTCCAGCTGATGGCTCTCCATTCTTTACCATGAATAAGGATCGGATGATAGGCCTGGTAGAATTCTTCGCGGGCCAGTTGATCACCTTTCCATCCTTCTACTACCGCATATACATATACAACATCTTCACGAACGGGAGGTTTGGCTTCTGTCAGGATTTGCTCCACCAGCTCCCGCTTTTCTTTCAGGATCAGTTCATACAAAAGGAAACGCATCAGCTTGGCATGCCCGGGATACCGCATGGTTTTGTAGTTCAGGGTATCTACCTTACCAGCCAGGGTTTCGCACATGGTACCCAAACCACCAGAGGTACTGAAGGCTTCAAATTCCTGTCCCTCAATATTGATCATCTCGATTCCATCCAGGGAAGGCACCATTTTGTGCTGCCCATTATGGATTACTTCGGCATCATTGATGTATTCATTGATCACCCCGGCAGGCGACCAGGTGAAGGAATAACCCATCAGGCCATTCGGATAACGGGGAAGTGCACCCACGCGCAGTTCCACATCGCGCAGTTTTGAAAACCGATTGTACAAATCAGCCCCTACGATACCAATAAAACCAGGAGCCAGTCCGCATTGGGGAGCCATTGCGCCTTTGGAGGTTTTGGCCATCTCACGGATAGCAGAGGTGGTAGGCACATCCTCGGTCAGATCGAAATAATGAATGCCGAGTGCATGGGCAGCCTGCGCAACAGGCAGGTTCAGGTTATAAGGCAAACAGGAAACAACGGCATCTTTATCGGCCAGGAAGGAACGTAATTGCTCGGCATCATTGACAGAACCGGTTGCAACGTCAAAGGGAACTTCAGTAGCCGGTTGTTGACGATCCAGACCGGTAACCGTAAAAACATCGCTCAGCAGGGTCCCAACGAGGGAACCAACCTTACCGAGACCAATAACAGCAACATTCTTCATTA
>CAZJNY010000365.1:0-3242 GCA_964547405.1 uncultured Flavihumibacter sp. | reverse complement strand
TTGTACAATTGAAACTTCAGCGCTACTTCACTTTTAAACTGTTGAAGGGCTGCCGGGTCAATTTTGGCCATATGGGGTATTTTATTCGTTGTTAAGGGCAGCAATCGGGCCATGAATATACCAAAACAGTTGCACTTTGACAGCCGGTAAAACAGATCAAAAAAAAATTCAAACTAACGCTTGTTATAAAAATGGGCTGTGGTAATTTCATGCCCGATTCATGGCATTCGTTTCTACATACACAACTACCACCACTACTATTACAACCCGCTAAGGGTTGTACATCACCATATCATGCCATGGGCCTTCGGGCTGTTGTATCCAGAAATTCTCATTTCATTCACTCAGTTTCCTTATCATCATTATTCATTTTATGCAGGTATTAAAATTCGGCGGCACATCTGTAGGCAGTCCGGAAGCAATCCAGAATGTAATTTCAATCGTATCGGAAAAAATAAAGAAAAACAAAGTTATCACGGTTGTCTCCGCTTTTGGTGGAACCACAGACCTGCTGCTTCACTGCGGTCAGCTGGCAGCTGGCGGAAATGAAGAATACAAAGAACAGATACAAAAACTCACTACCCGGCACCTGGATGCAGTGAAACAGCTTATTCCCGTTCAACAGCAAAGTAGTTACCTGAGTGCTGTAAAGAGGAGCTGCAACGAAGTGGAAGATCTCTGCAACGGGATATTTCTGTTGGGGGAAACAACAGCCCGGACAAAAGATAAACTCGTCAGTTATGGGGAACTCATTTCCTCACAAATAATTACCGCTGCTTTTCAGGCAGCAGGGGTTGAAACAACCTGGTGGGACAGCCGGAAGCTGATCCGTACCAATGCGCAATATGGAAATGCGATGGTTGATTTCAAAACAACAGAAGCCCAATTAAAAGCGGCAGCAGAAGCAGTAAGTGGCAATCATATTGTAATGCCTGGATTCATCGCCTCCAGTGCAGAAGGAATTACCACCACCCTGGGCCGGGGCGGTTCCGATTATACAGCCGCCATTGCAGCAGCCTGCCTGGATGCGGAAGCACTTGAAATCTGGACAGATGTTAGTGGTATGATGACGGCCGATCCACGCTGGGTTCCCAATGCAAGGGTGATACCCAGCATCTCCTACCAGGAAGCCATGGAATTATCTCATTTCGGTGCGAAAGTGATCTATCCGCCTACTATCCAGCCAGTCATGAACAAGCAGATCCCGATATGGATAAAGAACACTTTTGCAGCAACTGATACAGGAACCCTGATTCAACAGGAAGGCTATCGCAACGGCTCACCAGTCAGAGGCATATCCAGCATCAGCAAACTGGCCTTATTGAGCCTGGAAGGAAGTGGCATGGTGGGCGTACCGGGCTTTTCACGCAGGCTCTTTGAAGCCTTGTCGGCACATCAGATCAATGTGATTCTGATTACACAGGGATCCTCAGAACATTCGATCTGTGTTGGAGTGGATGAAGCAGCTGCAGACCTTGCGAAAGAAGCCGTAGATGCAGCATTTGCACCGGAGATCAGTTTACAGAAAGTGGATCCCCTGGAAATAGAAAAAGGATTATCCATCGTTGCGCTGGTAGGCGAACAGATGAAAAGTCATCCTGGTATCAGTGGTAAATTATTTGGCGCGCTTGGCCGCAATGGGGTGAATGTTCGGGCTATTGCACAGGGATCCTCCGAGCGCAATATCTCTGCAGTGATCGCCACTGAAGATGTAAAAAAGGCCATCAATCTCCTGCATGAAGAATTCTTTGAAACCAGCCTGAAGCAGGTGAACCTGTTTATTAGTGGTGTGGGTAATGTTGGTAGCCGGTTACTGCAACAGTTACAACAGCAGCAACAATACCTGCTGCATCACAATAAGCTGCAATTGAGAGTAGTTGGATTGGCCAACAGTAAGAATATCGCGTTTAGCGAGGATGCCATTGACTTATCTAACTGGAAAACATTTCTTAATAACGGCAAAGAAGCAAGTATCCATGAATTTGTGGATGGCATACTGGAGCGCAACCTTAGAAATACTGTTTTTGTAGATATCACTGCCAGCCAGGAAGTGGCCGGCGTTTATCCAAGGCTGTTAGAAAAGAGCTGTGCGGTAGTTGCCTGCAATAAAATCGCCTGTTCTTCTCCGTATGAATACTACCGTGAGTTAAAGGAAAAAGCGAGAGTAAACAATACCTGCTTTCTCTTTGAAACCAATGTGGGCGCAGGTTTACCTGTAATTGGTACATTGAACGACCTGGTGCGTAGTGGTGATAAAATCAACCGGATTGAAGCAGTGCTGAGTGGTACATTGAATTATGTATTCAATCATTATGATGGTACGAAACCTTTTGCGGAAGTGGTTCGGCAGGCACAGCATGAAGGATATACAGAGCCCGATCCGCGCCTTGATCTGAGTGGTACTGATGTAATGCGTAAGATCATGATTCTCGCGAGAGAAGCGGGAGAGCAATTGGAAATGGATGCGATCACCAATCATCGTTTTCTGCCGGCTTCCTGCATGGAAGGTTCGGTGGAGGATTTTTATTCGAGTATGCTTAAAGAAGAAGATCATTTCCGAAATATCTATGAGGAAGCCAATCGAAATGGAAACAAACTCAAATTTGTGGCGGCCTTTCATAACGGCAAAGCGGAGGTTGGATTGCAGCAGATAAGTCCGGGTCATGATTTGTATCATCTCTATGGCAAGGATAATATCGTATTATTCTATACCGAAAGATACCCTGAGCAACCGATGGTGATCAAAGGAGCGGGTGCCGGTGCGGATGTAACCGCCTCCGGTGTATTTGCTGATATTTTAAGAGCTACCTTAACCTGAGAAATCCATCCAGATGCAAACTAACCTTAACATACAACCGCTTTTTGATACGGAAATTGAAGTGCTTTGTCCGGCTACTGTTGCCAACCTGGTATGTGGATTTGATATCCTCGGGATGGCATTACAGGATCCTTCGGATCGAATCCGAATGCGACTAAGCAAGGAACCGGGTATCCGGATTCAGCACACCGATGAATACAAGTTGCCAACGGAACCAGCACAGAATGTGGCTGGTGCTGCGCTGCTGGATCTTTTACAGGCCCTTCCGGAACCAGTTGGAATTGAGATCAGCATCACCAAGGAAATCAAACCGGGTAGTGGGCTGGGTTCCAGTGCTGCCAGTGCTGCCGGAGCAGTGGTAGGCGCAAACTACCTGCTTGGAAGGCCCAGCTCGATCGCGCGCAGACCAGTGCGCAACTCGCCG
>CAZJNY010000364.1:0-3245 GCA_964547405.1 uncultured Flavihumibacter sp. | reverse complement strand
TGAATAGCTTCCTTCTCCATTTAGGGACATAATTGATTGAAATGGATATAAGAAGGGAAATGAGAATTGTTTGTAATATTGGATTCATAGGATTAGGTGTAATCGGAAAATAACAATACAACGTTTTCGGTAAATAAGAATACACAGGTTGTTTGCCTTCTACTAGTTAGATTCGGAAAATAAGGATACACTGTTTCGGAAAATAACAGTACAACGTTTCGGAAAATAAGGATGCATGATCCATCTAATAATGTCCAGTTTTGCCGGGCCATAAAACCGGCAGAACAGTATGGATAAAAAGACAATGGGGAACTGGATCATGTATTATGAGATTCATCGATTAGTAAGAGAAGGCCTAAGCAAAGCCGCGATTAGCAAAACCCTTGGATTAAATCCCCGAACGGTAAGCAAGTATGCCTCGCTTACGGAGGCGGAGTATGAAGCCTTTTTGATAGGTAAAGAAACCCGAAGCAGGTTACTGGGTCCATATGAGGACTTTGTAAAAAGCAAGCTGCAAGCCCATCCCTCTGTGTCTGCAGCTCAACTGCACGACTGGTTAAAAGAACATTATCCCGACTTTCCACCTACTCCCGCCAAGACAGTGTATAATTTTGTGCTGTTTCTGCGTCAGAAATATGCTATTCCCCTGGAAGCCACCCCGCGGGAGTACTTTGTGGTAGCAGAGCTTCCTTATGGCCAGCAGGCGCAGGCTGACTTTGGACACTACACGCTGCGCAGTGCCGAGAATAAGCGCAAGACGGTTCATTTTTTTGTAATGATGCTGTCCCGCTCCCGCATGAAGTTTCTGCGGTTCTCGGACATCCCTTTTACGATCCGCACGGCTATTGCAGCACACGAAGAAGCGTTCCACTTCTTCGGAGGGCAGGCAAAAGTGATTGTGTATGATCAGGATCGCCTGTTTCTTGTAGAGGAAGCAATGGGCGAACTCTTGCTTACCCATGCCTTCCGGGAATATGTAGTGCAACAGGGCATTGAGTTGCACTTTTGCCGGAAGGCGGATCCGGAGAGCAAGGGCAAGGTGGAAAATGTAGTCAAGTATGTTAAGCAGAATTTTTTGCACGCCCGGGTATATTATGACCTGGAAACACTTCAGAACCAGGCACTGGCCTGGTTGCAACGTACCGGTAACAGCCTGCCGCATGCTACCACCAAAAAGATCCCTGAACAGGAATGGGTAACCGAACAACGGCATTTACAGCCATGGGCACCATACAGTCTGCTGCCGGATTATCTGTTACGGACAGTCAGAAAAGACAATACGTTTTCTTTTCAGGGTAATTTTTATTCGGTTCCTCAGGGCACCTTCAAAAGTAAGGACACGCTGGTCATGCTTTGGATAAGGGAAGAGGAACTACATGTACATGATCAGGCTGGTGAATTTATCTGTAAACACCTGTTGGCTACCACCCATGGTCATACGATCATTAACACCGATCATAAAAGAAATAAGACGCTCAAAGTAAAACAACTGCTGGAACAAACGGCAAATCTGTTCACGCATCCAACGCTTGCCCTACAGTACTTTGAGCTGATCCGACTGGAAAAGCCTCGTTACCTGCGTGACCAGGTACAGGCCATCCGCAACGCTATTGAAGGTAAAAACCGCCAATTAGTAGCAGCCGTGCTGGAAAAATGTTTAAACGAACGCTACATCGGAGCGGTGGTGTTCCGTGAGCTGCTTGCTGTGCAGGAGGCTGCACAAGCCGCTCCGGTGGCTGCGGTTGGCAAAGTCATTCTGCTGGATCCCAATAGCTCCAGAAAGGCCGATATCACACCGGACAGAAGTGACCTGAATGAATACGAAAAAGCTTTTGGCAATACCTAAACGGCGCCCGGTGCAGAGAGGATCCAGTCACCTTGCCAACTCGCAGCCTGCCTGTTGATCCGCTCTGTACCGGGTGCAAGCCCCGGCAGCGATCGACAAACCCCATCAAATACGAACAAACAATGAAAACAAAAGACAAACATCGAATCAGCAGTCATTGCAAACAGTTACGGTTAAGCGCTATTGCAGATCAGGTAGAGCAACTGGCAGATACGGCTTCGGCAGAAGGTATCTCCTATCTTGAATTTGCTTCCCGCCTACTGGAAACAGAAATTACCCGGCGCAACCTTAATGAAATGACTAGAAAAGAGAAGGCTGCCCGATTACCTGTAATGCATGAATTAAGGGCCTATGACTGTGCTCAAACGGAAGGAATGCCCCTAGCCAAACTGCAGCAACTCAAGGAACTAACCTGGCTGGAACAAAATTTTAACCTCGTGATCATGGGGCCCAACGGGGTAGGTAAATCCTTCCTGGCGGCCGGTCTCTGCCATCATGCCCTGCAAAGCGGTTATCGGGCTTATTTTAGAACGATGGAGCAGATCATGACTACACTGAAGACAAGGGATATCTCCCGGCAAGCCATGGCCGATTACAAAAAACTAAACAAGGCGCATCTGATTGTGATTGATGATATCATGATGATTGCCATTGCCAGACAAGACGCAAACGCTTTTTTTCATTTTATAAATGCGCTGCATGAAAAAACATCCTTTATCATCACGACCAATAAATCTCCAAAAGAATGGGCCGAGACCATAGGAGACGAAGTGATTACCACCGCATTACTGGATCGACTCTTATACCGCTGTGAAATCATCAAATTAAGCGGAGAAAGTTATCGAATGAAAAACCGGAAAACAATCTTTGGTAAAACAGCCTAATCAGCTTTATTTTGATAAATCAGATCATGCATCGTTATTTACCGAAACATGGTATTCTTATTTACCGAAATGATGTATCCTTAATTGCCGAAATCACTGCACTGTAAGTTACCGACTACAATTAGGATATTTGAGTACAGTTTGAAATAAATTTGTCTTTATTAAATAGAGCTATCTTATATACTCCACCATCACCACCCAGAACTAGCCTATCATACTCTTGCAGATTTATTATTTGTTTGAGGTGAGAGGTTTTGATGAAATAGAATGAATCATCTGAGGGGAAACTATAAGCGTAGAAGGTAGATTTAGATGCTAACAATCCAGCTTTTACTTTTTTACCATTTGGTTCTTTCCACATTTCAACCGCAACATTTCCAGTTCTGGAACTCATGATATCATACTTAACCTCTATTGTCTTTTCTTTACCGGAGGGAGTAACTACTTTTAAATCATAGGAGGAGAATTTACCTTTCTCTTGTGTACTGGATACTGTATATCCGTTATTCTCCAAC
>CAZJNY010000363.1:0-3256 GCA_964547405.1 uncultured Flavihumibacter sp. | reverse complement strand
TAACATTTGCAAAAAGCAGCTTAGAAATACCTGACCACAATCGTGACTCTCTCTTGGATTAAGCAAATAGTGTAGTACTCTGGAATGTAATTCCTCTCTGTGATGTTTGGTAAGGCAGGATAAGATGTTGAACCGTTCCTTCGTCACTTCCCTTCTTTCTTTTTCTCTTATGGCTACTTCATCTACTACTTGGCCAATGTTTCTTAATGCCGATGCCAACTTTTCCAAATCCGAGGCTGTTCTGATAGATGTCTGCATTTTTTCAATTTTAAATAGAGTCATAAATATCCCCCCTTCCTCTGCAACCTATCTGCAAAACTCCCCTGAAAATAGGCTGCACACTTCCTGCCTAGTTTTGCTCTATACCTTCCCGTTATGCATTCACCCACCTCCATCCTCCAGCACGCCCAACTCATCCATGAATTTTCCCGTGATCGCCAGTTCTCAGATATCCTTCAATCTGTAAAGGATGAACCTTCCCTCCAGGTAATTGCTGAATTCTTCGGTTGTACTCAACCAGAAGAAGCTATCCTGATGGCCTTTGTATTGGGCTGCGGTATCAAGGATTCAGAATTTACGTTGCACGATCTTATCGATGACTTTGGAAAGAAGCTCAACCAGGCCGAACAACTAATAATGATCATTTATTCGCTATGCCAAAAGAATCTCCTCGAAGCAGATAAGGATCCTGCCGACAACGACTTCTTGCTCGCTAAATTCAGACTCCCTGAAAAGGCCCTGCATGCCGCTATCCAACAGCAATCCGCTTTGCTCCTGTCTGAAAAATTTGCCCGTTTTCAATCCTACCTGCAAACCGCATTTCAATGGATCGATCAGGCTAAGTCCCAAAAACGTACGGCTGCTTACCTCCAAAAGACTGTTCTTGAAGCTGAATCTGCCAATTGCCACCTGCCCGCCATTCAACAACTTCAGCAACTGATTCCAGCTTTTGAAGAACGTTTGATCCTGCTCGCAATCCTTGAGCAAACCATCCGTCACGACCTTAAATGGGTCAACCTGACCGAAATTCTTCCCTTTTGTTTTCCCACTAGCTTGCAGGCCTATGAATCTCTCTGCCGCTTTCGCATGGGTGAATGGCAGCTTTATCAAAAAGGTTTCATACTGCCGTATGATGAAAACCCTTCCGATGAACAAATTATCCGGCTTTCTGCCCGTGCGTACAAATTGTTGCTTCCCGAAATCACAATACCTACTGATTACCAATCCAGTTTACTAAAAATTATTAAACCGGAAGACATATCTCCTGAATCGCTCTTTTTTGAAGCAGGCCAACAGGAACAGGTATCGTTGCTTCATAAGCTGTTTCAACCCGATCAGCTTGCTTCCCTTCAAGTTGCCCTTAAAAGCAGTGGGCTGCAAGCAGGTATCTCGATCCTGCTGCACGGACAGCCGGGGACCGGTAAAACTGCTTCTGTTTTACAATTGGCAAAGCTTTCAGGCCGTGCGATTTTGCAGGTTGAAATCTCGCAGATCAGGAGCAAATGGCTGGGTGATACTGAAAAGAACATGCGACGTGTCTTCTCTGAATATGAAAGGGCTTGCCGCGATTATGCGCAACTCCCGGTTTTGCTCTTCAATGAAGCCGATGCGCTTTTTGGAAGGCGCCTGCAGGTAGAACGATCTGTTGATCAGGTTCAAAACAACCTGCAGAATATTCTATTACAGGCGATGGAAGATTTTAAAGGTATCCTGGTTGCTACCACCAACCTTACTAAACATCTCGATCCTGCTTTCGACCGCCGGTTTCTTTATAAGATACATTTCGATAAACCTACCCATGCAACCAGGCTCCAAATCTGGAAAGCAGCTTTTCCTCATATCAGTCACCAAACGCTGCTCGATCTTGATCAGCAATTTGCACTTACTGGCGGACAAATCCGCAATATCCAGAGAAAGTTAACCATACAGCAGGTGGTAAGCCAGAAACAGCCAGATGCTGATTGCTTACTTCAATGGGCAGCCGAAGAGTTATATCGGGAGCGCTCCGATCGTCCGGCGATCATCGGTTTTAAGGCTTATAGACAATGTAGCTGATCAACTCCTCATCAGGAAAATAGTACATCATGTATATTCTACTTGTAATGATTTTCACAGCAGCTTGTATGTTTGCTTATGCCCAATTGCATGAATGGATTAATGAATGGGTGGCGGGTATTCAAAAACCCTGGTTGCGAAATACAGTTAGTATCTCGTTGAAACTGATTACCATTCTTACATCTATTATAATATGGTTATTTACTGTTCTGTTTATTCTAATGTTTGATAGCGCCAGAGAAAAAAACAAATCATGATACAACCTGAAAAAAAGCAATTATTATCAGATGCTGTATGGGGATTTATTATCGGGGATGCTCTAGGTGTTCCGGTTGAATTTGAATCCCGTGAATTCCTGCTTTCCAATCCAGTTCAGGATCTGACAGGATGGGGGTCACATCATCAACCACCCGGCACCTGGAGTGATGATACTTCGATGATGTTATGTACGTTGGAATGTTTACAAAGGGGTGGAAGCATGACAGACCTGGCCAATTTGTTTCTTAGTTGGTACAGGGATGGTTATCTGGCTGCTCATGATAAACTTTTTGATATTGGAATCACTACACGCATGGCCCTTGAAAGCCTGCTGGAGGGTGAGCCCTGGTTTCAATCCGGAAATTCGGATGAACGTTCTGCCTGCGGTAATGGCAGTTTGATGCGCATCCTACCTTATGCTTTTTTTGACTCCTATATCCAGGCCGATTTCCTGACAAGATTTTCTCAAATAAGTAAGGCCGGTTCCATTACGCATGCACATGTAATTCCTCACTATTGTAGTTTCCTCTATGTGGAGTGGATCAGGGAATTAGCAAATGGGTATTCAATTACCCAAGCTCTTACCGCTGCACGCGAGCATACACTTGCAGTATTGGCTCAGGAGCCGGATAAAGAGCATGTAATTAAAAATATGCAGCGACTGCTGGAAGTGAATTTTTCATCTATTCCCATAACCCAAATAAAATCAGGAGGCTTTGTGGTTCATACGTTAGAGGCTGTTATCTGGTCCTGTTTGCAGGGAACTGATTTCAGGTCCACAGTTTTAACCGCAGTCAATCTTGGAGAAGATACCGATACCGTTGCCGCACTTACGGGAGCTGTTGCTGCTATGTTGTATGGACCTGATCCGGAATGGAAGCAAAAGATTGTAGCCTCAGAAAAAATTGTAAAATTATTGTCCTTTTGAATTAAATCAAAAGCC
>CAZJNY010000362.1:0-3262 GCA_964547405.1 uncultured Flavihumibacter sp. | reverse complement strand
AGGCATGGAAGATGGAGGAAAGGAAGATGGAGGAAAGGAAGATGGAGGAAAGGAAGATGGATGAAAGGAAGATGGATGAAAGGAAGAGGGAGGCAGGGAGGTGGGGACAGGGAAGGGGCAAGGGGGAGTTCCTGTGAATAGGAAATCTGGCGGCAGGCCTATATATTGTACATCATAAGTAATACTTTTTAATGCATCCCGCAACCAGCTTATCCATAAGTACCAAAACTGCAATAAATAGATCTCAGGAAATAATTACGGTGTTGAATGCACGGTTTTCTTATATCGTTTTTTATCCTGAATTGGCCGACTCAACCGATCTGCAGGCAAAACAATATTGTTCACATATTCAGGCCATCAAGGAATATGCTTCGAACATGAATTTTAATAAAGACTTAAATGAACTGATTAAAAGTTTTTATACAGATATACCTGATTTTCAGGAATCAGATTTTGAATTCGATTTGTTTAAAGTGCCCTCATTCATTTATTATCTGGTTTTACCAATAGGAATCCTCTGCTGGATTGTTAGATACAATAAACTTTGCCGGGTTCGAGATAAATTAGGGTTAGCCCTTGCTAAAATGAATACCGCCGACTTTTATCTAAAAGGAGAAATGGAGAAGGAGACATAATAGGCCGGAGGCAAAGGAGCCAGATTTACATTACCTCCGATCGGGTATTTAGAAAGGGGGCTTCATTCTCCCATTTCCTTTCCTCCTTCCTCCATCCTCCTTTCCTCCCTGTTCCATACCCCGTTTCCTTTCCTCCCTTCCTCCATCTTCCTTTCCTCCCTGTTCCATACCCCGCTTCCTTTGCCTCCTTTGTCTCCCGTCTCCCTTCCTCCTTCCTCCATCCTCCTTTCCTCCCTGTTCCATGCTTATCTTCGCCGAATGAACAAGGTTTATGTAATTGACGCCGTACGCACCCCGATTGGCAAATACGGGGGAGCGCTGAGCACCGTGCGTCCCGATGATTTGCTGGCCCATACTATTAAAGCCCTGCTGGAAAGAAATCCTTCCGTAGATCCTGCTGCCATTGAAGAAGTCATTGCCGGTGCTGCCAATCAGGCCGGTGAAGACAACCGCAATGTTGCCCGGATGGCGGCCCTGCTGGCAGGATTACCGGTGCATGTGGCTGGCTCAACCGTGAACCGTCTCTGCGCTTCGGGCCTGCAGGCAATTATGGATGCAACCCGGGCATTGCAATGCGGAGATGGCGAACTGATGATCGCTTGCGGCGTGGAAAGCATGACCCGCGCACCGTTTGTCATGGGCAAACAGGGACAACCCTGGTCGCGACAAACAGAAGTTTTTGACACTACCATCGGCTGGCGCTTTACCAATCCGGCCTTGTCTGCTTTATACCATCCCTATTCCATGGGTGAAACCGCCGAAAATGTGGCCGCCCAATGGAAAATATCAAGAGCTGAACAGGATCAGTTTGCCTATGAAAGTCAGCTTAAATACCAGCAGGCGGCAACCACCGGAAAATTCAAAGAGGAAATCATTCCAATAACAATTCCGGGTAAAAAAGAATCCATCCTTTTTGATACCGATGAACATCCACGACTTACACCCATAGAAAAACTTGCCACACTTTCTCCCGCATTTGTAAAAGACGGTACCGTTACAGCCGCCAATGCCAGTGGTATCAATGATGGTGCGGCAGCCATGTTACTAGCCACAGAAGCAGCTGTACAGAAATACCACCTGAAACCTATTGCCAGCATTCGGGCCATGGCAGTAGCGGGAGTAGATCCTTCCATTATGGGAATAGGACCGGTTCCCGCTGTTAAGAAACTGTTACAACGGGCAGGGATAACCGAAAAAGAAATTGAGCTTGTCGAATTGAATGAAGCTTTCGCATCGCAGTCCATTGCCTGTATCCGGGAATTGGGCCTGGATCCTGCAAAAGTCAATGTGAATGGAGGTGCCATCGCACTTGGTCATCCCCTGGGATGCAGTGGTGTACGCATATCCACTACCTTATTGCATGAGATGAAAAAGCGGGGTGCGAAAAACGGTCTGGCAACCATGTGTGTTGGCGTTGGACAGGGTGCCGCCATTTTATTTGAAGCATAAATTATCAAGTCAAACGCACTCATCCCATTTTCACTTTCTTCTGCTGAATTCGCATAGTACTTTACCGGTACACCAACACCATGTACAATGATTCAGCAAACAATTTTTCGCAGCCTGTTGCTCAGTGCAGCAATAGCGCTTGGTACCTCCTGCAGTACCTATTTACAAACCGACAAAGTGGAGTATCAATTTGCAGAAGGCGTTAATCACCGCAAACTGGTGTTAACGATTCCTGACGGGTATGAATCCGAAACCCATTCCCGCGATGAAAATGGGGTATTGATTCGTACGTTTCATTATAAAAATGGAGCAGAGTTTTTTATTGCCTGTAAAGACAATGAGTTGAACCCGGTCATAGCTATTGAACGTACCGAATCTACTTCCAGTGATCTTCAAAAATCATTAGGTGAAGAGGGTACCGGCAAAAATGCAAACGGCACCAGCTGGCGCAGAACACTCCGCGATTGTTTTATTGTCGGGTATGATTTTGTAGATCCGGCGCAGGCCAAAGCATTTGATAGGGCTATTCAAAGTTTGAAAGTGCGAAGAGCCTGATGCACATCATCTGCTTCATACTGTTCACCGGTAAACAGGTTTTTAATGGTTAATTTTCCCGATGCGAGTTCATTGCTGCCAATGAATATTGCAAAGGGAATTTTTTTCTGATCTGCATATTTGAATTGCTTCGGCAATTTTACTGTTTCGGGATACAATTCACATCGTTTCCCAAGCGCGCGCAATTCCTGCATCAATATAAATGCACGGCGACTCTCGGCTTCACCCAGGTTGAAAAATATATATTCAGTACCCGTAGCAATTGTTTCCGGAAACAGTCCCAGTTCTTCCAGCACATCATAGATGCGGTCCACTCCAAAACTGATGCCTACTCCCGGCAGATCGGGCACGCCAAACAAACCTGTCAGGTCATCATATCTTCCACCGCCGCCAATACTTCCCATCTTTACACCAATGGCCTGCACTTCAAAAATAATCCCGGTATAATAATTCAGTCCGCGTGCCAGTGTAAAATCACAAACCAGCGGCGCCTTACCCTTACCCTTAGCCGAAGTTTCGGTGGCAGCAGCTAATTCCAGTACAAACCTCAGTTCCTTTAATCCCTGCTGCGCGCTTTCGATATGCCCCAATAACTGTTCAACAGCCGCCAGTTTTTCTTCATT
>CAZJNY010000361.1:0-3269 GCA_964547405.1 uncultured Flavihumibacter sp. | reverse complement strand
ATACACCTGGAGTGTATCTTCAGAATCCAAGTTATACGGAAAGCAGGTGGAATGATTTTTATCGTCCGATTGGAAGTGGTACAGGTACAATGGCGCTTTACAGGGAGATGCAAAAAAATCACCGGGATTTGCCTGCCGTAGAAAAAGAAAAAGCGAGTCTGTTTCTGAATGCGGCAAAAGTTATTTTTTATGATCAGGCCTGTCAGATGGTAGATCTCTGGGGCGATATTCCCTTCAGCGAAGCCGGAAGTCTGAATGCAAGTGGAGAAGCCAAAATGGCCAAATTCGACGAAGCGGCAGACATCTATAAAGAAGCCATCGAGCAGTTGAAAGTGTTGAATGGTTATTTTGCCGCTGTGGCACCTGACCCTGCAACTGCTAATTTATTCCGGACGCAGGATATTTTATTAAATGGAAATCTTCAAAAATGGCAACGCTATGCAAATGCATTGCGTTTGCGCCTGCTCATGCGGATATCACATGTAAATGAACCCTATGCTAAAGCGCAGGTAACGGAGCTGCTGGCCAATACGGTAGTAAATCCACTTTTGAGTGAAGAAGCAGATTACAATGTTGAGCAGGAAGATATATTACTGGCACCCTTAGCCGATAACACATTGGACTTACGGTTTGCCTTAACCGAATTAACGAATTATTCTGCACCTCAGCATTTGTTGGAAGAAGTGTTACTGCCAGCAGCTGATCCACGAATACCGGTATTGTTTGATAAGTTTGGCGTGAGTACTGGAGCCGGATTTGTTCCAAATCAAGAATATAGGGCATTACCGGTAAAGTGGTCCCTAGAGCAACAACAGGTAAACCTCGGCAAGTTTGCCATATTGGATTCTGCCACTTTTATATTTAATCCGCATATTCCAGGGATTCTGATGACGGCTGCTGAAGTGAGTTTTCTGAAAGCAGAAGCCTTCCTGCGATGGGGCGGAGGTGATCCCGATACCTACTATAAATTGGGCATGCGGCAATCGACCCGGTTTTATTATTACCTGAACAGACTTAACAGCGGTTTTAAAAGACCGGAGCCGAGGCCGAACCCGGAATCCATGGAAGCTTTTTTACAACAGGAAAGTGTTCGCTTAGCCGGAAGTGCGGAAGATAAATACCGAAAGATTGCCACTCAGCGGTGGGTGCATTTTGGATTGTTGCAGTCCAACCAGGCGTGGGCGGAATTGAGAAGAACAGGTTATCCGAAACTGGAGTTCCTCATTAACAGTCAGCCACAAGCGCCTCTGCCTCCCAGGCGATTGTTGTATCCGGGTAATGAAGTAACGTATAATGTGAATTATGTGGCAGTGCGGGATAAGGATAAAACGTACTTTCCCATTTTCTGGCAAGTCCGATAAACAGGAGTATATGAAATTGATTTTACTAAGTATTACCAGCTTATTGTTTTCAGCATCCGTAGTTGCGCAAGGGAATCTGCATCATCAGTCTTCACAGTATGAATGGCCAACAGATCCGCAGGTAAAAGAAAAACTGGAAACCTGGCGGGATCAGAAATTTGGTATGATCATCCACTGGGGTGTATATGCAGTACCGGGTATGATTGAATCCTGGGCGCTCTGTTCGGAAGATTGGATCACGCGTGACAGTACCTCTGATTATGGTGAATTCAAGAAATGGTATTGGGGACTGAGCAAGCAGTTCAATCCTGTAAAATTCAACCCCGATCAGTGGGCATCGGCAGCAGATGCAGCTGGAATGAAATACCTGGTGTTTACCACCAAACACCATGATGGCTTTGCAATGTTTGATACCAAACAATCCGATTACTCCATCGCCAAAGGGCCCTTTGCATCCAACCAAAAGGCGGATGTGGCAAAATATGTATTTGAAGCGTTTCGGAATAAAGGCATGATGATCGGGGCTTACTTCAGTAAACCCGACTGGCATTCTGAAAACTATTGGTGGCCGATGTATGCCACAGCGAACCGTAACAATAATTATGATATCCGGAAATTTCCCTGGAGATGGGAAGCGTTTAAAAAATACACCCACAACCAGATTGATGAGTTGATGAGTAATTATGGGAAAGTGGATATCCTCTGGCTGGATGGGGGTTGGGTACGGCCTCTTGAAACGGTGAATGATGAGGTTCGCAACTGGGGAGCTGCCATACCGGAATGGAGCCAGGATATCGATATGGCTACGATTGCGCGCAATGGCCGGGCCAAACAGCCGGGATTGCTGGTGGTGGACAGAACAGTTCATGGTCCGTATGAAAATTACCAGACACCGGAACAGCGTATACCCGCTACCAAACTGGATCATCCCTGGGAAAGTTGTATAACCCTGGGAGGAGCCTGGGGCTATGTGCCAAATGAAAAATACAAATCAACCCTTCAGGTGGTACATACCCTGGTGGAAATCGTGGCGAAAGGCGGAAGTCTCTTATTGGGAGTAGGCCCAACAGCAGAGGGATTGTTACAGGAAGAAGCTGTCGATCGTTTAAAAGAAATAGGCTCCTGGTTAAACAAAAATGGAAAAGCGATCTACGGAACCCGCACTACCGACCATTATGCGGAGGGGGATATCTTTTTTACGAAAGCAAAAGACGGAACTGCGCAGTATGCGATTCAGTTGATAAAGGGGGAGGAGTTACCGGCTACCATTAGCTGGACCACCAATTTGCCAGGTAAGGCTGGGATTCGGGAATTACAAACAGGTAAAAAGTTGAAATACAAGGTAAATGGGAACCAGGTAACCGTAGAATTGCCGGCCAAACTCAGAAAAGAGCTGGGAATGACCCCGGCGCTTGCCCTTGTTTTTTAAGAAGTACGGCCGCCTAAAAAAAAATCGTTAAAAACTTGTTACAAGAACTCATTATGAGGCACTTAATGATGTAACACGAAAATATACTTGGCAACAAGTCCATTTTTTCATCATTAAACCAATTGCATAATGAGAGAATTACGACTGCTCGTGCTGATGCTGTTAATCAGTTCGGTTCTATCAGCACAAACGCGGCAATTATCCGGGTTATTGAAAGATTCAAAGACCGGAGCAGGAATTCCTTCTGCCACGCTAAAAGTGAAAGGAAAGAATTTCTCGGCGGTGACCGACGCCAATGGCTCCTTTACCATGACGGTACCAGATGGAGCTTTTCAGTTAGACATTAGTTCAGTAGGCTACACCACCAAAACCGTTTCGGTGGATGCCAACGAAAACAGTTTGATGCTATCACTTGACCAGGGAGATGGAAACCTGGATGAGGTGGTAGTAACCGCACTTGGTATCGTAAAAGAGGCCAG
>CAZJNY010000360.1:0-3284 GCA_964547405.1 uncultured Flavihumibacter sp. | reverse complement strand
GAATTATACGGCCTGGTACAGGCAGTGCCGCAAAGCGAAACCACTCCTTTTTATCCCCGCTCACCGTATGCGGTTGCTAAGATGTATGCCTACTGGATTACCGTAAACTATCGCGAAGCTTATGGCATGTATGCGGTGAATGGGATACTCTTCAATCATGAATCTCCCCTGCGAGGTGAAACCTTTGTGACACGCAAAATCACCCGTGGCGTTGCGAAAATTGCCCTGGGAATGCAGGACAAGATTTTCCTTGGCAACCTGAATGCGCGCCGCGACTGGGGACATGCGAAAGACTATGTGGAAGCGATGTGGCGGATCCTGCAGCAAAATATACCCGAGGATTATGTTATTGCAACGGGTGTAACCACACCGGTACGTGAATTTGTACGGATGGCCTTTGCAGAAGTAGGGATTGAAATTGCATTCAGTGGTTCCGAAGAAAATGAAGTAGCGAAAGTGGTAAGCTGCTCCAATCCCGAATTCCAGTTGGAAGCGGGTAAGGAAGTGGTGGCTGTGGATCCCAGGTATTATCGTCCGACTGAAGTGGACCTGCTCATTGGGGATCCTACCAAGGCCATGACCAAACTGGGCTGGCAACCGAAATATGACCTGGCCGGACTGGTACGTGAAATGGTAGCCGCAGATGTGGACAGTTTCCGAAGGGAGAAGCTGTTGAAAGAAAGCGGTTACTACGTAAAAAATCAGTATGAGTAATTGAAAGGTGATTTTCACTTTTCACTTTTCACCTTTCACTAAGAATTACTTGTATGGAAAAATCAAGCATTATTTATATAGCGGGGCACAGGGGCATGGTGGGATCGGCGATCCATAGAAGACTGCAGGCAGCGGGATTTACAAATTTTGTAACCAGAACATCAGCGCAGCTCGACTTAAGAAACCAGCAGGCGGTGTTTGATTTTTTTGCCGCAGAAAAGCCGGATTATGTGTTTCTGGCAGCAGCAAAAGTGGGTGGCATACATGCCAACAATACCTTTCGGGGCGAGTTTTTATATGATAACCTGATGATCCAGAACAATGTGATCCACCAGAGTTATGTAAATGGGGTAAAGAAATTATTGTTCCTGGGATCTTCCTGTATCTATCCCAAGCTGGCGCCTCAGCCATTGAAGGAGGAGTACCTGCTGACAGGTGAACTGGAACCTACGAATGAGCCCTATGCCATCGCCAAGATAGCGGGCATCAAATTATGTGATGCGTATCGGAGTCAATACGGATGCAATTTCATATCGGTGATGCCAACGAATTTGTATGGTCCGAATGATAATTACGATTTGAACAACAGCCATGTGCTGCCGGCATTGATCCGGAAATTTCATGAAGCAAAGCTGGCCAATGCAGCTTCGGTAACCATGTGGGGGACCGGAACACCGAGAAGGGAGTTCCTGCATGCGGATGATTTGGCGGATGCCTGTTATTACCTGATGGAAAATTATAATGAACCCGGACTGGTAAATATTGGGGTGGGAGATGATATTCCAATAAAGGAGCTGGCTGAGCTGATTAAAAAGGTGGTAGGCTATGAAGGAGAAATTGAGCATGATTTAACAAAGCCGGATGGTACACCACGTAAGTTGATGGATGTGAGCAAGTTACATGCAATGGGATGGATGCATAAGATCGGGTTGGAAGAGGGCTTGCGGCAGGTATATGCCGAATATGCCTTAGTTTAGTAGTATGAACAACCTTATCCGGGTAGGAATTATTGAGGACAATAATTACCTGCTTGAAAATTATCGTGAATTTTTTTCTCATTACAATGATATTGAGTTGGTTTTCAGTTGCCATAGTTTGGAGGATTGGGAAGCAACCGCTCAGCAAACAGATGATCCGGATGTGATTTTGCTGGATCTGGTATTGCCGGGAAAAGACGGACTGGAAGGAATAGGCCTGCTTCGGCGGGCCTTTCCATTGGTGAAAATCCTGGTGATATCGGGTGATGACCGGCAGGAGACAGTGGTGGAGAGCATCAAACTGGGGGCGAATGGTTTTCTGGTAAAGCCGGGTCAGTTGGCGGAAGTGTACCGGGCAGTGGTGGATGTTTACCGGGTAGGCGCTTATTTATCCCCAAAAGCGGCATTAGGGGTTGTGGCCCATATCGGGTGCCGGGTGGAGGATCAACTGGCAAAAAGATTGACCAAAAGGGAGCTCGAACTGGTGCTCTTATTACAGGAAGGCTTAACGTATAAAGAATTGGCAGAGAGGATGTTTGTATCTGTATATACAGTGAACCATCATTTGAAGAAGATCTACGCCAAACTAAACGTAGAAAGTAAGAGTCAATTAATAAGCAAAGTGTTGAATAAGAGTTTTTAGGTAGTACTTTTGTTCAATATTACTCAAATGAGTAGTAATTGTAGGGATATGTGGCAATACTTTTGCACCGCCCTCGCAAAATTTACCATATCCTGGTCGCGAGTATGTGACTGAGGAGGCGAAGCTATTATATTATACTATTACCAACCATGAATAAAGACAGAAAAATTGCGGTTATCGGCCTTGGTTATGTAGGTCTTCCGCTGGCAGTGGAATTTGCCAAAAAATTCCCAACCGTAGGTTTTGATATTAACACCAAAAGGGTGAAAGAGTTGAATGAAGGCAAGGATTTTACACTGGAAGTTTCAGATGAAGACCTCGCATCAGTAAAGGAAAAATTACAAATTTCCTGTACTCTGGACGATCTGAAAGATTGTACCCGATTTATTGTAACTGTACCAACTCCTGTAGATCGTTATAACCAACCGGACTTAACTCCTCTTAAAAAAGCCAGTGAAACAGTAGGCAAGGTGTTAAAGAAGGGCGATATCGTTATATATGAATCAACTGTTTACCCGGGCGTAACGGAGGACTATTGTGTTCCGGTACTTGAGAAGGTAAGCGGTTTGGTTTTTAATAAAGACTTCTTTGCGGGGTATTCTCCTGAGCGGATCAATCCGGGTGATAAGGAGCGTACGCTAACCAAAATCCGCAAGATAACTTCCGGTTCAACTCCTGAAGTGGCAGTTGAAGTAAATGAATTGTATTGTTCCATCATTACAGCAGGAACCTTTCAGGCAGCATCCATTAAAGTAGCGGAAGCGGCCAAGGTAATTGAGAATGCCCAGCGGGATATCAACATTGCTTTTGTGAATGAGCTGGCCAAGATTTTTAACCGGTTGAATATTGATACCCGTGCGGTACTGGAGGCAGCGGGCACGAAGTGGAACTTTCTCCCATTCCAACCCGGACTGGTAGGGGGGCATTGTATTGGGGTGGATCCGTATTAC
>CAZJNY010000359.1:0-3304 GCA_964547405.1 uncultured Flavihumibacter sp. | reverse complement strand
TTATTTTACCGCGATAAACTCCGGTTGATGAATAAAATCCAATACCCGATACTGCTGTTATTGGCAGTGCTATTGTCAATTCCCGGCTTCTCCCAGCACCAATGGAAGCACGGCCGGTTGAGAGTGAGCCAGGATGCACATTACCTCGAAACCACCAATGGCCGGCCCTTTTTCTGGTTGGGCGATACCGCATGGGAACTGTTCCACCGACTCAGTTTTGAAGAAATCGTTCAATACCTGAACGATCGTCATAAAAAAGGCTTCAATGTTATTCAGGCTGTGGTCCTTGCTGAACAGGACGGACTTACAAAAGTCAACCGGTACTCCGCGTTGCCGCTTTTTCAGAACGATCCGCTGAAGCCCAATCCAAAATATTTCCAACTGATTGATACCACTATTCGCATGGCGGCGGAAATTGATATGTTCGTTGCCCTATTGCCAACCTGGGGCGATAAAGTGTCCAAAGAGTGGGGGAAGGGGCCGGTAATTTTCAACGAACGGAATGCCTATCTCTATGGGAAATGGTTGGGAACCCGCTATCGCAATGATGAAAACATTATCTGGATGCTGGGTGGAGATCGCCTGCCGGTAAAGGACTCCAGTGATTTTAAACCCATCTGGAGGGCAATGGCCCGGGGCATTCAGGAAGCCACCGATTACAAATCATTTATTACCTATCATATTTCAGGAGGAGAATCCACCTCCAAATACCTGCACAAAGAACCCTGGCTGAACATGAATACCATGCAAAGCGGTCATGGTAGTGGAAAGGATGTGCCCGTGTGGAAATGGATTGAGCGCGATTTCAACCTGCCTTCTCCCAAGCCCACACTGGATGCAGAACCCAATTATGAAGATCACCCTGTTGATCCCTGGCCGAAATGGGATGAAAAAAAGGGTTATTTCACGGAATATGATGTACGGAAACAGTGTTACCGTTCTGTTTTTGCCGGCGGATGCGGCGTTACCTATGGTCATCATGGCGTTTGGCAGTTTTACAGTGAACGGGAAGAACCGATCACCTATGCCGACTGGAGCTGGACGGCTGGTATGGATCGGCCCGGTGCCTACCAGGTAGGTTATCTGCGTAAGATCGTTGAATCGCGCCCCTATCTCGGCAGAGTATATGATCCTAAAATGATTGTTGAGGGACAGAGTCAGAAAAACTCCGAATTTATAACGGCTTTCCGGGGCAAGAACAATGATTTCGCCATGATTTATATGCCTGTTGGCAAAACCATCAAGGTGGATACCCGATTTATGAAAAGCTCCGATGTCAAAATCTGGTTTGTGGATCCGCGCATCGGTCATGTGGTAAGAGGGATCTCTACTTACCGGAAGGATGTGTTGGAAATAAAACCACCTACATTAGGCGTTGGACAGGATTGGGTAATTGTGCTGGACAATCCCGATGCACAGTACCGCCCGCCTATGGAGTAAGGGCGGCCCTTGTCTGCTGCCTGACAAAATAATATACTACCAGGGTGGAACCAATAAAGTAAACGGCTAACAGTACCGGAAGGAAAGTTCCTATGGAACTGAGTCCAAACCAATCGCGCTGGTAATACAGGATAGACAATCCCACCAGGTTTTTTGCAGCTTCCCAATAGAGGGCATCTTTGTGCTTATCCATCAGTTCCGTAAACGCATACACCATCAGGAAAATAAAAAATCCATAAAGGAAGATGCCGGGTGACCCGATCTGTGCAATAAATCCGAAAAGATAACTGATGAGCAGCAGGCAGACAAGGATCTGAAACCAACTCCACCATCTAATGCCTGCTGATACGGCGGGTTCATATTTTTCAAACTGATAGGGGTCCTCAATCTTAAATACCGGGTATTTTTCTTCCACATCTTTGGGTCGCCAACCGGTTGGCATCAGCCAGATCCGAAACTTGTCTTTCCAGTCGCGGGCTCGCCAGGCATCCTGTATCAATAACCAGAGATGCATAAAATTGATCTTGATCGGGTTCCAGGTTCTCACCGGTCGGGTGATGCCATATACGGGAGGAACCGTATCCAGCTCTTCCTGGTAAGTGCCAAAGAGTTTATCCCAGATGATGAAAATTTGTCCGTAGTTCTTGTCCAGGTACTCCGGGTTCAACGCATGGTGTACCCGATGGTGAGAAGGTGTCACAATAATTTTTTCCAGCCATCCCATTTTATTGATATGCTGGGTATGATACCAGAATTGTGCGAATAAATGAAGCGGAGCAACTACTGCCACCACCATTTCCGGAACCCCAAAAATGGCAGCGGGTAAAAGGAATATGGTAAAAAGTTTTACAATGGAGGAAATGCTCTGCCGAAGTGCGCAGGCCAGGTTAAAGTCTTCGCTGCTGTGGTGGATGATATGGTTGTTCCAGAAAAAATTGTATTCATGGGCTATACGATGGGTCCAGTAGCCAGCAAGATCGAGTGCGATAAAAGCGATCACATAGGTGGGCCAGCCATCCGGAACATGCACTATGGCCAGTTTGTCCACCAGCCAGCCATAACTGATTACGGCGATACTCAATCCCAGTACATCTTTGGTAACATTGGTGATGCCTGAACTCAGGCTGGAGATCATGTCCATGGTACGCACGGTTTCTTTTCCCTTTTTCCATCCGTACCATTTTTCAAACAGGACAAGCAACAGAAATACCGGCATGGCAATCAGCAATATCCTTCCATAAGTTTCCATGTGCAGGAATCGTTTCTACTAATTTAGGCATTTCTGTACATTCGTTTCATTTTACAACACTATGAAAGCAATCATCATCGGGGGCGGTATTGTGGGACTCAGTTCGGCCTTTTACCTGCGACGATCTGGCTGGGATGTAGCAGTAATTGACAGGAGCGATCTGAGCGATAATTGCAGCTATGGAAATGCAGGATACGTTTGTCCTTCGCATTTTGTTCCCCTGGCCACACCTGGTATCATTCAACAGGGATTAAAGTGGATGTGGAACAGCAAAAGCCCGTTTTACATCCAACCCCGGCTGAGTAAATCACTGATCGACTGGGGGCTGCTGTTTATGAAAGCGGCTACACCGGAAAAGGTGAAAGCGGCGGCCATCCCATTGCGCGATATCGGGTTGCTGAGCCAGCAGGCCTATCTGTCCTGGCAGTCTGTTCCGGGCATTGAAATGGCCTATGAGCACAAGGGATTGCTGGAATATTTTCAAACACCCGAGAAGGAAGCGCATGCGCATCATTTTTGTGAGGATGCCCTTAAACTCGGACTGGAAGCAGAACTGCTCAGTTATGAGCAGGCGCAGGCACTTGAACCACAGACACGATTGAATACCAAAGGTGA
>CAZJNY010000358.1:0-3324 GCA_964547405.1 uncultured Flavihumibacter sp. | reverse complement strand
GTTTTACCTACACCCGCACCACCAAACAGACCGATTTTACCACCTTTTGCATAGGGTTCGATCAGGTCAATTACCTTAATTCCTGTAAACAGAATTTCGGTAGATGTACTCAGGTTTTCAAACAATGGTGGCTTCGCGTGAATTGGACGGCCATTGCTTTTATCAATTGCAGGCAATCCGTCGATCGGATCACCGGTTACATTAAACAGACGACCATAGATTCCGTCTCCAACCGGCATGGCGATAGGTTTGCCGGTGTCAACTACTTCCATTCCACGTACCAATCCTTCGGTACCATCCATGGCGATACAGCGTACGCTGTCTTCACCCAGGTGTTGCTGAACTTCCAGCACCAGCGGCTCTGCATTGGGGCGCTTAATTTCCAGCGCATTGAGAATTTCTGGCAGTTTGCCATCGAATTGCACATCCAGTACAGCCCCGATGATTTGTTTGATCTTTCCTTTCGTTGACATATATGAAGACCTTTTAAGGTGAGGTTTTCGAATTTTGCCGCAAAGGTAAGGGTTGGCAACTAAAATCCATCATTTCTAAAAGGAATTTGAAGGATTCCTACCTTTACCCTGAACCATTGACTTTTTCCTGTTATGAATCGGCGCCAAAGATACCTTCCCAGCTCCGGCTGGTCCTTCTTTTTTTTAATTTTTTCCGTATTCAGCCTTGTCATTGCCTCCTGCGCAGAACCTGCAGCCAACGGCCAGGCCATCGCCCCCCGCGACAAAGAGATTACGGGTAAAAATGCCTTTTCCACGCTTTTTTTTGACAGTACCAGCCTGGAACAATTCCTGGAGGACCGGTCCCTGCCGGATACCGCCCGGCAACTGGTACGGAATTTCTACAACCAGCGAAACTACCAGTTCGCCTGGTTCGACAGTACGGGCGTTGCCGAGCAATCGCTCCATTTCTGGAACCTCCAGGCAAACTACCTGGAATACAGCCGCGATAGTTCCATTTATAACCCCTACCTGCAGGCCTGGGCAGATTCCGTTCAGGCAAATGGCATGAAAGCTGTTCCGGACTCCGCCCGTTTGCGGGTGGAATGGCAGCTTACCCTGCAATTTCTCCGCTATGCGGCCAAAGCCTATATGGGCGATCGCCGGCTGGATTCGCGTGACCTGAACTGGTTTATTCCCCGGAAGCGGGTTGATATTCTCTCCCTCCTGGATACCCTGGTAAAAGAAAAAGGAAAGGATATTAATAGGTACGAACCTGTCAACCGGCAATATGGCCTGCTTCGGGAAGAATTGAAACGGTATTATGAAATTCAGCGGCTCAGCTCCTGGACACCGCTGGAAATAACCGCTAAAAAACTGGTGCGGGGCGATACCGGCAAAGCCATCGTCCAGTTGAAAAACAAACTTTCCCTGCTCGGCGATCTGCCCCTGGCAGACTCCGGTCATGTTTTTGATGAGAGCCTGGAAAATGCGGTAAAACGTTTTCAATTGCGCTACGGACTCAAACAGGATGGCATCGTTGGAGGCACCACCCTGCGGGAGCTGACCCAGCCACTCGATAACCGGATCCGCCAGCTTCTGGTGAACCTGGAGCGGATCAGATGGGCACCAAAGGAACCTGAATCAGATTACCTGCTTGTCAATATTCCGGAATTCAAATTGCACGTGTATGAAAATGGCAAATACGCCCATAACATGAATGTGGTGGTGGGCACTGCTACCAACAGTACGGTGATCTTTACCGGCAATCTGAAATATGTGGTTTTCAGTCCCTACTGGAATGTTCCACCCGGCATACTGAAAAAAGAAGTGTTGCCTGGTATCGCCCGCGACCCTTCCTATTTGTCGAGGCACAATATGGAACGATATGGAAATGGACAGGTGCGGCAGAAACCTGGTCCCCGGAATTCATTGGGACTGGTAAAATTCCTGTTCCCCAATAACTACAGCATATACCTGCATGATACGCCCAGTAAAAACCTGTTTAAAGAAGATAAGCGCGCTTTCAGTCACGGTTGCATCCGCGTTTCGGAACCGGCCTGGCTCGCTACCTGGTTACTGAGAGCAGACAGTACCTGGACAGATGCCGCCATTGACAAGGCGATGCATGCCAGCAAGGAGAAATATGTAACCCTGAAAAATGAAATCCCCGTATTCATTGGCTATTTTACCGCCTGGGTTGATCGGGAAGGGCGGCTCAATTTCAGAGACGACATCTATGGCCACGATAAGAAAATGATGGAGAAGATGTTTAACTAGCGGGCTTTTTTTTGCGGAACAACAACTTGAGCAATACGGGAGCGAGGGCTGCCAATCCGGATTTGGCTAATCCCATACCGGCTTTGCCCGCAATGGAAGCAGTAGCTTTTTTGGCAAAAAAGGATCCCAGCAGGGCAGTACCTGCGGTAGCTGCAACACCGGTAAGTGCCCCCTGCCATCCAATGCCACCACCCTGCTTTCCGGAAAAAAGGCGGCTTGCACCTGTTTTTATCGCTTCTGAAGGAAGTGATTTCAGTTCTTCCCGGAGTTGCCGCTCCTGGTCTTTTACGGTTACCCGCAATGCGCGTGAAGTGGCCCGCAGTTCAGCAAGGGTAGTAATTTGGGAATAGTCTTTAGGAGTTACCTGTTCTGTTTTCATCTTCGTCATTTTTTTTCTCCAGAAAGAGACGTATGAGTTGGTTCACCAGGAAAGGGCCAATATGATTTTTACGAAAAACCAGCAGCAGAATGAATAATAACAAATAAATGCCAGCTACGATACTAAATCCATAAAAGAGGCTTCCGGTGCGTTCAGCAAAAAAATAACCCGCCATCAGGCTTATAAAAAAGAGGACAAAAAATGCCAGTCCGGCCAGCACCAATCCTATAAGCGCCAGCGAAGACAGTCTTGCTGCTTTTTCCGTCGCTTCCAGTTTAATCAGCCATATCCGGTTATCGATATACTCCTGTAACTGGCTTTCCAGTTTTTCAAAATAGCCAGGTTCCTTTGTTTCACTCATAATACATCATTCAGGAGGTGAAAGAATCGGTTCGCGATTGCAGGTCGCTGGCCCATTGTTTTCCTTTTTCCAGGGCTTCATTCAGTTCCGTTTCAATCTTTCCGGCTGCTGCTTTTACATCCTCCCCGGCTTCCGCTGCTGCTGTTTTGAGCTCTTCCACCATTTCCTTTCCCTTTTCACTTGTGAGCAGGTACGCCAGTGCAGCACCTGCAGCGGCTCCCAATAAAATTCCGGCAATAAATTTTGACTGATCGTTCATGGCATACTATTTTATAGAACTAACTTGTATAAAATTACGACTTCCGAACGGACAAACACACCCAACATGGAATTAAGGCAGGACCACAAAATCA
>CAZJNY010000357.1:1362-3334 GCA_964547405.1 uncultured Flavihumibacter sp. | reverse complement strand
AACTGGTACACCCGCGAAGTTGATTACACCGCTGAATGGGGATTGTGGCACCGCGCAAGCAGAGATCGCAGCATGCCTGTTTTGCAACCCTTTCTGAAAGCTATGCCGCATTATGCCACCTGGGATGATCACGATTACGGACCGAATAACCTGGGAAAAAGTTATCACCTTAAAAATGTATCACGCGAGGTCTTTACAAAGTATTGGGCAAATCCTTCCTATGGAAACGGAAGGGAAGGAATCTATACAAAGGTTTCCTATAGTGATGCCGACTTCTTCTTGCTGGATGACCGTACCTGGCGCACGGAAGATAATATACCATCTACCATCAATGGACAACCGAATCCGGATAAACAGATGTTTGGCAAAGAACAGCTCGACTGGTTGAAGAACGCCCTTGCAGCCAGCCAGGCCAGCTTTAAACTGATTGTAGTGGGCAGCCAGGTGTTGAACCCGGTATCCCCATTTGATAAGCTGCTGGATTTTCCGGCAGAATACAATGAGTTAACCGGCTTTCTTGCAGAACAGAAAATCAGTGGTGTGCTGTTCCTGACAGGAGACCGGCATCACTCAGAAATTATTAAGGTGAACCGGGTCAATAACTATCCGCTCTATGACATTACTGTTTCTCCGCTTACCTCTGGTACTCATGTTTTTGGAGCTGCGGAAAAAGACAATCCCTATCGGGTATTCGGACTGGATCAGAAACAGAACTACGGTAAAATATCGATAACCGGTGCCAAAGGCAGCAGAGCCCTTACTGTTGAATTTATCGGATTGAAGGGAGAAGCACTTGGCAACTGGAGCATTTCAGAAAAAGACCTCAAAGCCAGATAATAAATGCAGATTAGTTTTACCTACGACCGAAAGCAGGTGATCCAGGCCCTCCGGTATCATTTTTTCACAAGACCCGAAATTCGAATACTGGTAATCCTTGTGAATGTGTTCACTATTGCGGCAGCAGTACTCCTGTACTTTAAAAAAGTGCATCCACTTTCTTTTGTATTTTTTTCGACTATCTGGATGATCCTTATGCTGGTCATCTGGCGCGTCCTGCCCAACAGCGTTTACAAAAAATCCAAAACCTTCCAGGACGATTTTCTGATGGCCTTCCAGGAAGCGGAAGTGACGCTGGATACCGATCGGGGAAGGCAGATTTGGCCCTGGGAAAAATTCAGCAAATTTGTCGAAACTCCTTACTTTTTCCACCTGTATTTTGATAACCGTTCCTTTTTTCTGGTCCCGAAAGATGCATTTTCAACCATTACAGACCAGCAGCAAATCAGGGACCTGATCCGCAAAAAGATTAAACATTAACAGCAGGCCTGTCAAGAAAAGTTTATTTTTACGTGTATTTTTAAATGGATTAGTAGCCCTCTATGCCTAAAGTTAGCTTTAACAACAAACAAAATTCGTTTGCCCAATCACTGAAAACCAGGGTTGATCAGTATTTCTCCGAAAAGAAAATTAAGAAAACCGGAAATGTTGAACTCTATCTCAAAACTGCCGTATTGATTCCGGCGGCTTTGCTGATTTATGTCCTTTTGCTGACAGTTGCCATGCCCGGGGGTGTACAACTCCTCCTTGCGGGCCTTTTAGGCGCTATTCTTGCCAGTATCGGTTTCAATGTGATGCACGATGCTTGCCATGGCAGTTATTCTCAACGTAAATGGGTAAACGAAGTATTGGGGCTTAGTCTGAATGCTTTGGGAGGCAATGCGTTTATCTGGAAGTTTAAACACAATATCCTGCACCATACCTATACCAATGTGGATGGCATGGATGATGATATTGCCAAGAGTCCGTTGATGCGCCAGTGCAGAAGTCAGAAATGGGTGCCAGCACACCGGTACCAGCATATTTACGTGGTACTGGTTTATGCAATATCTTCTTTTGCCTGGGTATTCATCATGGATTTTAATAAATACCTGAAACAGAAAGTATATACCACCCCCTTGCAGAAAATGAGTCT
>CAZJNY010000357.1:0-1262 GCA_964547405.1 uncultured Flavihumibacter sp. | reverse complement strand
GAAACCTGCGAGGAGCACGGATTACCCTATCATAGTTATCCAACCATGACCGCTTCCATGATCTCCCATTTCAGAATGATGAAAGCATTGGGTGAAAAACCCTGAGCAAATCATTAACGGGGTTTGTATTTCGAACCATCCAGTATTTCCCTGGGAGATAGTTGCATGAGTTTACGGGGCTGAAGGCTTTTGTCCTGCTGTTCGATATAGGCAGATACAATACGCATTCCAATCCATTGCCCGATATTTCCTGGTGCCGCTGGTGGTAATCCCTGTGTGCCCGGAGCTTCCCCGATGTAAATCTTTTGTATGGATGGGTCCGTTGTATAGAGATACTCACTCTGCAAAAACATATTCCAGATCAGTCCTTCATTTTTCTCACAGAACTCAAGTTGCGAACTCGTGAAGCCGGTAACCAGGCTATCAGCCGCATCGGGGAGTAGCTGTTTACTCAACCACCAGTATTTGCCCTGCTCAATCATTTTTTCAAGCAAAGGCAGGGCACCCGAGCGGTCTGGATAGAGATCCATTAATACTGCTTTCATCACATTGGCAGGGATGTATTCTTTTTCAAATCGCCTGGAAATATAAGTCGGGAATAATTCCTGTCCCTGTTGCGAGGTATAAAAGGGGAAATCCATCCCCGCATACAATTGCAGGCCAATAGCGATGGCGCTATCCGTAAGGGCCACACCGGGTGCATCAAATGGACCCAGGTAGGCAATCAGCCGGGGAATTTTATAATCCGGAAAATAATAGGTCAGGTACCGGAATGCCTGGTTCAGTTCTTTCTCTGTATCACCCAGGTTTTTCAGGTCTTTTTTGAGCAGCTCTGCTACCGGGTAATAGGTGGTAAAAAATTGCCGGTTGATAATTGGCAGCACCTGGTTGGAATCGGAAAGCGGACCAGCTCCCAGGATATTGGCGGTAAAATCATTGATAAAATAAGGGTATTTGGCCTGCAGGGCTTTCATCCCTTCCGCAAGGCGATTGGAGTCCAGTGCAAAATAATCCAGATCAAATCGTTCAATTTCAGTGTTAACAGTGATGGCACTGATATCCGGACGATTTTCATTATTTGTACAGGCAGTAAAAAAAAGCACAACTGCCAGGAAGAGCTTGCTGAATTTCATGGGCAAAAAACGTTTGCGTATGGGTTTTGTTGTATAACGTACATTCGTAGGCCTAACAAGGAGACAAAAATATTGAATCCGATGAAGATAGCACTGGCACAGCAAAACTACCATATTGGGAATTTCAGC
>CAZJNY010000356.1:0-3348 GCA_964547405.1 uncultured Flavihumibacter sp. | reverse complement strand
GAACATTAAAATCGCTCTCGCTTGCCATAAACAGCGTGGGCGTTTTTATTTTATCTACTTTGAAAAAAGGATAGGATAATGCCAGCCATTTATCCCGGTTTTTCCAGGGAACACCCAATTCAAATTCATACTGCGAGATATATTGATCACTACCATAAAGACTCAACTGAAGGGAACTACCCGCACCGCTTACAGCCGCTTTAAAACGGGTATCGGTAGCAATGGTATAGTTAGTAGTGATACCACCATAACTCCAGCCCCCGAGGCCCATCCGTGCAGGATCCGCCACACCCGCAGCCACCAGGTGATTGGCAACACCAATTACATCCATCACTTCCTTATTGCCCCAATCTCCATAAATGGATCTGATAAATGCAACCCCTTTGCCACTGCTGCCCCGGTAATTCACCGCGGCTACCGCATAACCGGCTGCAGCATACACCATCCTTGTCATGTCAAAATCAAACTCATCCTGTGCAACAGGTCCACCATGAATGAATATTACCAGTGGTAACTTTTGGCCAGCCTGATAGGTATGCGGTTTATACAGGATGCCCGAAATTTTTGTACCATCTTTACTGGTCGACTGAAAACCTTCCACTAATGGCAATTGCAGGGGAGCCAGGAAACTGTCCTGGTGATGTGTCAACTGGCGAAGCTGTCCTGATTCAAAGGCGAACAATTCAGCAGGCAGTGTTGGCGTACTTCTCAATCCAACCCAGGATTTTTTCGCCGTATTCACCTCCATGCCATAAAAACTATGATCGCCTGTGGTAATGGTTTCATGTACACCGGTACCCGCATTGATACGAATCACCTGCACCCTGCGATCATCTTCCATCAAAGCCAGCAGTGTTTGACCATCTGCTTCCCAGCGCATATTCTGTACGGGACGATCCAGTTTGGAACTGAGTAAACGTGATTGTTTATCTGCGATGGTAATAACACCTAGAATGGAATGTCCATACATGGTAAAATCGTCCTGGCTGGAACTTTGGAGGTAGGCAAGCTGTTTGCTATCCGGACTAAAAACAGGACGGCTATCGCTTCCTTTCCAGCTCGTGAGAGGCTGAGCACTGGCTCCTTTTTTAAGTTCCATCAGGAAGATATCGGAATTATCATTTCTGTCGGGAACAGCAGTTCTGTTACTGACGAAGGCAAGCCATTTTCCATCAGGAGAAACCACTGGTTGTGATTCGGAATAATATCCTGTAGTAAGTGTGTCCAGTTTGCCCGCTTTGATATCAAACAGATAGAGATGGGTTGCGGTACTGTCCAGGTACCCTTCCCGATCCTGTTTAAACTGATAGCGATTGATTACATAGGGCTTGCGGATCTTGCTGGCAGCCGTATCGGAATAGTCAGGATCTGAAATACTCAGTACCAGACTTTTTCCATCCGGTGTCCATACATATTCCCCGATTGATCCTTTGATATTCGTCAGTTTCTTCGCCTCGCCTCCTTTGGTTGGAAGCGCATAAACCTGACTGTTTTTATCACCAGTGCGGGTTGATAAGAAAGAAATATACTGGCCGTCGGGGCTCCATTTAGGAGATGACTCACCAGCCTGATCATAGGTTAATTGCCAGTTTTCTTTTCCATCCCAGCTCATCATCCATAAATCTGAACTGGATTTATCTTTGGCACTATCGACGGAACGAACCTGGTAAACAATCCAGTTCCCATCCGGAGAAACCTGCGGAGAGGAAACCGTTTTCATGCGATAAATATCATCCGGTTGCAGTGTTCTTTTGGATTGAGCAGCAACCTGTGTCAGGGAGCCAATCCCAATAAGCAGTAATATTACCTGTTTCATAAATTAAATGGAAAGCAGGAATTTACGAATTGCTTATGGAATTATGGTAACAAAGAGATAAACAAAAAATAATAGTACAAGAATGATTCCCTGAAGGATATTGGTTTTGCCGGTTCGTAGTGACATCATTACTACCAGCAGCGAGATTAACAACAGCACGGATGATTTGGAATCAATTCCTAAGAGGAGATCAAAGCCCATCACAATACTCACTCCTGCCACCACCGGAATAGTTAACCCGATACTCGCGAGTGCAGACCCCAGTGCAAGATTTAAACTGGTCTGAAGGCGATTATTTTTCGCAGCGCGATAAGCGGCCAATCCTTCCGGCAGTAATACAACCATCGCAATGATTATTCCCACCAGGGTTTTGGGTGCACCGATGCTCTCAATACTGGATTCAATTACCGGAGAAAGTGATTTGCCCAATAATACCACGGCAACCAATGCCACCACCAGCAATAACAGGGACATTATAAATACTTTTCTGGAGGGTGGGGCTGCATGAACTTCACTGTTCTCCTCTCCCACTTCCGGCAGGAAATAATCCCGATGACGGATGGTCTGAATAAACACAAAACTCAAATAAATGATCAGTGTTACAATCCCGACAAAAAGCAACTGTGAATTCGAATAGGAGGGTCCCATCTGGGTGGTTGTGAAATTGGGCAGCACCATTGTTAAAAATGCGATCGCTAACAGGGCCACCAGCGCGGCACTGATCCCATCCATGCCAAATACCTGCTCCCGGTGACGCAATCCCCCTATCAGTAAACAAATGCCCGTAATCGCATTTAAAATGATCATTATGGCTGCAAATATGGTATCCCTGGCGAGGGTTTCCGTTCCGGGTCCTCCGGCCATCATGAGGGAAACAATCAAGGCCACTTCAATGGTGGTTACAGCAATTGCCAGCACCAGGGTGCCATAGGGTTCACCTACCTTATGCGCTACAACTTCCGCATGATGCACTGCCACCAAAACAGCGCTTATGAGTCCGCCTATGAGCACCAGGTTATACCAGCCCGGACTGGAAGCAGGCTTCAAAAAATATAATAACAATGAAAGAAAGGGAACAATTTCTGTCCATCTCCTGATTACTTTTTTGAATGGGTTCATACCTGTATGCTTTGCCTGAAGTTAAAAAAAAGAGGGTACCAAAAATGGTACCCTCCGATTAACTTATAAAAGAATTGATTAATCAAATTTGAGATCAAGTCCCAGACCTCTCAATTCATGGATCAATACATTGAAGGATTCAGGAACACCGGCTCTCGGAATATTGTCACCTTTAACGATTGCCTCATAGGTCTTGGCGCGACCAATGATATCATCTGATTTAATGGTTAACAATTCCTGCAGGATGTTCGATGCACCGTATGCTTCCAGTGCCCACACTTCCATTTCTCCGAAACGCTGACCACCGAACTGTGCTTTACCACCCAGCGGCTGTTGCGTAATGAGTGAGTATGGTCCGATTGAACGGGCGTGCATCTTATCATCCACCATGTGGTGCAGTTTGATCATGTAAA
>CAZJNY010000355.1:0-3373 GCA_964547405.1 uncultured Flavihumibacter sp. | reverse complement strand
ATGAATAATCCATGACAGACCAACTGATTCCCGCCAATATTGTAATTGGCGACCGAACCTACCGGATCAAAATCAGGATGCAGGATGAAGAGGCAGTACGTTCTACGGTTAAAGTGATCAATGATAAAATCCTGGAATTCAAAACCCAGTTTTCTGCCAAGGATATGCAGGATTATATAGCGATGGTGCTGGTATGGTATGCAACGGAACAAAGTTCCTCCACCAGGTCACAGCTGGATACCCGGGCCATTGAAGAAAAACTGGAACAGGTGGAACAATTTCTCGACAAAATGAAACAGCCCTGAGAGGGCTTTCATTCCGAAAACAGCGCTTCCAGTTGCCGGAGCAATGCTTTCCCCCGCAGGTTGCGGGCAATTATCTTTCCTTCCGGATCCAGCAGGAAGTTTTGCGGGATGGCACTGATTCCATACAATAGGGCCGCTTCGCAGTTAAAATACCTGAGGTCGGAAACCTGGTGCCAGGTCAGTTTATCATCCCGGATAGCTTTTAACCAGGCGGGTTTCCCATTGGGCTGGTCCAGTGAAATGCCCAGGATATCAAATCCTTTTTTACTGTATTTTCTATAGGCAGTAACCAGGTTGGGATTTTCGTACCGGCAGGGGCCGCACCAGGAGGCCCAGAAATCCAGCAGGAGATACTTGCCCCGAAAAGAGGACAATGCAACCGGTCGGCCAAGCGTATCGGGCAATGAAAATTCAGGAGCTACCCGACCGATTGCCAGCGTTTTGGCAAAGTCGATTTTTTTGCGGAGCGCCTTCGCGGAAGGGTAGTTTTGGATAGCCGGTGACAGCTTTTGAAAGAGCGGTTCCAATTCCTCTGGATTCGGTTCCGTTCCGGCGAATTCATTCAGTGCATACAACGCAACCGGAGAATTGGGGTAACTGGCGGCAAATTTTCCATACACCTCCCTGCGATGCGCTTCAGCCACTTTGTTTATGGCCGTTTCAATCCGGGCCAGACCGGCAGAATCGCGCCTTGCTCTGGCTTTACGGAGTTGTTCGTAGAGAGTATCGAGCCGGTACCGGTAAGGGGCAGCTGCTTTTTCCAGCTCCCTGTAATCCAGTTGGGCATGAGAGCCGTAGACCTGCATATTGGTAATGGTATCCGTATGTAAGATCCGCAGGGTGCCGGGTTCCAGGAAAAGACCGATTACATGGGAGGCACCTGATAAACTCGCCAGCGTAGGTTCCTCGATCTTGCCGGAAAAGAAATAGTTACCGTTGGTGACATCGCTGCTGTCTTTGATCCAGGTATCGCCCTGGGCATATTGTAAATACAGCTTTGCAGGCTTTTCCGGAATCCGGGAAAAACTCCCCTGCAGGCTGAAGGATTGGGTCTGAGCCAGCAGAGATGGACCCGCAAACAGTAGTCCGAGTACCATTTTAAAGTTTCTCATAGCGATTCTTTCAGGCAATTTACGGCCTGGCGGGAAAAGCTGCAACCTTTTATGGTTTGAATTCGTATTTTCGCAAATTAGCGTCTGATTCAACCAGTTATGAACGATAGACGACCATTAGAAACGATTGAAAAAAGATTAAAAACAATCCATCAATGAACGAAACCATAATAATATTGATTGTTGCCATTGTTGCACTTATAGTGGGCATCGTGGCAGGAAAATTCATTTTTAAAGCAGATACCCAGCAAAAAATTCTGGATGCAGAAAACCAGGCCCAAAAACTGGTGAAAGATGCCCAATTTCAGGCAGAGACCCTGAAAAAAGAAAAAATTCTGGAAGCCAAAGAGAAATTTGTACAACTGAAAGCGGAGCATGATAAGGAAGTGCTGGACAGGAACCGTAAAATCAGTGATCTGGAGAACAGAGCCAAACAGAAAGAGGTCAGCATCAACCAGAAAGAATCCAACCTGGACAAACAGATTAAGGAAAACGAGGCCATAAAAGAGAACCTGAACCGCCAGATCGAGTTGGTTAATATCAAACGGACCGAACTGGAAAAACACCAGGAAGAGCATATTCGCCGCCTCGAAAAAATTGCCGGACTTACTGCTGAGGAAGCAAAAGCACAGTTGGTGGAAAGCCTTAAAAAGGAAGCACAGACACAGGCCATTGCCGTTCAGCAGGAAATTATTGATGACGCCAAGCAGAAAGCCAATAAGGAAGCCCGTAAACTCATCATCCAGACGATTCAGCGAACTGCAGCCGAGCAGGCAATAGAAAATTCCATCACCGTATTCAACCTGGAAAGTGATGAAATCAAAGGCCAGATCATCGGACGCGAAGGCCGGAATATCCGGGCACTGGAAGCGGCCACGGGTGTGGATTTAATTGTAGATGACACTCCTGAAGCAATCATTCTTTCCTCCTTTGATCCGCTGCGTCGTGAGATTGCGCGTTTGAGCTTACAGCGACTGGTAACTGATGGCCGGATCCATCCTGCCCGTATTGAGGAAGTGGTGGAAAAAACCCGCCGCCAGATTGAAGAGCAGGTGATGGAAATCGGTGACCGTACCGTAATTGAGCTGGGCATTCACGGACTTCATAAAGAGCTGGTAAGGATCGTTGGTAAAATGCGATTCCGTTCTTCCTATGGGCAGAACCTGCTCATGCACAGCCGGGAGGTAGCGAACCTCTGCGCCATCATGGCGGCTGAACTGGGAATGAACCCCAAACTAGCCAAAAGAGCAGGTCTCTTACACGATATAGGCAAGGTACCTGATGAGGAATCCGAACTGAGCCATGCCCTTCTGGGCGCCAAACTGGCCGAGAAATATGGTGAAAACCCGGCGGTGGTAAATGCCATCGGAGCACACCACGATGAAATGGAAATGCAATATGTGATCTCTCCGATTGTTCAGGCCTGTGACGCCATCAGCGGCGCCCGCCCGGGAGCAAGAAGAGAAATCATGCAGCAATACCTGCAACGGATTAAGGACCTTGAAAATATGGCCATGGCCTACCCCGGAGTAGAGAAAGCCTATGCCATTCAGGCCGGTCGCGAATTGCGTGTCATTGTTGAAGCAGATAAGGTAACGGATGCCGACAGCGATCGCCTCAGTTTCGAAATCGCTCAGAAAATTCAGACCGAAATGACCTTCCCCGGACAGATCCGGGTTACTGTCATCCGGGAGAAGAGAGCGGTGAACGTGGCGAGGTAGGTTTTTTTATTTTACTTTTGAATATTTACAATCTTTCTCTTACCTTTGCCGTCCGATAAAAAAAGAACGTCATGAACGCAGTAGCATTTGTTCACGAGCAATTAACCCCCAATAAAGAATTTCCAAAATTCAAAGCGGGCGATAACGTGACTGTAAACTATAAAATTGTAGAAGGCAATAAGGAGCGTATCCAGAGCTTTAAAGGGGATGTGATCAAACGCCAGGGTCAGGGTAC
>CAZJNY010000354.1:0-3377 GCA_964547405.1 uncultured Flavihumibacter sp. | reverse complement strand
CCTTGTTGCAAACCGCTTTTGGCAGCCAGGCTGCCGGGCGAGACCTGTACGATCAAAACACCCTTTTTATCCGGACTTCCAGACGCGGATTGCTCTCCCAGTGTTTCAATGTTTTTTATGCGTGCACCTAACCATTCGGTTTGTGTTTTGGTGGTGTTGGCTTGAAATAAACGGACTCCTGTTTGTGGAGGGGAGGCCGCCATTCGCTTTAACTCAGGATCCACTACACCAAATTCCTCCATTGAGAAATTCTTAAAGCCGATGCTCAATGCTTCCGATCCGGATTGCACCCGATAATCACCTGCCTGGTCATTTACAAACAAAGGATTGCCGCTTAAACTATGCGGATCGGTTTTTTGCTCCCTGGCAAATGCAAGCGCACCCGGTTGAATAAAATAATTGCTATCGACCCGCAATCCCCAGTTCCTGACACGTATTGGTGCATAAGTGCTGGTAACAATATTCTGCGTGAATATATCTCCACTGTTGGCATACCATACATGCGGATGGAAGGTATTATTGACAAGGATATTATTCTTTACGATTCTGTCAAACCCTTCTCTCAGTTTTAATCCACCATTCAAACAGACATTGTTAGTGATCCGGTAATGACTGCTGCCATCATCCAGGTCGATGTCCCATCCATGCTCACAATGAAAGCGGTTATGGTTCAGCGTTATGGGCTTTACCATATCTAGAAAGGGAAAATCGGGTCTTGCTGTTACTCTATCATCCACATCTTCAATACCAGGAAGCCAGTACCGGTCGCGGCCCCAGGAGTTGAAAGCACCATGATCGCCGGTTTCCAAAACCGTCTGAAAGACATCATTATAGGCAATGGTATGTCCGCCCCAACAGCCATCCCCAATATTGATTCCAGCCCTCGGCACCTGGTAAATGGTATTGTGCTCCACCCTAATGTCCATTGCCATACTGATCTGTACTCCCGCTACCTGTTTTTCAACCTGGCCGATGGAATGTATCAGGTTTCCAAACGCGTTGCAGGCAGCCGGATATTGATCTGTATTTGGTCCGGGTGTAAAATCCATTTTATCCAATGGTACAGCCTCTTCGTATCTGAAAGCAGGCGAACGAACAGCTCCCGGATCTCCTACAAACGCGATGGCATTTCCGCCTATAGTATGAATATGATTGTTTTCAATGCGGACCTCCCTGTTGTACCGGCTTACAAATACCGCATGTCCGCCCAGCAAGGAAAAACTGCATTGCTGAATGGTAATCTCTTCCGCACCTTCCACCAATACCGCACCACCCCGGTAAATCGTCCAGTCGCTTCGCAATAAAGGCTCCCTGGTTTTCATAAAAGTTCTATTGGTACCGGTGAACTGAATTCTACTGATTACTACTTTTTTCACCGGTTGCTCCCTGCTGCCATGCAGGTATATCAGTTCATCCAATACGGAACGCTCCAGCCGCGCAGATTCCAGTTGAACACCGGATGGCGGGTATAAATAAAGTATACCGGTGGATTGATTATAATACCATTCTCCCGGAGCATCGAGTTCTTCGAAAATATTTTCTACGAAGCGGAAATCCCTATGCATGGGTGCAGGACGGTTATTCTGCCAGCCTCCTTCCAGTAAAAGACTATCCTTGATTTTTCCTTTAATGCGATAATGAAATCCGCCCCATTCTCCCTCGTGCAGGGCATGTATATACCCTCCGGCCGGATTTTTCCAGTTGCGAATCCTGCTAACCGCCAACGCAGCTGAATCGGTACCATGAAACACTCTTGCACTGCTGTCGTAATTCGGATACCTGGCCTGCTGCAGCAATTTTCCGTTGCAGAACAACTGATCCAGTTGCAATCCCTTGCCGATATACGCCTGCTGAATTTTTCCTGTATACGATTTCCAGTTGGTTTGCATAGGTGCAGCTCCACTCAACGTAACCTTTTCAGCACCATAGGCCGCTAGTTGAACCTGTTTCTTGTTCAGTAGTGCAGGAGTTATTTCCAGCGTACGGTCGAGATAATAAATGCCTTCGCGAAGAAAAATCCGGACAGCCTGATCCTTAGCTTTTATTACCTGCTGCAACGCATGGTGAATCGTCTTAAACGGCTGCTCTTTGCTGCCCTGGTTACGATCATTACCAGTTGGAGCAACATAATAATCCTGTTGCGCAAAACTGCAGATGTTTATCAATAAAAGGCCTATAGTACCGGCAATCCGACTTTTCATATATACAAGTTAGCTGCCGAAATACACCTCAATAACTTTTATTTTGCTGTATTCTAATCAGATTTTATCAACCGCTCCGGGATAGCGTAGAAAGCTCTAATTTACTCTCTTTCAAATTCGACAACATGAATAATCGATTGCTGCTGTTTTTAATTGCATTGTTTTTCTCCTGCACTCTTTCTGCACAGATCTCCTTAAAAACAAAGAACTTCTCGATGGAGATTAGTGCCAAAGGGGAAATTCTCAAAATGATGGATGCCGGCAGTAGCACGAATTATGTTCCCGATGGAAAACCCGGACAATTACTCCGTATTAAAAGCGCCAGTCAGGAAATAAACCCACTGGTAGTAAAGGTTCGTGGTAAAGTGCTGGCACTCAGTTACGGCAACGGCATTGAATTACAGGTAACTGCCAAAGAGGCTTCCGATTATATCAAATTTGAGCTCACCAAAGTAGTCGGAAAAGAAAAGGTGGAAGCTATTTTATGGGGACCATTCAATACAACCATCAAAGACACTATCGGTGAAGTGGTAGGGGTTGTTCGTAACAATAAGTTTGCTATCGGGATGAGAGCATTGAATGCCAAAACCGTTGGTGGGAAATTGACTAATGAGGAAGGTGTTACAGCTCCATCCGCCGCTGTTGCAGGCAGTGCTGCCAGTCCAGAGGAATTTGGATCTGCCATGCAGGCATTCGCGATTAATCAATCGCTGGATCGGAAAATCACCGTATGGAACCATCATAAAAACTGTCCGGTACCAGGACTTAAGGATTACAAGCTGGAAGGCAGCGCTGTAGCGATTTTTGGCATAGCACCCGCAAATGCGCTGGCTACGATTGGGAGCATTAATAAAGCTGAAGGTCTTCCCTTTCCGGTGATTGACGGTGCCTGGACAAGAGCATCCAGAACTACCGGGCATCCATACCTGATTACTGATTTTACAGAAGAGAATTTTGATGAGTTGCTTTCACTAACAGAACGCCTTGGTTTTTATTCCATTTACCAGGAGCATCCGTTTGATACCTGGGGCCATTTCGAGCTGATTAAAAAACATTTTCCGAACGGCCGTATAGGTATGAAAAAATTGGTAGAGAAAGCAGGTAGTAAAAATATACGCGTAGGTGTGCATACCCTCACCAATTTCATCACCACCAATGATCCGTTTGTTACTACTG
>CAZJNY010000353.1:0-3400 GCA_964547405.1 uncultured Flavihumibacter sp. | reverse complement strand
TATGCTTTCCGGAATGAATTCACGGTAATAAAAGTCGTTAAAATAGATGTCACGAATAGCTGTACGTAAATCAGGTAGTAAACTTTCACGCGGCAACTGTAGCAACTGCATCAGAGCAGGAATATCTTCCGGAAATAATTCCCGTTGCAAAATGGATTGTTCCGGGTGTCGGAATGATGGCAATTTGTAATACTGAGTACCTGCCACCTTTTTATAAAGGAGATGCAGCATCTCATGCGTAGCGGCATCATATTCTTCCGGCTCTAGATAATCGTCTATCAGTTCTATGAGCTCTTCGTATTCCTGGAATTCTTTCGGCATGGTATCCAATACCTGAATAATTTTTTGGAATCGATCATACCCCAGATGAAATTCACCATTAACAAACAGCCATTCTGTAACTAATTGTTCATAAGGCAACCATTCTTCTAAGGCAACTGATAGTCTGTGAGGGAATTGTTGCTCAAAGGGTAGGGAGAAATCTGCCAAAACTTCCATCATATCAAATTCTTCCAGCTCCAGTAAAATTTCACCAAGGGAAGTGAGAACTATTGGGTCACGGGGATAAGATTCATTTAACGGTAGTAAAAAATCTAGTGCCTGCCTTGATTTCCCCTGGTAATGGTAGACTCTTGCCAACGTGCAGGCAGGTTCAGGAAAACCTGGATAGTTGCTCCTTAGTAATTTCAACTTATGTACTACCGGTTGATTACTGTTTAATACTTGTTCTTCCAGCGTATCCAATTGTAGCTTTAGGCTGACAGGCAGTAGAGGAGATCGATCTGTAGCGAAATAGTCTGTACTAATTTTCATGGTTGATATGCAGGCCTGGTTGTAAAATCTTACCGTAAAGGTGAAGCTTTTTTCATCTGTTTAATCTGCTCTGCGGAATAATATTTTTTTAAGTCGGGATTGAACCAGTCTTCAATGGATTCAATTTCTTTATACTTGAAGGCAACTAAAAATTCTAGTTCATATGTATCGTCAAAGCCTTTACTTAAACGACCTATTTTTGTATTTGCCAGGACAAGATCATTTTTATTAACATAACATTCTTCCAAATCAGAATAGATTAAATAATAGAAAAACTGCTGCTACTTTTCCGTCTGCAACGCTGTAAACTTCAGATGGTTGGTTAGAGATAAATATAATCGAATTGGAAAAAGTGCAAGATATCGTAAGTCCTAAATTACCATTATTAGGAAGTGAAATTTTATTTAAATGATCTATCGGCAGCTTCCATTTACCCTTACTAAGTTCAAATGTTTTATTGGAGTCCAATTGTGCATGAACGTAATAGGTAAGAAAGCAACCTAATAAAATTATGACGATGCGAATAATCATTTGATTTAAATATGCTTAATAAAATAAAACAAGAAGCAGATAGCGGTAGCTATTTTCTCATTTAAAAAATTGGGGTGTAGTTCATCGACCACTCAGCATAGTTTGATTGTTCAAGTACCGTTATTTGACCGTTCTGGCACAGTTCTTTTAGCGTCAGTGAATCGTAAGTGAACCGTTCTGGAATCATTCCTATCCGCTATTATTATTATTATTCTGGTATTACACAACTGAAATTTGATTTTATAATTTTACAAAATTTTTCCGAAAATGAAAAAAATACTGTGATCATCTCAAACGAATTGCTAATAGTGATCCTTCTTGATTACGATCAAGTAAAGAAATGATCTTACTTCACGATTTTTGGAGCGTAAAAATGTTACTAATGATGAACGAAACCGAACTTGCCAATTACTGGAATAGCAATGCACCTGCCTGGATTGAACTTTAAAGAGCAGGATATGATATTTAACGCGACCATCTGGATACCCTGCATTTTTCAAAATCCTGCCTGATATTATAGGGTTAAAGGGAATTGATATCGGCTGTGGAGAAGGGCATAATGCCAGGTTGTTGGCAGCACAGGGTGCTACTCTGGATGCCATTGATATATCTAATCTGTTTATTGAAAGCGCCCAGCAAATGGAAATGGAATCTCCGTTATGGATTTGTTACCTTGTTGCAAGTGCGACCAGCATTCCTTTTGAAAATGAAAGCTTTGACTTTGCTACTTCTTTCATGTGTCTGATGGATTTGCCTGAACAGGAAAAAGTAATAGCTGAAGCTTACAGGGTACTTAAGCCAGGTGGTTTTTTCCAATTTTCGATTGAACATCCATGTTTTACAACGCCGTACAAGAGAAAAGTGCAAAATGCCCAGGGAGATGTCGCTTTTGAGGTAGGAAAATACTTTAAGAACAGTGACGGAAAAATTAAAGAGTGGATTTTTGGGGATGCGCCGGATGAGTTAAAAGATCGCCTGCCAAAATTCAGCAAACCCAATTTCAACCACACCTTGAGTTGGTGGATCAGTACCCTTATATCGGTTGGTTTCTCAATTGAAAAACTGCATGAACCATACCCCGACGAGGAAACTGTCCTGAAGAAACCAGCATTAAAAGGGCGAGGGAAGTAAGTTACTTTTTACTTATAAGATGCAGAAAAAAACTCAATATATACTATTGAGTTTTGGGGTATTTGATTTTATTTATTTAGTTGTTTTTATAAACTTCAACGCTTTGTGCTTACTGGTATCTGGAGAATAGACTACGGCAGTATAAATTCCAGGAGGGAAAAGTCCTAAATTTATAGTTGTTCTATTTGAAGTGGCATTTTTAATAAGAATAAGCTTGCCCGATGGGTTGAATACTTTTATCTGTTCGCCGATTTGCAGACCATCAATTGTGATTAGATTTGTTGTAGGATTCGGAAAAACTTTCAATTCCTCTTTATTTTCATTTTCACGGATCCAAATGGATGAGCTGTATTTAATTTTACCATCATGATCAATTTGTTTTAACCGGAAGCTGATTTTTGAGGTAGAAAATTTATTGATTGTATAAGTGTAGTTTAAAATTCTTGAACTATTTCCGTTTTCTGATAGCGACTTGACAAATCCTGCAGTGTTCCACACTCTCCCATTAGTACTATATTCAACATTAAACCCTTTGTTATTAAACTCCATCGATGTTGACCAATAAAGTTGAATTTTATCCCCGGTGATTTTTCCAGTAAAATTTAGTAATTCAACTGGTAGAATGCTTGTAAATATAAATTCAAGAACCCCCGTTTTTTGTGATTCCCTTCCTGCATTATCGATTGATTTATAATGCAGTATCATATTTAATTGGTCGGTTGGATCTACGAGAATGGGTTGAGTAGTTCCTGTACCCGAAAGAAATGGAATGGTCACACCTGTTGATGTTGGCCAGGAAGTGCACCCAGGACAGGCTCCATACTTTGTGCCATTAATTGTAATGCTGGTAACATTGGTTGGAAATTGTATGATGCGGATGGCTGTAACAGTACCTCCATCATAATCGAATGTGGAATTATATTCC
>CAZJNY010000352.1:0-3423 GCA_964547405.1 uncultured Flavihumibacter sp. | reverse complement strand
CCTGACCAGACCAGCCACTGTTCATTTCGCCATATCGTCCGAATTTGGCCGACATCAGATCATGTTTCGATTCAATTCCGATCACCTGGAATCGATAGGGATGTAATTGAACAAACACATCCCCTGTTACAGTTTCCTGGGAATGCTGTAAAAAAGCTTCGATATCGCGCATGACCGGATCCAGAATTTGTCCCTCATGCATCCAGTTGCCGTAAAACTGGGCCAGTTGATCTTTCCAGCTCAGCTGCCATTTGGTAAGCACGTGTTTTTCCAGTGCATGATGACTCTTTAAGATCACCATCGGAGCAGCCGCTTCAAATCCTACACGTCCTTTGATCCCGATAATGGTATCCCCCACATGAATATCCCGTCCGATACCAAAGGGCCCTGCAATTGCCTGGAGGTCCTGGATCGCTTCTACCGGGTGATCATAACTTCGTCCATTGATCCCCGTTAGATGTCCTCTTTCGAAGTGAAGCACCACTTCTTCCGGCTGGGTTTTGCTTACCTGTGTGGGCCAGGCTTCTTCCGGCAACATTCCTTTGCTGTGCAGGGTTTCCTTTCCACCCACACTGGTACCCCATAGCCCTTTATTGATCGAGTATTGTGCTTTATCAAAATTCATTTCTACATCGCGGGCCTTGAGGTAGTCAATTTCAGCCTCGCGACTCAGTTGCAGATCACGGATTGGTGTCAGTATCGGGAGTTCAGGGATCATGATATGAAAGACCATATCAAAGCGAACCTGGTCGTTACCTGCACCTGTACTGCCATGTGCCACTGCATCTGCTCCAATTTTTTGGGCATGTTCCGCTATATGGATCGCCTGTATCAGTCGTTCTGCGGATACGCTCAGTGGATAGGTATTATTTTTCAACACATTTCCAAATACCAGGTATTGAAGGATCCGGTCGTAATAATTTTTCACTGCGTTCACGCTGGTGTGTGATTTCACTCCCAGGCGTTTGGCATGAGCTTCAATTTTTGTCAGTTCTTCTTCAGAAAAACCACCTGTATTTACTATAATGGAATGTACTTCGTAGCCCAGTTCCTCAAATAGATATTTAGCGCAATAAGTAGTATCCAGTCCGCCGCTAAATCCGAGTACAACTTTTTTCGATGTCATCTTCGTAGAATAGTTTAGAAATGAAAGAATGAAAAGAACCTCTTTTTTACGGATCCGCCTCCGCCGCCTCCCGTTTTGGTATCAGAACCCGTGATTTTACGGAATGCTTTCAGGAAGCGGGATTTTTTCAAACGCAGCAATCGCTCATATCCTTTCGAATGTTGCTTGAAATCTTCCGCAGTCTCTTCCGGCTGGTAATGGTCTTTGGGGTCATAGAGCATCGCTGTGCAAAAACAATTCTTGCGATCCTTGCTCATCAGTATATCATAATTCACGCAGCTCTTGCAACCGGCCCAAAATGCCTCGTCCTGCGTGAGTTCCGAGTAAGTTACTGGTTCATACCCTAAATCGGAATTAATTTTCATGACAGCCAGTCCGGTGGTCAGGCCAAAAATCTTCGCATTGGGATATAATTTCCTGGAAAGGGCAAAAATATTTTCCTTGATGCGTTTCGCCACACCGCTTTTGCGATACTCCGGAGATACAATCAATCCGGAATTCGCCACATATTCACCGTGACTCCAGGTTTCGATATAACAGAAACCTACCCAGGTACCGGATTCTGTCAGTGCGATAACCGACTTGCCCTCCTTCATCTTTTGTTCGATGTATTCAGGAGAACGTTTGGCGATACCGGTTCCTCTGGCTTTGGCTGAGGACTCCATTTCATCGGTGATAGTAACGGCGTAATGTATATCGTTGGGGGTGGCTACCCGTACGACAATGGCGGAATTTTCCACTTGCATTAAATTAAAGGATCAGGAAACGTGCTGCGTACACCATAGGTGTAATTAAAATACCTTGGGGCTTTTTTCACTGATAGGGGCCGGTGCAAAGGGCTCGTCCTATCAGCATCCACGTCGCGGTCGGGGAAGAAAACAAAAGGCATGTAAAAGTACATCAACCTGGCTGTCCAGCTGAAGGGGAGCGCTATATGGTTGGAAACTATTCATTTTTCGTTTAATTGCCTATGTTTAAAATGCGAGCCAAAATTATACGTTTTTGATTGAATTTCCCCAAAATATTCTATAAAATATTGTTAGGCTATCAAATAAAAAGCAGGATTTCGGAATGGTTTCCAACTATCCTGCTACACTATTGAAAATTATCGAACGGTTGTTAGCTTTCCAGCCAGGGTTGTAAAGCCTCGGCCAATTTGCGATCATTACTCAACCTGGGTACTTTATTTTGGCCACCTAACTTGCCAATACTCTTCATGTAATCAATGAATCCATTCTTTTTTACAGGAGTAATTTTTAGTGGCAATAAAATATTGCCGGTTATCAGGTCATCGTAGTAAATGTTTTTGGTTCGCAGGTTTTCATTTACCTGCTGCGCAAAGGCAGTCATATCTGCCGGGGCATTATCAAATTCGATGAACCATTCGTGATAGGACTTTCCTTTATCCTGCGAGATCATCGGCGCAACGGTAAACTCTGTGATATGCACTCCATTTTCGGTGGCTGCTTTCATCAGGCTGTATTCCACTTCCTCACCAATTACGTGTTCACCAAATGCAGAGATAAAATGTTTGATTCGTCCCGATACGATCAAACGGTAAGGCTCTGTTGAAACAAATTTTACGGTATCTCCAATATTGTAACTCCACAAACCCGCATTGCTGTTGATGATGAGCGCATAGTTTTCTCCTACTTTCACTTCTTTCAAACTCAGTCGCGTAGGGTTCTCATTAAACACTTCATTTACAGGAACAAATTCAAACCAGATCCCACTGTCGCTGTTCAGCAACAATCCTTCTGCGTGCTGACTGTCCTGGAAGGCAAAAAAGCCTTCCGATGCCGGGAAGGTTTCAATGGCTGCAACCTTTCTTCCTATGCTGTCAAACAACTTTGATTTATAGGGCTCAAAATTCACCCCGCCATGCACCAGTACTGAAAATTCCGGGAACAACTCTCCCACCTTCTTACCGCTTTTTTCCATCAACCGGTCGAAATACATCTGCATCCAGGGTGGAATCCCACTGATCAGAGTCATATTTTTACGGATGGTTTCCTCCACGATTTTATTCAGTTTGCTTTCCCATTCCTCAATACAATTGGTTTCATAAGAGGGCAATTGGTTCTTTCTGAGATAACTGGGTATATGGTGATTGACGATTCCGCTGAGGCGACCCGTTGGGATATCTGCGATCCTTTCCAACACCGGGGATCCGGATAAAAAAATCATATTCCCATCTGCAAACCGGGAATTTCCCGACTCTGCCATATAACAGAGCAGTGCATTTCGGGCAGTATTGATATGGTTAGGGATGGAATCCTTCGTAATGGGGATGTATT
>CAZJNY010000351.1:0-3453 GCA_964547405.1 uncultured Flavihumibacter sp. | reverse complement strand
TTGCCTGGGTATCCAAACAGGATGCAGGTTCCGACCGCATGAAAGAAATCAGTAACTACATTGCTGAAGGAGCTATGGCCTTTCTGAAGGCAGAGTGGAAAATACTCGGCTACTTTGTGGTAATTGTAGGTATTCTTTTAGGCTTCATGGCCAGCCGGAATGAACATTCTCACTGGACTATCGCACTGGCCTTTGTAATTGGAGCGGTATTCAGCGCGCTTGCCGGCTATATTGGTATGCGCATCGCCACGAAATCCAACGTTCGTACTGCACAGGCAGCCAGAACAAGTTTATCCAACGCATTAAAAGTTTCTTTTACCGGAGGTTCTGTAATGGGACTGGGTGTAGCAGGTTTGGCCGTGCTTGGTCTTGGCGGACTCTTCATCTTACTCGTACAGGCATTCGCTCCCGGTTTGGCAGCTAATGACCACCTGGTAGCAAAAGCAATTGAAGTATTAACCGGATTTTCCCTGGGTGCTGAATCCATTGCACTCTTCGCCCGTGTGGGTGGAGGTATTTATACAAAAGCTGCCGATGTCGGCGCTGACCTCGTTGGTAAAGTGGAAGCTGGTATCCCCGAGGATGATCCGCGTAACCCGGCAACCATTGCTGATAACGTTGGAGACAACGTAGGTGATGTGGCCGGTATGGGTGCAGATCTGTTTGGTTCCTATGTGGCTACCGTGCTTGCAACCATGGTACTCGGACAGGAAACCATTGCAACAGATGCATTTAACGGATTCTCTCCAATCCTGTTACCAATGCTGATTGCAGGTGTTGGTATCCTTTTCTCCATCGTAGGCACCTGGTTTGTACGTATTTCCGATAGTGCAGGAATCAGTACCGAAGCTGTTCAGAAAGCTCTTAACATGGGTAACTGGGGATCGATTATCCTCACAGCGATCGCGTCCTTTTTCCTTGTTCAATATATTCTTCCCGAAACAACCATGCAATTGCGTGGCTTTGAATTCTCCCGGATGGATGTTTTTTATGCCATCCTGGTTGGATTGGTAGTGGGAACCCTCATGAGTATCATCACGGAATATTATACCGCCATGGGTAAACGTCCGGTAATGAGCATCATTCGTCAATCTGCTACCGGGCACGCCACCAATGTTATTGGCGGACTGGCTGTAGGTATGGAATCTACCTTCCTGCCGATTCTGGTTTTGGCAGGAGGAATTTATGGTTCTTATTGGTTCGCCGGTTTATACGGAGTTGCCATCGCGGCAGCCGGTATGATGGCTACTACGGCCATGCAGTTGGCTATTGACGCGTTCGGTCCGATTGCAGACAATGCCGGAGGTATTGCTGAAATGAGCGAGCTCCCCAAAGAAGTTCGCGAAAAAACCGATGTGCTCGATGCCGTTGGTAACACTACCGCAGCTACAGGTAAAGGTTTTGCGATTGCATCTGCAGCCCTTACCGCACTGGCGCTCTTTGCTGCCTTTGTTGGCGTAGCCGGAATTTCAGGAATCGATATTTATAAAGCGGATGTACTCTCCTGCCTGTTTGTTGGAGCGATGATTCCCTTCATTTTCTCCTCGCTCGCTATCCGTGCTGTTGGTGAAGCCGCCATGGCCATGGTAGAAGAAGTTCGTCGCCAGTTCAAAACCATTCCTGGTATTATGGAAGGAACCGGCAAACCGGAATATGATAAATGCGTGGCCATTTCTACAGAAGCATCCATTAAAAAGATGATGTTACCTGGCGCCATTACGATTATTTCCCCGCTGGTTATCGGCTTCCTTTTTGGACCCGAAGCGCTGGGAGGATTTCTGGCTGGTGCAACCGTAAGTGGTGTATTGATGGGAATGTTCCAGAATAATGCCGGTGGTGCCTGGGACAATGCCAAGAAATCCTTTGAAAAAGGAGTTCAGATCAATGGAGAAATGTATTACAAAAAATCAGAACCACATAAGGCATCTGTAACAGGAGATACGGTAGGTGATCCGTTTAAAGATACATCCGGACCATCTATGAATATCCTGATCAAACTGATGAGTATTGTTTCTCTCGTAATTGCTCCCACCCTGGCAGATCTTCACAATACCAAGCCAGATACCGGCAAACTGGAGAAAAAAGTAGAAATCACCGTTAAAGCAGATAATGCTGGTAACCAGGAAGTGAAATTCACCGGTTCTGATGCAGACCTTGCGCTGAATAATTTTGTAGAAACCCTGCAAAAAGATGGTTATGCCAAAAATGGCCAGCTTGCCGTAAACTTTAAGGCAGGTGTGCTGACCATCAATGGAGAAGAGCAAACTGCCGCGACCGTTAAGAAATATGAAAATTTTCTTGTTTCCGGTCAAGAAATTGCCTTCGAAATAAATGTAGACAGGAATTAATTCTATCTTTAAGTCTGAAACTAATCAGATCCAAATACCAAAAGTCCCGACGTGTCTACGCCGGGGCTTTTTTTTTAACTACAGTTCTCCGCTATTTTTTCCAGTACTTTCCTGGTAATAGCAAACTCCTCCTCCGTTATTCCTTCCAGCGCAATTTTTCTGTTTTTCAAAATTCTTGGCCGAACCAGCCTGAGCAAATCTTCCCCTTCAGGTGTTACCGTCAATTCAAAACGACGCCGGTCGGTGGGGTGATCAGAGCGTTTCAGAAAACCTTTCCGAACCAGCAGGTCAATAATCCGGGTAATAGACGCAAAATCTTTAAATACGGCCACCGCAATCTGTTGCTGGGTTAGTTCGGGGTGATCATTCATGGTTTGCAGCACCAGAAGCTGATCCACCGTTATGCTCCCAAATTCATCTGAAATCGTGCGCTGGGCCATCTGGCGGTAGGTCTTGATCGATTTTTCCAGCACATAAAAGAATGTAGATGTAAGTTTTTCTGCCGTCATAATATTGATAAATCATTGTTTGATATATCAATATTATGACTTAAATTTGATTCACAGAAATTGCCATGAATAAAATTTTCAACAGCTTAACAAGGCTTTACGAAAACAATCGTATATTCGGACTCAAATCTTTTGCTATGGCTTCGACCAAGTATATCAAACCAACCGAAAGTGAACTGGAAATTTTACAGGTACTCTGGACCAGGGAATTGGCCAGTGTTCGGGAAGTTCATGAAGAGTTAGCTAAAACCAAAGATGTTGGTTATACAACCACCTTGAAGTTGATGCAGATCATGAATGAAAAGGGCCTGGTAAAACGGGACGATTCAGTAAAAACTCATATTTACCAGGCTGCTGTGAGTCGCGAGAAAACCCAGAAACACCTTTTGAACAAAATGATTGATGGCTTATTCGGGGGGTCTCCCACGCAACTTGTTTTACAGGCATTGGGCGATCACAAAGCATCACAGGCAGAGCTGGAAGAAATTCAGCGGCTATTGAATAATCTTAAAAATACCTGATATGGATCTGCTCCCCCAGTATGCCTGGTTAGAGGCACTGGGATGGGCTTTAGTTAACAGCTGGTGGCAGTTTGG
>CAZJNY010000350.1:0-3457 GCA_964547405.1 uncultured Flavihumibacter sp. | reverse complement strand
TGTGCCAGTTACGATCTGTTGTATCGCATGCTGAGTGAATTTGAAGAAGACCTGCACCTGCACGTGCATCTCGAAAACAATATTCTTTTCCCTGCAGCTATCGATCTGGAGAAATCTCTTTTGAATTAAATCCATACCGATGAGATCCCAACATAGCGCAGAGAAATCCCTGGTGTACTCCTGCCCGGGCTGCAGCAGTGCTGCCCAGATGGCCAACTATATTGCACTTGAGTTGGATCGCAGAGGGGTTGCGGAAATGTCCTGCATCGCCGGAGTTGGAGGAATGTAAAAAAGCTGGTTAAAACGGCACAGTCCGGGCGGTAGAAAATTTCTGGAAGGCTGAGTTTTGTATGCTTTTTTCCGTATTTTCGGGTACGTACACGAAATTTTTAACCAATCCTCCTCAGCCTGCCATGTCAGCATCCAGAAACAGTCGCCGTCGCTTTTTAAGAACCGCTACCCAGGGTGCAGCCCTGCTTACTGTTGGCGGCATCCTTCCCGGATTCAGTGCCTCAAGTTATGCAAGTATTCTGGGTTCCAATGAGCGGTTGAACCTTGCCGTTATGGGTGTGAATTCCAGGGGACATGCACTGGCCACTAACTTTGCCGAACAACCGAACAGCCGGGTACGAATGATTTGCGATGTTGACAGTCGCGCTGCTGCCAAAACCCGCGAAGCAGTTCAGAAAATACAAACGCAGGCACCTGTAACAGAGAAGGATATACGAAAAGTACTGGCCAGCAAAGAGATCGATGCCCTGGTAGTGGCCGCCCCCGATCACTGGCATGCACCTGCCGCCATCCTCGCCGCTAAAGCTGGTAAACATGTATACCTGGAAAAACCAGCCAGCCACAATCCGCAGGAAGGAGAATTACTGATGGCTGCCCAGCAAAAATATAAAACCGTTATCCAGATGGGTAACCAGCGCCGCTCCTGGCCCAATGTGGCAGCAGGTATCAAAGCCCTGCAGGAAGGCATTATCGGTCGCCCTTATATGGCCAAAACCTGGTACTCCAATAACCGCCCTACGATTGGAACGGGTAAAAAAACAGCAGTTCCCGAATGGCTCGATTTTGAACTCTGGCAGGGGCCCGCACCCCGCAAAGCCTTCCAGGATAACCTGATCCACTACAACTGGCACTGGTTCTGGCATTGGGGTACTGGTGAAGCACTGAACAACGGAACCCATATGGTGGACATCGCCCGCTGGGGTTTGCAGGAAACATATCCCACAAGAGTGCTTTCTTCGGGTGGTCGTTACCGTTATCAGGATGATTGGGAAACCCCCGATACGCAGAATATCAGCATTGAATTCGGCAATCGTTCCACTATTACCTGGGAGGGTAGAAGCTGTAACCCGCGCTATGTGGAAGGAGCCAGTGTAGGTGTGATTTTTTATGCCGAAAACGGCACCATGGAATTTGATGGTACCAATGCCTATTCCATTTACGACCTGAAAAACAAACTGGTTAAGGAAGTGCGCAACGATGCTGCCATTAATACCAGCAGTTTATCGAGTCCTTCTCAACAGCTGGATGCCATCCACCTGAATAATTTTCTGGATGCGATTCGTACCGGTAGTCCGTTGAATGCGGAAATCGTTGGGGGACATCAAAGCACACTCCTTGTTCAATTGGGCAATATTGCACAACGTACCGGTACCATCCTGGAAATTGATTCCGCTACGGGTCGGATTAAGAACAATCCGAAGGCGGAAGCTCTCTGGAAACGCAGTTATCAACCGGGTTGGGAACCCACTATTTAAGCAGCGTTCATGAAACAGTCAACGGTCGTTTCCATTGCTATCATAGCCGGACTCTTTTTCATATTCGGACTGGTGAGTTGGGTGAATGCCATCCTGATTCCCTATTTCAAACTGGCCTGCGAACTCACGCACCTGCAGAGTTACCTGGTTGCATTTGCCTTTTATATTTCTTATTTCGTGCTGTCGGTGCCGGCTTCTTTTCTGCTTAAAAAACTGGGATTTAAAAAAGGTATGATGATCGGCTTCTGGATCATGGCAATGGGCGCTTTTCTCTTTGTACCCGCTGCAGCTGGCAGAACCTATGGCATCTTCCTGGCAGGCCTGTTTTCTATCGGCGCGGGACTCGCAATTCTTCAAACAGCTGCCAATCCCTATATCACGGTTTTGGGTCCCAAAGAACGGGCCGCTCAACGGATCAGTATCATGGGAATTTGCAACAAATTTGCCGGTATACTGGCGCCCTTACTCTTTGCGGCTGCTATTTTACGTCCAACAGATGCTGAATTATTTAAACAGCTTCCACTGATGGAGGAATCCAGCCGGTCTGCTGCCCTCGATGAACTGATCCGACGGGTAATGGTGCCTTATTCCATTGTTGGGACAGTGCTTTTTTTACTCGGCATCGCCATCCGCTATTCACCACTGCCCGATATCAATACCGATGAAGAATCGGAGGAATTGGCAGCACAGAATTCTTCCAAAACAAGTGTGCTGCAATTTCCGCACCTGGTATTGGGGGCCATTGCCATTTTTCTGCATGTTGGAACACAGGTGATCGCCATCGATACCATCATCCCTTATGCCGGTTCCATGCAGATTGATTTACTGGAAGCCAAAACCTTCCCTGGTTATACACTTGCCGCCACCATTATCGGTTATGTGATTGGCATCATCGCCATTCCGAAATTCATAAGCCAGGTAACAGCATTGAGAATTTGTACCCTGCTGGGACTCTTGTTTTCGGTGATGATACTACTGGCGAAAGGCACGATCACCCTGCTGGGACATACGGCCGATCTTTCTATCTGGTTTGTGGTGTTACTCGGACTAGCCAACTCGCTGGTGTGGGCAGGCATCTGGCCGCTGGCACTGGATGGATTGGGCCGGTTCACCAAGATAGGCGCCTCCCTGATGATCATGGGACTTTGTGGAAATGCCCTGATGCCCTTATTATACGGATGGGCAGCAGATGCATGGGGACAACGACTCGCCTATGCGGTGTTGATCCCCTGTTACCTCTACCTTATTTTTTATGCAGTCAGCGGCCATCAAATCAAAAACTGGAGAAAGGCATGAAACGATTCGTTCTACATACCATTCTGGCCAACCTGTTGTTCATTCATCCTGCTATGACACAAACCAACCATATACCTATTGAAAAATATCGCATACTCACGCTTGAGCCCGGACATTTTCATGCCGCCCTGGTAATGAAGCAGTCGAACCCACTGCTGGATACTACCTGTTACCTGTATGCGCCGGATAATGCTGCTACCCAACAATACCTGGAGTACCTGAAAAGCTTTAATACACGCGGACAACAACCGACTTCCTGGAATCCCTTTTGGTATAAGAAAAAGGACTACCTGCAAGAGGTCTGGAAACAGCCAGCTGGCAGCATACTGGTGCTTGCCGGGAACAATCGCTCCAAAACGGCCTGGATCAGTGAAGCGGTGAACAGGGGATACGCT
>CAZJNY010000349.1:0-3478 GCA_964547405.1 uncultured Flavihumibacter sp. | reverse complement strand
GGGTAGAAATGGTGGCCATGCCTTCCATGGATTACCAGATCACCACCCTGATCGATTTCAATAGCCCGGTACTGGGCACCCAGCACGCGGGCCTCAAGAATATGCGGGAATTTGTGAAAGAGATCAGTCCCTGCAGAACCTTTGTTTTCCTCCATGAACTGGAAATGTTACTCGATAACAACCTCATCAAAGGAGGGGATATCAATAATGCGATTGTAGTGGTGGACAAGCCGGTAACGGAAGATGAAATGCACCGGCTGGCAAAATCTTTCGGAAGGGATAAAATGGAAGTGAAACACGAAGGGTACCTGAATAACCTGGAGCTTCGTTTTCCCAATGAACCGGCCCGCCATAAATTACTGGATGTGGTAGGTGATCTGGCACTCATTGGTTACCCGGTAAAAGCAAGAATCATTGCCAACCGTCCGGGGCATAGCACGAATGTGGAGTTTGCCAAAAAGATCAAACAGTACATTAAAAAGAACCGGCACCTGAAAGATGTTCCGGTATATGACTGCAACCAGCCGCCGATCTATACAGCGCAGCAGATCGAACAGACCTTACCGCACCGCTATCCATTTTTACTGGTAGACAAGATCATTGAACTTACCGATAAAGTAATTGTGGGCGTGAAGAATGTAACTTTCAATGAGCCTTTTTTCACGGGTCATTTTCCTGGCAATCCGGTAATGCCCGGTGTACTGCTTTGTGAAGCGCTTGCGCAAACTGGCGGTATTCTGGCCATCAATTCCATGCCTGCCGGTCAATACGATACCTATTTTCTGAAAATTGATAATTGTAAATTCAAGCAGAAGATCGTGCCTGGTGACACCATGCTCCTGAAAATGGAACTCTCTGCCCCCATCCGCAGAGGAATCTGTGAAATGAGGGGTACCGTTTATGTAGGAAATAAACTATGTGCCGAAGCCGATATGGTGGCGCAGGTGGTGAAACGGGTATAATCACCTATTTTTGCACGTCAGATTAAAAATCTGACGTTTTTTTTAATATGATTCATCCACATACCTATATACATCCGAACGCGAGGCTGGCCACCAATGTAAAAATTGATCCCTTTACTGTCATACACCAGGACGTGGAGATTGGTGAAGGAACCTGGATCAGCAGCAATGTGACCATCATGGAAGGTGCCCGCATCGGTAAAAACTGCCGGATTTTTCCAGGGGCGGTTATTGCGGCCGTTCCTCAGGATCTGAAATTTGAAGGCGAATACTCCATCGTTGAAATTGGCGATGACACTACCATACGGGAATTTGTAACCATCAACCGCGGAACCAAAGACCGGGGTCGCACAGCAGTTGGAAAAAACTGTCTGATCATGGCCTACAGCCACCTGGCACATGATTGCATTATCGGGAATAATGTAATCATGAGTAACAATGTACAGATGGCCGGACATGTGACCGTGGGCGACTGGGCCATTATTGGTGGTGTGAGTGCGGTGCATCAGTTTGTACAGATCGGTCAGCATGCTTTTGTAAGCGGCGGATCCCTGGTCAGCAAGGATGTACCTCCATTTATCAAAGCAGCCCGAACGCCACTCTCCTATGCGGGTGTTAATTCAGTGGGACTGAAGCGCCGCGGATTCAGTGTGGACCGCATCAATCATATCCTGGATATCTATCGCATCCTCTATAACAAAGGAATGAATACTTCCCAGGCATTGGAATTCATTGAAGAAGAATTCAGCGCTACCGATGAACGGGATGAAATTGTGACCTTTATCCGGGAAAGTGGAAGGGGTATCATCAAGCGATACACCAAAGGAAGCACGGATGACGATATCTCTATCTGATACGGGTAAACGCTATAACCGCGAATGGATATTCCGCGGGCTTTCCTACGAATTTATTATCGGTAATGCCTATGCGATAACCGGACCGAATGGTTCCGGCAAGTCTACCCTCTTGCAGGTGCTGGCAGGTGCCGTAGCCCATTCCGAAGGAACCATTAACTGGAAAAAAGGCGGGGCAATCATAGACCCCGAGCAGGTGTACAGGCAGTTATCCATAGCTGCACCCTACCTGGATTTAATTGAAGAGATGACCGCCCTGGAGTTTTTAACCTTTCATCAATCCTTCAAACCATTCCTGCCAGGTTTTTCCATTGAAGCGATGCTGGACCGGGTAGGGTTACAGAATGCCCTTCATAAACAAATCCGTTTTTATTCATCCGGAATGAAACAGCGGATCAAACTGATCCAGGCAATTTTTTCTGATACCGTACTGCTTTTACTGGATGAACCCTGTTCCAATCTGGATGCACCGGGGATAGCGATGTATCAGGCATTGATGGAAGAATTCTCTCCCAACCGGCTGGTGATAGTGAGCAGCAATGATCCGCAGGAATATGGGTTTTGTGCACAGCAGTTATCCATCCTCGACTGGAAACCTGTGGCAAAACAACGTCGCTAACGTCTGCTGGCGATCAGCAGGTTCAGATCCGTATATTTTAAATTGAACCGCTGGCTGAGATGAAAATGCGTAAGCGCTCCTTTAAACAGATAAATCCCGCTTCGCAGGTAAATTTTTTGCCAGATCAGGTGATCAATTCCCCCTTCCTCTGCCGCTTCCAGCAGCAGGGGCATCAATACATTGCTGATACCATGAGAAGCAGTACGTGCAAATCCGGAGGGGATATTGGGAACACAGTAATGAATCACACCGTACTTCATGAAAATCGGTTGTTCATGACTGGTAATTTCAGAAGTTTCAAAACAGCCTCCGCTATCGATACTAACGTCGATGACAACACTACCGGGCCGCATATTGCTAACCATCTCTTCAGTAACCACAACCGGCGCTCTTCCGGTACTTGAACCGAGCGCGCCAACGGCTACTTCGCAGGTCTTCAGTTGTTTGGCCAGGATCTTGGGCTCCAGCACGGAGGTCCAGAGCCGGTGCCCGATATTATTCTGCAATTGTTTCAACCGGTACACACTATTATCAAACACTTTTACAGAGGCGCCCAGTGCGATGGCAGCCCTGGCGGCATATTCTCCAACAATACCCGCACCAATAATGATCACTTTGGAAGGCGGAATGCCGGAGATTCCTCCCAACAAAACGCCCTTACCGTGATTGGCAGAGCTGAGGTATTGCCCGGCAATCAGCATCACTGCGCTGCCGGCGATTTCGCTCATACTGCGTACGATTGGCAGCGAACCGCTTTCATCTTTCAGTTGCTCAAAACTGAGTGCGGTGATTTTTTTATCCATCATCTTCTCCAGCAAAGCAGCCTTGAGCAGCGTGGTATGCATAGGTGAAATAATCACCTGGCCCATCTGCAGCAGGGGAATATCTTCTTCAATAACCGGCGCACTTTTCACCAGGATAGGAGCTTTGTATACTTCCGCTTTTTCATACACAATGCGAGCTCCCGCTTCGCTGTAATCGCGATCACGGAAATGAGCCGCATCACCGGCATTGTGTTCGATGGTAACCTGGTGGCCATTGCT
>CAZJNY010000348.1:0-3489 GCA_964547405.1 uncultured Flavihumibacter sp. | reverse complement strand
TGCTTTTGAAAACCTTGTTTATCGTGACGTTTAAAGCATGATGTGCAATAGATTTTGTTCTCTTGTTCATCTTCATATATTTCACCTTCAATTAATGTCTGACATTCATGACATTTTAAACAATTATAATGATATTCTTTATTATTGTATTTTTTCGTTATTTGTCGCGATGTATGATTAAATGGAAGACCACAACCACCACAGTAAGTTACACTAGAAAAATTATATGAATGCTATTACAGTTAATATCAGTCGGTGATAAATTGATTGCTCGATTCAATAAAAATGTACAAGCCAGATATCATGCTCATTAAAGCCGGCACCAATGAAACTGTCAGCGAGCCTCTGTTCAACTGGGAGCAAATGAAGGATTTTGAAGCGGATTACAATCTCTTCATTGACTCCGTAAAAAAAATGATTCCGCATTGTGTGATTATTTTGTGCAGTCCGCTGGATATGGTCATCAGCACTCCTGAATTATCAAAAGAACGCTTCGATAATCTTACGTTGCGCAGACCAAGAATTTGGGAACTGCGCACCCGGGTCAGTAAGATTGCTGAAGCTGCAGGCCTCCACTTTTTGGATTTGACGCCTTCTTTTACCAACAAACCGGAATACATGACGGTGAAGGATGGGGTGCATCCTAATCTGAGGGGCTATGAATATTTAGGCAGGTTGGTGGCTGAGTATTTAATCAGTCAAAACATCATTAAGAAGGATCGTCCTAATATCATTGTGTTTATGGTAGATGATATGGGTTGGCAGGATTGCGCTGTTTCCTTCTGGAATAAACATACAGCCGCCAATAAATTGTTCCATACGCCGACTATGCTGGCATTGGAAAAGCAGGGGGTGAAATTCACCAATGCGTATGCCACTCCTGTGTGTACACCTTCCAGGGTTAGTTTGCTTACTGGTATGAATGCTGTTCGGCATAAGGTTACCAACTGGACTTCCCCTTATAAAGACAATAATACAGATGTTGCTGATTCTGTTCTGGGAAAAGCAAGCTGGAATCACAATGGCCTGAGTCCGGTGAGCGGCATTAACAATACAGTTCATGCAACTCCATTGCCGGTTTTGCTACAGGCTGCCGGTTATCGAACCATTCATGTGGGAAAAGCTCATTATGCTTCTATGAAAACGCCTGGTTCCGATCCGTTGAACCTGGGCTACCAGGTGAATATCGGAGGTTCTGCAACCGGTCATCCACAGTCCTACCTGGGGACAGCAAATTTTGGGAATACTGAAATCAATAACAGTGTGCATGCAGTTCCGGATCTCTCCGAATACCATGGTAAAGATGTTTTTTTAACGGAGGCATTAACGGAGAAAGCAATTCAGGAGATGGGTGTATCCATGGATAAAAAACAGCCTTTCTTTTTGTACCTGTCGCACTATGCGGTTCACTTACCCTTTGATAAAGACCAGCGCTATTTCAAAAAATACAAGGAAAAGGGATTGCCCGACGGTGAAGCGGCCTATGCCAGTCTGGTAGAAGGAATGGACAAGAGCCTGGGCGATATCATGAACTGGCTTCGAAAAAATAAATTGGAAGAAAATACTGTATTGATTTTCATAAGTGACAATGGAGGTTTTAGTTTGAAGCCACGCGCAGGGAAGGAGTTTACTCATAATTATCCATTGAAGGCCGGAAAAGGTTCTGTGTATGAAGGTGGTATCCGTGTGCCGATGCTGGTGAAATGGCCGTGTCATGTCAGGGCAGGCCGATCAGCTGAACAACCGGTTGTGGTGGAAGACTTGTTTCCTACTGTTCTGGAACTGGCCGGAGTAGATAACTACCAACTGGTGCAGGAGATGGATGGTAAATCCATGATGCCTTTTTTAAAAGAACCGGATCAGTTGGATACCAATAGAATTTTGATCTGGCATTTTCCTCATAAATGGTATTCAGGTGTTGGTCCGGATGTTAATTTCAAATCAGGTATCCGGAAGGGCAACTGGAAACTCTTGTATGATATGCAAAAAGCAAAACTGGAATTGTATGAGTTGAATTCCGACATTTCAGAAGCCGTTGATCGTTCTGCATCCAATCCGGATAAGAAAAAGGAATTAGCTGAATTGTTGGGAAATTATCTTAGAAAACATGCAGCCTCCATGCCTTTTATAAAGGAAACCAAAATGCCGGTTCCTTATCCGGATCAACTTAACTAATCAAACACCTATTGCATTTTGCTTATGAGATCAGCCTGTTTATTATTTCTTTTTAGTTGTTTGTCTTTTGCTTCCTTTTCGCAATTTCAGATAGTAGGAAAATTTTCTGGTACAGATGTAGATCGATATACCGTGTATGTTTCAGAATATTTTGGCTATCCCAAGACTTCCAAAGCATTTGATTCCGCAGTCCTAAAGAAGAATGGAATCTTCCGGATACAAGTGCCGGAAACTAATTATGATTCTTCTGTTCTAGAGCTCGTGGTTGCCAAATCCGGAACAGGTGGGCGCAGCAAAAATGAGGACGGTATTCATGATAATATCATTCTGTTGCCAGTTATACCTGGAGCAACACTGCAATTAACTGCCAGCGTTGACAGTTTTTATTACTCCGTACAGTTTTTAGGGAATGATTCATTAAACGAACACTATACCAGACTTTGGGACGCCAGAAAACCGGTTAAGCAACTGGTAGCTTCCTATGTCAAATTAAGCAGGGAAATGAAGCCGGAAGAGTTAGCTGCTATGAGATCCAGATTGATGGACTCTATTCCAATTTATAGCAACTTAACCAGAAATACGCTGGCACTGTACCTGGATGATGAGCAGGATCCTTTTTTTCTAACCAGTTATCTGTTTGAGTATTTTAAAGCTTGTGGTGGCGACTATGATGTTACACTATTCCGTGAAAAACTACCTCTCCTCAAGAAATATCCCGCGATTACAAAAAATATTCAGAATAATTTGTATTCGGTTGAGAATCCGGAATTGAATTCAATATTTGCAAATACTCCGCTCCATTCCCTTGCAACTCTGAAAAATGAGTTGCTTACACCCAATCAGAATCGCATCTACATTTTTTGGGCAAGTTGGTGTGGACCCTGCAGAGTTACGAATCGATCCATTGTGCAGAAAGGATTGTATCCGAAATTGAAAGGACAGGTTGAACTGGTTTCCATTGCTGTAGACTCGCATAAAGAACTTTCCATTGCAGCCTATCAAAAAGATGGGGCTGATTGGCCTCAATATTTTGATTCCAGCAATTTATTCGGCAAGCTTAAATTTGGCTCACTGCCTACTTATGTTTCCTATGAATCGAAGTCTGACAGCTATAAGGTACATAGAAGTTTTGAGCAGGCATTGAAGCGATTTGGAATAAACGATTAAAATACCCCACGATGTCGTTCAGAACCTCTTATTGGTCGTTCGTCATGGTTTTTTGTCGATTCGCGAAGTTTATTTTTTTGATTGAAAATTGCTTTCTAATCTTGTTTTGTCATTCAGAGCTAACAGAGCAACTACCGGTTACGCCCG
>CAZJNY010000347.1:0-3493 GCA_964547405.1 uncultured Flavihumibacter sp. | reverse complement strand
AACTTTTTGCCATGCTGATTCCATTCTTATACCACTATCCGTATCCTTTAAGTACCACTGTTTTGAATTATAACTGGGATCATTAGGAACATAGTGTTTTACGGCAGCTCTTTCAACTACAACGCTTTCTACACCTTCAATAGTTTTAAGATCCTCTACTGCAGGCACGATATTGATCTGAGCAGACCCCCTGGAGTACCGGGTGTTTACATCCACAGCCGTTCCATCGAAATCAGCGAGGCGGCTATCTGTTGTTCCGTTACCACCACCGGCTCCCACTTCAAAAAGTATTTCGCCAGAAGGATTACGCGAACCGGAAACATCAGAGTGCTGCACCCAGAATTCCATGAAGTTCGGATGAAGGGTGTGCTGGTCTCTGCGGGCCATAAGGTCCTGGCATTCTTGTTTGGCGATCTGGTAATAGGTCAGATAATCAGATTTGCGCTCAATGTTTCCATTCTGCCGAAGGGCGTATCCGCCACGGGCCAGGGCAATTCTTGCCCGCAGGGCTTTTGCAGCGCCTTTAGTGATTCGCTCGTTATAGGAACCGGCTTCTGTGCGCCAGGGCAACAAAGTGATCGCCAGTTCAAGGTCGGCCAATAATTTATTATACGTTGAATCCCTGTCGGCTTGCGGAATAAACAGGTCGTTGAGCTTGAAAGCAGGTGTGAAAGTAGCCGGCACATCTCCGAAATTGCGGATGAGTTCATGATAATATTGCGCCCTTAATGTCAGCGCTTCCCCATGCATACGTTTCAATTGGGTTTGCTCATCGGCCGTTCCATTGGTATACTGTGCCATTTGAGGGATCTGATCAATACAAAGGTTGGCTTTTTCAATACCCTCATAAAGCTGATTAAACGGATTGGTGATCTGAACATTGGACGTAAGCATCTGGTAACGACCGATCCCCCGTTGGTTATTATCAATATTACCGGTCACTACGGACTCATCGGTATCGTTCTGCCAATACAAAGAAATACGGCTGCCATAACCGTTATCCCCCTGTAATTCCCCATAAGCGCCCATCAGTGCTGCAAAAGCATTAGTGACGCTTGAAAATGCCTGGGACACGCTGTATTCCGAAATCGGCTCCACTTCGGTAAATTTCTTACATCCGGGCATCACCAATACGGATGCAAGAGCCGTTGCAGCAAACAGTTTATTGAAGTTGATTTTCATAACAATCGTTTATCTTTTTAGAAAGTAATGTTTAAACCCAGAAGCCAAGTCCTGGAATGCGGATATCCGGCAAAGTCCACACCTGGAGTAAGCGGATCACTCCTACGAGTATTGATATCGGGGTCGAAGCCTGTATAGCCAGTGATAGTGGCCAGGTTATTAACGGTACCAAACACCCTGAAGGCAGAAATCTTCATAGCGCTCAGTATCTTTTTAGGAAGTGTATACCCAAGTGTCAGATTGCTCAGGCGAAGAAAGGAACCATCTTCAACAGCCCAGGTATGGAGTGGCCATCTTTGTGCCCGGTTGGGCTGCCAGATTGTGGCATTTTCATTCAGCTTGGCAAGCAAAGCGGGATCGGTGACTTTCACTCCGTTTTCATCAATGGTTTTCCAGCGACCATTCATAATAGCCAGCATATTTATATACGGAAAGTCGCCTTGCGTGAACTCTATCTTGTTGGCATTATAAATATCATTACCTACCACAAAATTGACAAACACACTCAGGTCAAAATTTTTGTAGGCGAACTGGTTATTCCAGCCCCCGGTGAAATCAGGGTTTGCATCACCAATGATCCGTTTATCCTGAGTATCTACCACACCATCGCCGTTGGTATCGGTAAACTTGAGGGTACCGGGCTGAGGAGCAAAACCAACCACTACAGCATTGCTGGCCACTTCAGGTTTGAGTGTATATATACCCCCTGCATATGAAAAATCATCGAGCGTATACCAGCCGGCCGTTTCATATCCATACATCTGCCCTACTGGCATTCCGACTTTTACAAGATAATCTTCTTCACCGCCTACCTGCCAGCCGGAAGCTTTTCTGATCTGATCCACCCCACCGAGGTTATCGATGCGGTTTTTATTGAATGCAATATTGAAGTTTGAGGTCCAGCTGAAGTTCTTCTTTGCCACGAGTGTACCGCCCAATTGGAATTCAACTCCCTGATTGGTAATGGCACCTACATTCTGGATCTGATCGGTATAACCGGTAGTGGTTGGAATCTTTACATTCAACAGGAGGTTACTGGCGGTATTTTTATAAATATCCACCGTGAACTGTACTTTATCGCGGAAGAGCGAAAGATCCAGCCCGAAATTCCGGGTAATATTCTTTTCCCATTCCAGTTCGGGATTAGAAAGTGCGGTTGGTACAAAACCGGGTAACACGGAATGATTCAGTGCATAAGAAGCACTTACACCATAAAGCTGGCGGTAGAGGTTATCACCGATCCGGTTATTACCTACCTGTCCATACCCATACCGGATCTTGGCATCAGATATCCAGGTAACATCCCGCATGAATTTTTCTTTTGAAATTCTCCAGGCGATGGATCCTGAGGGCGAAACCAGCTGACTGTTTGCTGGTGTGAATTTGGAAGAACGATCTGAACGCACATTGAATGTAGCCAGGTACTTATCATCATAACTGTATGTCATACGTCCAAACAAAGAAAAAATTCGTTGCGGTGTTGATTCAAAAGAAGTTGGCATGGGTTGTTGTGCAGTTGATCCTGAAGGGATGGATCCGAGCCCCATGTTAGCCAATGCCTTTTCTGCTGTTATATCTGCAGGGAAGTAACGGGTTTCAATTGTATTTTGTTTGGATTTGCTCTGCACCACTTCCTGACCGGCCAGTAAAGTAAAACTATGGTGCTCTTTGAAGTTGCGGACGGAATACTGTAAAGTATTTGAATTGTTTAATGTATTATTCTGTTGCTGACCGATCATGGCAACCGGCAAATTGGCGAAGCGGCTGGCAGTTGGAGAAATCTTATCCCAAAACTGATTTGTTCTCAGGTTTACATTGTCCATACCGAACGTAGAGCGCCATACCAGGTTCTTCAGGATATTGTAGTTGGCAAAAGCCGTTAAGTAAGTTCCTCTGGAGTATTGTTTACGGTATTCGGAACGGGTCAGCAGGATCGGGTTCCTGATCCGAGCCTGTTGTTCATAGGTAATATCATAATCCTCATCTCCGAACAAAGGGCGTTCCAGTACGAAGGGACGGTAATTGATTGAATGACGGAGGCGACCGGCTTCCCGGGTACCCGGATCAATTGTTCCTTTACCGCTGATGGTCTGATCAATATACCTTGCTGTAAGCCCGATTCTCAGTTTTTCGGATGCTTTATGCTCCAGTTTAAAGTTCATGAGGTAACGCTGCAATCCGGATTCCAGCAGAACCCCCTCCTCGTTATTAGCCGTAAGACTAAGGTTAAAAGTGGTAGCCTGGTTTCCGCCGCTTACAGATACATTATGATTCTGGAATTTAGCAGCACGGCCAAAAACTTTTTCCTGCC
>CAZJNY010000346.1:0-3510 GCA_964547405.1 uncultured Flavihumibacter sp. | reverse complement strand
TTAACTTAAGAAACTGTCTGCGTTGCGATTGCATGTTTGTTGAGTTGTTGGTGATTGAATAATGGCAGAATTTACAACTATTTTCTGACCTATTTCAGTCGGCAGGATTATTGGCGAAAAACTATGCGCAATCGTTTATTAAATACCATCTTCTCTTTCACCCATACCTGTACATAATAGCGTTGCGCGGGCAGATAACTCATGTCGTACTGGAATACACCTTCCTTCAGATTTTCATACACATGTTCTTCTACCAGCTGGTTGCCCGGGTCAGAAATAAAACGAACAGTAACTTTCTCTGCGCTGTTGCTGAAATAATCCAGCGTAGTTGGGCCCCCACTCATGGTCGGATAAAGCCCTACTGCAGGAAGCTCAACCGGTGCCTGGTGTAGGGTAGAATCTTCCACTACTTCAAACGCATAAAACTGGCTGGTTCCGAAATCCGATTCAAAGGGTTTCAGCATACGACGTTGTTCATCTAACAGCCTTGCATAACCGCGACCGCCCCTTCTGTTGAACCAGAATTCAAGTCCGTCTCCTGCTGTATCTTTCACCAGCAGCGTATAGATGCCTGGATTCAGTTTCCAGTTTTCCTGGTACAGACTGTCCGCTTTTAATTCACCCGTAGTTCTCTCCTGAATAATTTTATTGTTGGAACTGATCAGGGTATATGCATTGTGCTGCGGCTGGCGGTTGGTTTTAAACTGAAATACCAGGCTGGTGCCATGTTTGGGGATGGCGGTAAACCGGCTGCTCATCGTATTATCCTGCTGGTAGCCATCCTGCTTTCCATTCGGCCGGCTCAGCACAGCCTGGAACTCATTTACACCAGTAGTTGATGAGATGGTTCCCGGTAATTTCACAATAGCCGTTTCTCCAGGTTTCAGTTCGCCTTTCCACTGAAATAGCTGGCTGGCAGATCCCTTGGTTCCATAGCTGATCTGCAGCGTCCGGAGTATGTCACCACCAAGGTTCCGAAACGATATGACCGGATTCACACCGGCAGGATTGATTCTTGAATGAATGTCCTTGTCGGAGGGAACAAGTATATCTTCCATGGCCACATCCTGTCGGCTTCGATAGGCACCGTATTCAACCACATAGGCGGATATCACTTCCATGGCACTGGGTTTGGGAGACAGATAAGGCTCCATGTTGATATCCACTTCATTTTTTCGGTTAGGCTGAATCGTTAGTTCGTAGCGATCGGCATGTTTCAGCTCTCCCGGGCACCAGTAAGCGCGGTCAATGACCCAGGTGCCGGCTTGCGGATACAGGGGATTGTCGCCGCATTTCTGCCAGATATCCCGCTTGTCGATGGATTGCCCGTTAAAGAAAATTTCCCGGTACCGGCTGCAGAATTCACCACATCCGGCGGGGTCCATACCATGACCGGTCTGGTACACGAGCAGGCGGGCATTCCTGGTTTTGGCATTTGAGGTAAAACTCACTGCTTTTAGGGCAGCTTCAATTGGTTTACTGCTATCGCCGTAGGCATAATGCCCATCGTAAATGCGGTGGATGGCAACAGGGGGCAGGGCAGGAGGACCGGGATAGATCTCAAATTGTACGGTGATCTTCCAGCCCCGGTCGTTATTGGGTTCATAACCGGCATGGCGGTATTCCACTTCCACACTGTCGCGGAGCAGCAGACTAAAATCAGTCAGATCCGTAGCCCATTCAAAATTCCAGTTTTTCCCGAAAGCACCCCCATAAGGGGTGAGCATACGGCCAATTTCATAACTCAGATCAGGTGCCTGCTGACCGCCCTTTCGCCGGATCAGGATCTGGTCCATATAATCCCAGTCTGCGCATCGGAGTGTATCGGGACAACCGAATTTCACCACCATCCGGATTTTACGAACAGGCGTGGTGGTAGCAGGAAATTTTCCCCATCCGAGATAGCTATTAACGCCTTTCGAAGGATCGGTAACCACGGTAATCTTATCATGCGTGGTGATGGTTTGGATCGCAGTTTTCTGTGAAAAGGCATCAATTGGCAGGAGTCCGGCTAGCATAGCCAGGATCAGAAAGGTAGTATAGTAGCGTTTCATCATGCCGCAATATCCCAATCCCTCTCCAAACCCGCCTCCTCTATTTTGCTCATTCCTTCCATTCCTCCCGTCTCCTCTGTCCCCTTTGTCTCCCGTTTCCTCTGTCCCCTCTTCCATTCCTCCCTTCTCCCTAAATTTGCCTCTTCATGAAACATCTTAAAAGTCTCAATCAATATCTCTGGAAATATCGCTGGCGGTTTTTCCTGGGTATATTGTTCATCATACTTTCCAACTATTTCAGGATTCTTGCACCGCAGATTACCCGCTTTGTTATAGATGCGGTGGAGCAGCAGTTACCAGGGTACCAGGAAGGCAAGAAAACAACCTACGACTGGGTAGTTTATTTTCTGGTAGAGCATACCCGATCCAAAAGTTTCGGCAGCCTGGTGCTTTTATGCGGACTGGTATTACTCGGTACTGCCGTGCTGAGTGGGTTTTTTATGTTCCTGATGCGGCAAACCATAATTGTAATGAGCCGCCACATTGAATTTGATCAGAAAAATGCCATTTACAGGCATTATCAGCAACTGGATCTTAGTTTTTACAAAAAGAACCGCACGGGCGATCTCATGAATCGCATAGCCGAAGATGTGAGCCGGGTGAGAATGTATACGGGTCCGGCTATTATGTACTTTGTAAACCTTGCGTTCACCATCAGTTTTTGCCTGATCTATATGCTGCAGGCCAATCCCAAACTGACCCTGATCGTTTTATCACCTTTGCCGCTGCTGGCCATCACGATCTATTATGTAAACACCACCATACACCGGAAAAGCGAACGAATCCAGGCACTCTTGTCAAAACTCACCACAACAGCGCAGGAATCTTTTTCAGGAATCCGGGTGATTAAATCTTTTGTTCAGGAAAAAGCGCAGCAGGATTATTTTGAAAAGAACAGTGAAGAATACAGGCAGAGTACCATCGGCCTGGCCAAAATGGAAGCCATTTATTTTCCCACGATGGCACTGATGATCGGGATCAGTACCCTGCTCACCATCCTGATCGGAGGTATATATGCCATGCAACCGGGCTCCAATGTAACAACCGGTATGCTGGCTGAATTTGTGATGTACATCAATATACTCACCTTTCCGGTAAGTGCCATTGGCTGGACAGCCAGTATGATCCAGCGTGCGGCAGCTTCCCAGAAGCGGATCAATGAATTTCTGGATACGGAATCGCAGATTCAGGAGCCGGTAAATCCGAAACATCCTGAGGTTAGCGGTAGTATCCGGTTTGATAAGGTTGATTTTACCTATGAACACACAGGTATTAAGGCGATCAAAGGACTCAGTCTCGATATTCGTAATGGGGAAAAAGTGGCCATCATTGGCCGAACCGGAAGCGGGAAAACAACCCTTGCCCAATTGCTGCTCAGACTATTCGATACGGACTCCGGAACAATCAGCCTGGATGGCACTCCCATCACTGAAATTGGTTTAAAACACCTGCGCGA
>CAZJNY010000345.1:0-3539 GCA_964547405.1 uncultured Flavihumibacter sp. | reverse complement strand
TGCAAGTGGTACTCCCTGGAATACCACCTGCTTTGTATGAGCTATAGCTGTCATGTAAAATCCGGTCAAACTGACCCCCTGTTTTCGCTGGAAGCTGACCCCTTTTGTTCAGCGCAAACTGACCCCCTGTTTTCAGTGCAAACTGACCCCCTGATTATGATGGCTTAAGGTTGGTTATGATTAGCCTAGTTTTCGGTGATTACTAACCGAAAAATGAATGGCTAATAAACCAATCAGTATGAGTAAAATCAAGCAAATTATCCGATGTTATTGTCAGGGCATTTGGAAGTAAAAAGACCCATCAGATCACCGGAGTATCCCGGAATGTAATCAAGTTGTATGTTCGCAAGTTCCAGACGCTGCGCCTGACGTTGGAAGAAATTGAAGCGTGTGATGACCTCGCTCTTCAGCAGCTGTTTTTCCCACCTAAAGAAGCTACTGTTCCGGATGAAGACCGGCTGACCCGCATTCAGGTACTCTTACCAGCTATAAGCAAAGCGCTCCGCCGCAAGGGGATGACGCTGGAATTGCAGTGGCAGTGGTACAGACAGAACGATCCTAACCCTTATGGACGCACGCAGTTTTACAATTATTTAGCTGAATACCAACGGCGCAATGGCTTCACTATGCACCTGGAACACAAGGCTGGTGAAAAGCTGTTTGTCGATTACTGCGGCGATAAATTATCTGTTGTAGACGAGCAGAGTGGTGAGGTAAAATCGGTAGAAGTTTTTGTATCCATCCTGGGATGCAGTCAGCTTACCTATGTTGAAGCCGTATGGTCGCAAAAGAAAGAGGATTTTATAACCTGTTGCCAGCATGCGTTTGAATATTACGGAGGCGTTCCGGCAGCCGTAGTACCGGATAATCTGAAGGCGGCGGTTACCAAAAGCAGCAAATACGAGCCGATCCTCAATGAAACTTTCGAGACTTTTGCCGAGCATTACAGCACAGTGATCCTTCCTGCCCGTTCCTATAAACCCAAGGACAAAGCACTGGTTGAAAATGCTGTCAAGTTGGTGTATCAGCGCGTCTACACCACAGTACGCGAGCAGGTTTTTACCAGTCTGGAAGCGCTTAACGCAGCCATTTGGGTAGCCCTTGAAAAACACAACCAGGCGCCCTTAAAAGGCGGCGACAGCAGGCGGACCTTGTTTGAACAGGAAGAAAAAATAGCCCTGCACGCCCTTCCTGCACTTCCCTTTGAACTGCGCAAGGTGCGGGAAAACAAAGTGATGAAAAACGGTCATGTGGCCTTACATGAAGACCGGCACTACTACAGTGTTCCCTATGAATACATCGGCAAGCGCGTCCGGCTGGTTTATCACTCTTCCCAGGTAGATATTTACTTCCAGTTTACACTGTTGGCGCGCCACGTGCGCAATTACCGGCGCAATCGCTATACCACGAATCCGGAACACCTGGCCAGTAAACATCGTTTTCTGTCAGAGTGGAATCCGGAATTTTTTTATTCTAAAGCCCGTGAAATAGCTCCGGAGGTAGCCCAGTTTGTAGAGAAACTAATGGAGGCCAAGGCCCATCCAGAACAGGGATACAAAGCCTGCAGCGGCGTACTGAACCTGGCCCGCAGAGTAGGTAAAGAACGTATCACGATTGCCTGCAGGCGAGCCCTGGAATACAATGCGATCACCTATTATATCCTGGAAGACATCTTAAGAAAAGGGCTGGATCAACTTACTCCGGAAGAACTCAGCCAGCAACAACCAACCACTCCTGTGCATGCCAATCTGCGTGGTAAGCAGTATTACGAACAATCTTCTTTACAACTTAAATCCCCCAACAAATGAATGAACAAACATTGGAAAAAATGAAACGCATGAAACTGTATGGTATGTACAAAAACTTCCGCAGTGTGCTGGAAGCTTCTACTACCGAAACCCTAACCCCCGATGAGCTGCTGGCGCAGCTCATCGACAGCGAATGGGATGATCGCAACAACCGGGCAATCGATCGGAGTCTTCGGAATGCCCGCTTCCGATACAAATCATCCATTGAAATGATCGAGTACAGCCAGAACAGGGGAATAGATCCTACGCAGGTTCACCGACTGGCTGAATGTACCTTTATCCGGCAAAGTCAGAACCTGATCATTACAGGAAGTACCGGCACGGGTAAAAGTTTTTTAGCATCTGCCATTGGCAACCAGGCATGTACGTTAGGCTTTAAAGTATACTACGCCAATACCACCCGCTTGCTGAGTCAGTTAAAAATGGGGAACGCGGATGGCTCTTCCATCAAAGAATTAAGTCGGCTGGAAAAACAAGACCTGTTAATACTGGATGATTTTGGGATCCAACCCTTCGATAGCCAGAGCAGAATGCTGTTAATGGATATTATAGAAGATCGGCACGGTAAACGATCCACACTTATTGCCGGACAAGTTCCTGTGGCTGCCTGGTATGATATTATAGGAGATCAGACGCTGGCAGACGCTATCCTTGACCGTATCGTAAATGATGCTCATCATATAGAATTAAAAGGAGAATCATTACGCAGAAAAAGAAGGACTGAAGAATAACTTTATTGATCTATTTTTAGTTATCAAATCATGACGAATCTTAAGCCACATAACAGAGTCAAAAATAGGGGGTCAGTTTAGACTGAATAAAAGGGGTCACTTTGAGTGAATAATACACGCTATGGGAATATGAATGAAGAACCTTCGAATGGTATCTTAGCGATAGTAACGGGTGATAGGTTTAGCGATATTTAAGTTTTCCAAAAGAAAACATCAGTCCAATACAGTTTCCCTGAACCTTGTAAGTTCCGGAATCAAAACTTGATGCGGTCTTTACAAAAAAATCACCCTTTGCTATGTAGGAAGGATCAAGATTAAAATAAAGCCCACACTTTAAAAATTTATCTGCCTTTACCTTCCACTGAAAGCCAGCTGCAAAGGTGAAGTTGATAAATATATTCTTATTATTCTGCAAGTTGATTTCCATAACATCCATATCTCCTCTTGAGGAAGAGCCAAATGCTGCTCTAACATTTGGCCCCCCTTGAATGAAGAGGCTTTGACCATTCGCCAATAAAATTTTCTGTTCTATCAAGAATGGTATCGCTATATACATAGCTGTAAAGTCCTGGGCCATCCCTCCATTGAAATAGTATATTTCATCCCCTGATCCTCCTATTTCGCTTTCAGGAGCGCTGTATTTGCCGTTATTTCCGGCAATTCCGAAGTGTAGACCAAATAGAAATCCTGTCCTTTTTCCAAGCGAAAGCATTCGGTTTATTCCAATTTCACCGCTTATTTGTGGGCTGGATTCGAGCGGATATTTGGCAGCAGTATTGTGAGTGATTGTGGCGCGCTGTGTGATATTAGGATAGATTGCAATTTCCCAGGAACTTGAATTCACATTAACGTCATAATCCTGGGAATATCCAGGTATGCTCAATATAACTGCCAAAATGGCCGCGGCGGTTGTTTTTATCATATCACCAAGAAAGTTTAAGGTTATCCTGGTACCACGTGTCTGAATTTTTAGGCCTTAAACCATAAATTCCTATGACTT
>CAZJNY010000344.1:0-3542 GCA_964547405.1 uncultured Flavihumibacter sp. | reverse complement strand
CGAAAAATTAAATGGGCACGTTTTACCGGTTTTTTATTCAATCGGAATTTCCGGCATTTTAAAGTTTAATCAGGTGAAACTTTATTCAGTTATTGTTCATTATAATACACCGGAGGATGTCATTCGACTGGCATCTGAACTGGTGAATTGCTCTATCAGGGAACATTCGGTGCTGGTAGTGGATAACCTGTCTGAAGCACCGGCTTTGGAATTACTTCAGAAAGAACTAACTAAACTGCCTGGTGTTCAAGTCCTGCCCCAGCAAAAAAACGGCGGTTTCGGGTATGGTGTGAACCGGGCAGTAGACTATATCGCAGAAAAGGAGGAAGAAGCCCTGGTTCATGTTATTAATAGCGATGCCGGAATATTGAACAGGGATTACCTGACGGTATTAGCCGATTTTTTAAGTTCCAATCCGGCCGCTGCCATGGTGGGCCCCAGGGTACTGGAACAGGACGGGAAAACGGTCCAGAACACCATTTTGCCCATTACAACAGTATCGGGAGTTTTTTCCTTCCGAAAAAAATATTCAGCTATTAATCAGAGCGCAGTTGCCAACAAACCTGTGCAGGTTGATTGCCTGAATGGTGTTTGTTTTATGATACGGCTATCTGCCTATTTAAAGGTTGGTGGGTTTGATGAACAATACTTTATGTACAATGAAGAGCAGGATCTTTGTTTTAAACTCAACCAATCTGGCCAGGCTATTTATTTTCTGCCTGTAGACAGCATTGTTCATGAAGGCGGAAGTTTAGATGCAGGGGAAAAAACAGATTGGCGCTTTCTTTATAAACGCAGAAATATTGTTTTGTTTTTAAAGAAACACCAGGGCAGACTGGCTTCCATTTTTATTGCATTCGTTTTTTCAGTTAGTTCCATTCCAAAATTTCGTAAACGGAATGGATCCATTCGCTGGTTAGATTTTGTAAAAGCCATATGGTCGGTCGCGTAATCATCCTGGTTTTACTTGTTGGGTTAAGCATTCCTTCTCTGGCGCAGGTAAAAAAACCTGTTGCGCAATTTGGCTTTGGTAAACCAGACTATAAGAAAGGGCAGCCAGCATCCCTGGTGCTGCGTTCTGCCGGTGGTGCCTGTAGTATAGAATCTGTTACTGACAGTAAGCGGGAAGCTGTCCGGATTCAGGGCGCGAATTGCCTGGTATCAACGAATATGCTCAAGGCAATAAAGGGCGATGCATTTGCGCTGGTTATTAGTTTCCGGGGAAAAAGTTTCGAGTTTATCAGTTATCCCCGACAGGATTTTTCAGTCACGTTCAACTATCCATATTTCAGTTTCACCACCAGTGCTCAAAAAGATGGAAAAAAAATCCGCTCCTATTACCGGACCAATCTTACCGGAAGCGGACCTTTTGGGTACGATCATTATAATGATGGCAACTGGCATACGGTTGTTTTTAATTTTAGCAGTCGCCTTGGAAAAAGAGAAATATGGGCGGATGGCGTATTAATTAATCCGAAGGAAACTGCTATTCCTTCCGGCAACACTGCTTTATTGGAGGCTTCGGATGGATTCAAAGGGAGTATTGAGCTGGATGAAGTTAGTTTGTACGACCAATACCTGGATAGTGTTACCATTAGAAAACTAACTCACTCATTGAATGGAAGTACCAGTAGCCGGTCAACAGATTTCAAATCAACTTTTGCGCTTGATACAATGCAGTTCGCGCCTGGTTTTCCGCGCTATACGGTTTCTTTAACGGACCAGTTAAAACGGTTTCCTTCTCCCCGATACGCCAGGGGGCATAAACTTTCCCGTAATGTTTCCTGGATGGATATTAATTATCTGAGTGAACGGTCGGCCCCGGCTGCTGTTGAAATAGAAACGGAGATGTATAAACGCTGGAATTATTGGCTGGATATACCCTTGCTGAGAGAGAATGCCCAAACTGCCGGCCGTATATATGGTGATGCCAATACTGTTCCGGGTGCAGTACTTAAACTGGCGCAGCAACAGCCGGCATGGGGGTATTCTACCATATCGATGCAGGCTCAAATCCAGCCTCGTCATGCAGGGTATAACTCAGATAAACCCTTTGTGCTTTCCCAGCAGCTCGCCGCAAAAAATTACCTGACAAATAAAGAAGGAAAACCCATTCTTGTTAATGGGAAGAAGCAACTCTCTCCTTTGATGGACCCGCAGATCATGGAGCAGGATGCCGAAACCGTTCGGTTTTATCTGTCTCAGTTAACCAGTCGGTTAAAACGTGCCCCTGCGCTCATCAACGAGAATGGAGAAGTACTTGGTACAGCATACAGAGAAGAACTGCTCCGGCAAGATCCTGTAGTATGGAAAGATTTTAAACGCAGCGGACTGAGCAGAACACAGTACTTCGGAAGATTTCAACATAAACTGGAAGAAAGATTCCGGTCCATTGTCTTAAAAGACCTGCCGGCTTCTACAATTTTTTCAATCTTCCAGGTATCTGCTGTTCAACCTGATTTCTGGGGAGCCGTTGAATACCGGAAAAAAGTAAATCGTATGCCCGATGGCAGTGTCCGGTCTACACCCGATTTTTATCCATTCACTCCATCCAACTGGCAACTTGCAAATGGGCCTTACAATGGGTATGGCATGATTGCCAAAGGACGTGCTATCGAAATTCCGGCAGGAGATAAAAATTTTTCACCCTTCGTTGCTGCTGGCTGGCAGGAGGAAAAGGAAAATATTCGTCCCGCTCAATGGCTGGCACTTTTAAAATCTATGGTGATGCTGGGCGCTGATTTTTTTTACGTGGGCTATTTTAATGTTACTGGTCCGGGTGGCAAATGGCCCAATGGTATTGGTCCCTATGATCCGAAAGGATATGCCTACCAGGTTGCCATCCCCGCTTATGCACAGGCCATACGAACCCAGGCGCCGCATTTTTTTGAACAGGGAGAATTACTGAATGCTGATTCCCTGTTTCGGTTTTCAGCTTCTGCTCCAAATGATCTGGTACTAGTGCGAAAATGGAAAAATGAGTGGCTGCTATATGGAAGTATTCAACCGAATAGCAACCAGGCAGGAAATATTCCTGATCAGCGAATTACCAGCATTCTGCTCAACCAAAAAAGAATCCGTTTTCCGATTACCAGGCAGGGAAGTTTGTATATACTTAAAGGGTTGGATAAAGGCAATCCTGTATTTTATCAACTCGATGGCTGGCATCAGGTAGAACATCCTTTTTTCTGGTCTTCAGCAATAAGTATTGAAGCAGAACTGTTGAACGTTGAAGAAGGCTCAGCAGAAATTATAACTGAGGCGCATCAGCCGCTTGATTATTCGCGGTTCACCAGTTTCCGGCGACTACTGCCAGGAGCGCGACTGAGTTATGATTTTGAAGGATTGGAGCAGCAAAAAAACAGGGTTGCGGAATTGGTGGTAGTTGAGAAAAACAATGCTCCTGTTGAATTGGAATGGAAACAGGGTGCTGTATCAGGTCGTTGGAAAGGCTTGCCTGGTGCAGGTTTTCAATTAAAGCTGGAGGGTAGCGGAAAGTTTGAAATCAACGTAAAGAGCGGAGAATTGAATCTGGATAAAAT
>CAZJNY010000343.1:0-3543 GCA_964547405.1 uncultured Flavihumibacter sp. | reverse complement strand
TCGAGCCAGTGCAGGGCCATTTTTTCACCATAAGCAGGAAGCGCTACTAACTGATCTACCATCCGCTCATAGGCATCAGGTCTTGTATCTGCCAGAAAAGCATCCATCAGTTCAATCGTAGGGGGAAGTCCGGTAAGATCCAGGCAAAGCCTTTTAAGCAGTCTTTCTTTGTCTGCTTCTTCGTTCGGCTCGAAGCCTTTTTCTTCCATAGCCGCCAGGGTGAAAAAATCAATTTCATTAATCGGCCAGGCGTTCTTTTTAACAGCAGGCGGGGCCTGCTTGCGCGGAGCAACAAAGGCCCAGTGCTCTTCATAACGGGCGCCCTGCTGAATCCATTTTTTTATGAGGGAAATTTCATGGCTGGTTAAACTCAGGTTGGAATATAAGGGGGGCATCAGCAGGGAAGTATCCTCTGTGGTTATTCTCAAAAAAGCATCGGATTCCTCCGGTTTTCCCGGTACCCAGGCATGTGCAGAAGGATTATCCTGGAGTGCCTTAAACGCACTGTCTGCAAGATCCAGTCGTAATCCGGCTTCTCTTTTATTGGCATCAGGACCGTGACAACTGAAACATTTGTCTGAAAGAATGGGTCGGATATGAAAATTATAGCTGATGGAATCAGGAACAGCAGCAGTAGCCTGCAACCCTGCAGAATCACAGGAATAGAAGATTCCAACAACTATCAGGAATAGCAAAACAGGCAGGAAAACAATTCTTCTGAACAGCATCTGGCAGCAACTCGTTTATTCTAAAACAATTAGAAAAAATTACTGCATTCCCGCTGTCAGGCTGTCCTGTTCTGTCCTGAAGGGCATGGACCGGGAGAGAATGGAAGAGGGGGAATGGAAGAGGGAGGAATGGAAGAGGGAACAGAGGAGACAGGAGACGAAGGAGACAAAGGAGACTCTCTCCTATCTCACTTCTCACTTCTCACTTCTCACCTTTCACCTTTCACCTTTCACCTTTCACCTTCCTACGCCGAATTCCTACCCGCATTGATAATACCAAAGGAACAGCGCATCACCAGCTTTTCATAAGTTGTTTTCATGCCTGCAGCAAGATCATGCGGACTGCCGGCTTCCAACTCACGCACACGGGTAATCGCATATTGCTGTATGGTTGTAAGGGGCAGAACAATCCGTTCCCGCATGGAAACAGATAATTGCTCCACTGGATAATCAGCCATCAGCTCCGTATTGCCAGACAGAAGCAGCACATATTTTCGGGTAAGTTCGTATTCGCTGTAGATCATATGCCAGATCTCTCCAAACTCTTTATGATCCGCAAGGTGACTGGTAAGCGGGAAATAACATTTCAGCATAGCCATCTCACAGTTATCAATAAGCGTTTTGAAGAAAAGCGAATGCTGGTACATCTCTTTTACTTTCTTCCATTCGCCGCGTTCATCAGCCTGCTTAAGGGCGGAACCGACTCCGTAATAGCCTGTTACATTCTGTTTTAACTGACTCCATGCGCCTACAAAGGGAATTGCACGAAGATCGCTCAGATTCAGGCGGGTGGCTGAACCGCGTTTTGCCGGCCTGGATCCGATATTGGTAGCCGCATAAAATCGCAGCGCACTTGCATGTGATAGATAGTCGAGGAAAGTGGGATGATTTTTGAGTGCGGTATAAGCATTGAATCCATCATTGGCCAGTTGAAGAAGCAGCGCTTCCTGACCCTGATCCAGGGTTTGCCGGGTAGAATGCTTGGCAGCAGCAGATAATCCTGCATTGAGCAACTGTTCCATATTAAACTGTGCAGCATCAATGGTTCCGAAATTGGAACTGATCGTTTGTCCCTGTATGGTCAGTTGAATTTCCTTACTCGAAACATCCTTACCCATGGATGCATAAAACTTATGTGTTTTGCCACCACCTCTTGCAGGCGGACCACCTCTGCCATCAAAGAATAATACATCCAGTCCGTATTGGGCCGACAATGCAGTGAGTTGCTTTTTCGCCTGCAGGATGCTGAAGTTGGCCATGAGGTAACCGCCATCCTTGGTACCATCCGAAAAACCAAGCATGATGGTTTGTTTATCTCCTCTCCTTTTGAGATGTTCCCGATAATCCGGATGCTGGTACAGGGCATCCATAATGGCGCCTGCCTGCCGGAGGTCTTCAATGGTTTCAAACAAGGGGACAATATCAACAGTCAGTGTCTCTTTTTTCCAGCCTCCGAGTAAAAATAGTCCGAATACTTCCATCACATTGGCAGCACTGGTACAATGACTGATGATATAGCGATGACAACCAATTTCTCCGTTCTCCTGTTGAATCCGGGCAATCGTTTTTATGGATGCCAGGGTGTCTGTATGCACAGCTTCCGTAAAACCTGGATCATCAGCCAATGCTGGTAATTTGCTCAATTGATCCAGGCGTTCTGCCGGCGACAGCGAACTGTATACACCAGAAAACAGGTTACCGGATTTGGAAACTGCTTCGAAGAAGGATTCATGTACAGAGCTGTCCTGGCGAACATCCAGTGACGCATAGAACAAACCAAATGCGCGGATCTTTTGTATCAGGTTATCGATCCGGTCGGCAAACAGGCCATTGTGTTGCAATACTATGGTATCCCGCACCTGTTGCAATTGCTGTATCATGGAATCCGCACTCAGGCTGCGGGCGGGTTGTTCTCCAAATACTTCATTGAATAATTGCTTTTCCAAATCTGCGATCAGCTGATCGGTTTCCTTGAAGGTGAGCCGGCGCTTCAACCTGCGCACATCGAGATAATATTGTTTGATGATACTCGAACGAAGTGCTCCTGCTACCTGAAGCGTTGTTTCCGCAGTTACAAATGGATTACCATCACGGTCTCCACCAGGCCAGAATCCCATTTGAAGCAGGGGTTGGTTCGTATTCACTTTCCCCGCGAGTTCGCTGTCTGCATAGGAAAGAATTTTTCCTACAGCCGGATAAAAGACATTATCCAGGTACCAGATCAGGCTCATCGCTTCATCAAAAGGGGTAGGTTTCTGCTTTTTGAAAAAAGGTGTTTTACCCAGTTGCTGCAGATAACTGTTAACGAGAGAGGTATTGTTTTCCTGCAGGGCCTTGGAGAGATCATGAATGATTCCCAGTACAGAACCGGGATAAAACTGTGTTGGGTGTGCGGTCAGCACCATACGTACACAGAATGGATTTTTCTCCAGATGGCTGGTATCCTGTTCTGGCTGCTGTAAAAAAGCGACCAGTTGTTTCAGTGTACCCGGACCGGAAAAGTCATTTATCTTACTGAAAGCCGCATCTTCTAGGGCATCAAAAAGCACCACCTGTCTTTCCACATACTGAACAAAACGAAAAAGCAGATCTGTTTTCTCCTGCTCTGTTCTGAAACTGGTATGGCTGGCAAAGAAATCATCCAGAATCTGTAAGGGTGTCTTTTTCTTTTTATAACCTTCTTCACATACATTCAGCAGAACGGAAAGCAGGATGCCGGTTTTTTCGATCCGGTGGAACGGCAGCGAAGTGAACAGACTATTGTACAATTGAAACTTCAGCGCTACTTCACTTTTAAACTGTTGAAGGGCTGCCG
>CAZJNY010000342.1:0-3546 GCA_964547405.1 uncultured Flavihumibacter sp. | reverse complement strand
TCCAGGCGAAGTTCATTTGCCTTGCGCTGAATGGATTTATCAAAATCACGATCGGGCATAGTGAGTTGTGTTTACTGATTCGGATTCTTTTTGCAGCCAGTTCATCAGCAGGCTGCGGGCACGTGCATATTGAGAGCGGGATGTTCCTTCATGGATTCCCAGCATGGCACTAATTTCAACATGTGAATAACCTTCAATTGCATGCAGGTTAAATATGGTCTGGTAACCTGGAGGCAATTGTCTGACCAGATCGGCGAGCTGCTTGGCATCCAGCCGAACTTCCGGATTCTCAGGCGATACCGGATGTAAATACCCCGGCTGGTCAGCACTGAACGACAGGTCGTACTGGTAACGGCTGTTTTTCTTCAGATAATTGATCGCCGTAGTTACCATAATACGCCGGATCCATGCTCCCAGGTCGCCTTCCCCCCTGAACTGCGCCAGGTAATGAAAGACCTTTACAAACCCTTCCTGCAATACATCTTCTGCATCACTCATGGATTTGGTATACCGGTAACAGACCCCCAGCATCGGAGCAGCAAACTGCTCGTACAACGCTTTTTGCGCGGCCGGCTTCCCTTTCAGGCAGTCCTTCACCAATTGGTGTTCGTTGGTCATTTCCTTGTTATAAGCTGACAAAGTACGGTCGCCCTTCGTTGCATACCTGTTAAAACTATTTTATCTTCCCAATGCCTCCCGGGATGGTGAAAATTACGGATGGCCGGTTTCCCCCCATAAAAAAGGCCCCCGACTTGCGGAGGCCTTCTTGTAGTATGATTGATAATCAGGAAAATGGAACGGCTACCCGGGTGGTATCCCAATCCATAATCATTTTTCCATTTTCGATATTTATGGTAAAATTCTCAACCGGCGCATCGGTTTTGCCTACCGGCACATTAACCTTTAGCACATCCTTGTCCTTATGTTTATCGTACTCATATGCTCCCCACTGCTTCAGCTGGCTATTCAGGATGATCGTCCATTCTTTTTCATTGGGAATTACAAATAAGGTATAGGTTCCTGCTTTTACCGGCTGTCCGCCCAGACTGCCATCTTTCTTGAACGTAATTTCTGTTGCCTCATCAGCACCTGCTCTCCACACTTTACCATAAGGTACCAGGGCACCAAAAATATCACGGCCTTTTTTGGCGGGACGGCCATAGGATACACTGATGTTTTCTGAACTAACCGTTTCATGCGGACTTTTACGGTTCTGTGCACAGGCGGGCAGCATAAAACTGATTGCTACCAGGCCCAGTAATAAGGATTTCATATTAATGGCTTTTTTTTAAAATTAAGGATTCGATTCCACAAGACCCCTTAAATTTCCCAGGCTTTCATCCATTACAGGACCCATTTGTTTATCATAAACAATACTGCCCATCTTTTCCCAGGGGTACCAGTCCAGTTTAAAGTCGAAATACCATTGCAAGGTGGTAGTTCCCTCCCGCACTTCATACAGCATATAATTGCTGGTAAAACTGCGATCTACGGAAGACCACTGGTATTGAATACTGGAATCGGTTTGAGCGATGAATTTAATATCTATTCCGGGGGCACTATCCTGGAACCAGCGATTCCATTTCGGCCAGCTTTTGGGATCTTCTAAATAGGGTAACAGCTCCGCCTTTGTTGCCTGGATATCCACTGCCCGCGAAATCCTGACAGTGGAAGGTATCAGACTGGTAAACGCAGTAAGCAGGAGGAAAAAAAACACGATACTGATGAGCAGTAATTTGAACAGACGCATTCCGGATAGATAGATGGATTAACGAAAAATCAGTTCAAAAGGAATACGCGCCTGAGCTGTACCAATGCCTGCTTCCAGCGATTGCCATTGCTCATACACCCGGTACCAGTCCTCACCAATAGATTTCCTGATGGTGCGGGCCGAAACTGTTTTAGACATATTGCCGGTGAGCCGCTCCAGCCAGTTGATACGTTCCGGAAACTGGCGGACCCGATACCCATCCAGTTTGGCCAGTTTCGCAGCCGCCGCCATCGCAGTTTCCATTCCTCCAATCCTGTCTACCAGGCCGAGTTGCAATGCCTGCGTACCGGTCCAGATCCTGCCCTGCCCGATGCTATCAACTTTTGCCAGTGGCATTTTTCTTCCTTCCGCTACCCGGCTTAAAAAAGTCTGATAAATACTGTCTACGCCTTCCTGAAAATATTTTTTCTGCAGGGGACTCAATGGCTCAGTTACAGAGGGAGAATTGGCATAAGGACCTGTTTTTACGCCATCAAAAGTAACTCCCAGTTTATCCGAGAAAAATCCCTGCATATTGGGAACGATGGAAAAAACACCAATGGATCCTGTGATGGTATTGGACTGTGCGAAAATACTATCCGCACCACATGCCATATAATAACCACCGGATGCAGCCACATCACCAAAGCTTACAATTACCGGTTTGTCTTTTTTTGCCAGTTCGATTTCCCGCCACATATTTTCACTCGCCATGGCACTGCCACCACCTGAATTAATACGCACGACAATGGCTTTGGTTTTTGTATCCAGTCGGGCTTTGCGGATATAATTCCGGAATTTATTGCCACCAATCTGGGTATCATCCCCTTCTCCGTCCACAATATTTCCTTCGGCATAAATTACTGTAATACGATCCGTCCCCTTGCCGCTCAATGCATTTACCGCTTCGGCATAGGTAGCCATGGATACAAATTTTATTTTATCGATGGCATCATCGCCTGTTTTACGGCGGATTTCTTCTTTCACTTCATCTTCATAACGAAGTCCATCCAGCAGGGATAATTTTTCGGCATCCACGGCATTGCGCACGAGGTTGCTATCTGCCAGTTGTCTCAACCGTGCTGGTTCAATTTTTCTGCGCTCACCAATGGATGCAAGGAGATGCCCATAAATTCCTTCCAGTAATTCCCTGCTTTGCACTTTATTGGGCTCGGTCATTTTTTCTTCCCGGAAGGGTTCGGTGGCACTCTTGAATTTACCGGCATAAAAGATCTGCGGCTCTATATCCAGCCGGTCCAGTGCTTTCTTGAAAAAAACATATTCCATTCCCAGTCCTGTCCATTCCAGTCCGCCTTTGGGATGGCAGTATAATTTATCAGCTACAGACGCTACATAATAAGCCTGTTGCGGGATTACTTCACCATAAGCGATCACAAATTTTCCTGACTCACGGAAACCTGTAAGCGCCTGGCGCAGTTCTTCATTGGTTGCAAATCCATTGGCATTACTTCCTGCTTTCAGATAAAGACCATCGATCTGATCATTACCCGAAGCGTGCCGGATTAATTGAATCATATCGTGTACACCAGGTTGCGCGGTAGACTCTTCCCCTTCCAGTACCGCAAATGGATTTTCTTTGGTTTGTTCCTGGAGCGGTTTGCCCAGGTCGATATACAGTACCGAATGCGCCTGCAATTCTACCGTTTCCTTACTGGCAAGTGCACCCGCTATTCCAATAAGTAGAAAAAATGCCAGTACACAGAATACAAACAATGCCAGCAATGCAGCAAAAAAGTATTTAAAGAATTGTGCCATACGAACGCTTGGTTAAAAAA
>CAZJNY010000341.1:0-3558 GCA_964547405.1 uncultured Flavihumibacter sp. | reverse complement strand
TAGCAGAAAGTGTGGCTATCTACTTAGGCATACCTTTCGCTGCGGGATTACTAACCAGAATGATTTTGCGTAAAGCCAAGGGCGATGAATGGTACAACAACAGATTCATTCCCTTCATCTCTCCCATCACTCTGATTGCCTTGCTCTTTACGATTGTGCTCATGTTTAGTCTGAAAGGCGAACTAATTGTGCAGATTCCGATGGATGTAGTAAGAATAGCCATACCGCTGATTATTTATTTTTCGATCATGTTCCTGGTAAGCTTTTTCCTGGGTAAAAAAATGGGGGCGGATTATTCCACCAATACCTCCATCGCGTTTACTGCAGCCGGAAACAATTTTGAACTGGCCATTGCGGTAGCCATTGGAGTATTTGGCATCAATAGCGGACAGGCGTTTGCCGGGGTAATTGGCCCACTGGTGGAAGTGCCAGCATTGATTTCATTGGTGAATGTAGCCTTCTGGTTGAGGAGTAAATATTATACAAAATATGAGAAAAGCACTATTCAGTGATATCCACGCCAACCTGCCGGCCCTGGAAGCCTGCTTTAAAAGTATGGAAGAACAGCAACCCGATGCCATTTACTGTCTGGGTGATTTGGTTGGATACAATGTCTGGCCCAATGAAGTGATCAATGAAATCAGAAAAAGATGCATCCCTACTATTGCAGGCAACTACGATCAGGGAATCGGCTTAATGAGTGGTGAAAGTGGATGTGCGTACAAAACGGATACGGACAAAGACATGGGTAAAATCTCCATCGGCTTTACCAATTCAATAGTAAATGAGGAGGAGCGCCAGTACCTGAGAACCCTGCCTGCTCATATCCGGGTGGAATTTCAGTTGAACAATGACAAACTCAATCTCTTGCTGGTACATGAGAGTCTGAGGAAGATCAATGAATACCTTTTTGAAGACCGGGAAGAAAAAAGTTTGATGCGAATAATGGAAGAAGCGAATGCCGACATCATGTGTTTCGGTCATACCCATAAACCCTATCACCGGATATTACCAGTAGAAGAAACAGCAGGCGGCACCTACCGGCATGCTATCAATATCGGATCTGTAGGAAAACCAAAAGATGGCAGTCCAAAAGGCTGTTATGTTATGCTAACGATTAATGCCAGCAGCAGTATTACCAGTAAAGATGCCATACAGGTGGAGTTTATTCGATTTGAATACGATGTTGAAAAAGCAGCCCAAGAAGTGGAGGAAAGTCCGTTGCCAAATGAGTTTGCTGATATGCTCAGAAAGGGATATTGAGTAACAAGTTTATCCGCTTAGGTAATCTTTACAATCACATTTCCTTTCTTTTTTCCTGCATCAACATATCGGTGGGCGGCAACGATTTCAGTGAAGGGAAATACTTTATCAATAACAGCAGCACATTTACCTTTCTCAAACAAATCGCTGATGCACAGCAAATGCTCGATTTTCTCAGATGCCATATCCAATCCACCAACTGTAATGAAGCTGCCACCCTTTTTCAAAAGAGGCTGGCAGGTCTTTTTTGTTATATGACCAACTGCATCCAATATAATATCGAATTTTTCATTCAACAGCGTAAAATTCTGGCGATCGTAATAAACTATATTATCTACGGTGAGTTGCTCCATTAATTCCCTGCCGGTGCTACTGCATACGGCCGTAATGGTAGCACCATAAAACCTGGCTACCTGAATGGCTGCACTACCCACTGATCCGGTTGATCCGTAAATAAGTATGTTGGGATTTTCATATTTCCTGATACCGGCTTTCTCCAAAAAATAAATCGCCGTATGCCATCCAAAAGGAAGAGCAGCAGCTTCTTCAAAATTGGCATTGGCAGGCATATGGGAAACAACTCCGGTTTCTTTTACAGATATATATTCCGCATAGGTACCAAATCGAAAGCCAGTCATACCGAAGACCCGGTCGCCTATTTTAAAACGGGTTGTTTTGTTTCCTGTTTCTTCAACTATTCCAGAAAACACTGTACCCAGGACAGACCTGCGGGGTCTATGAAAACCAAAAATCATCTTCATGATAATTTTCTGAAACCCGCTAACAGCCAAACTGCGAACTTTTACATCGCCTGAATTGACAGAGGCTGCCATTACCCGTACTAGTATATCCTTGTCATGGCAGACAGGCCTGAAAACCTCCCGTATCTCCAGGTTTTCCGGTGCTCCATATCCCGTACAAACGGCCGCTTTCATTGTTTGCATCCTGCAAGTATAAGCTGACAGTATGCATCCATTTCTTACCAATAGATAATATTACTAGCGTTTAACCAACCTGCCTCTTAATCGGCTTAGCGATTCAGGAGTAATACCAAGATAACTTGCTAACTGATGTTGAGGTACGCGCTGAAACAAATCAGGCCGCGATTCTATCAGAGCCAGGTAACGCTCTTCCGCAGAGGAGGTTTTAAACTTGTCTAATTCCAATCGTGCTTTCGCAACTAATTGTTCAGACATAACTCTGCACATCATTTCAAAACGGGGAAACCTGGAAAAAGCCTCTTTTTCTATGTCAGGATTCGAAATGCAAACCACGGTGTCTTCTACGCAGGAGATGGAATAAAGGGAGGGAGATCCATCAAGAGAAGAGGCAGGGGGTAGCACCTCCATTTCGGTATAAAATTCAGTAGTTTTCTCTTCGTTGTTCTTCAGGCAGAAGGTTCTTAGGCAGCCTTCCAAAACAAAATAACTATCATAGGAAACCTTGCCCTCTTTTAATAGAATTGCACCTTTTTTGTATGATTGAATGATACTCAGCTCGCGGATAAGCTGCTTTTCATCCTGCGAAAGCTCCATAAAACGTTCTATAAAATCAAAAAGCACCTGTTCCATAGGATAAAGGTATTATAGTTTTTTAATCCGGATTTTTTCAATCCGGAGATTATCCATTTCCAGAATTTCGAAACCCAAACCATTCCAGTTTAATTTTTCACCTACTGCGGGAATATGATCCAGCTCCTGAAGCAGGAAACCGCCCAGTGTATTGAAATCTTTTTCCTGTTCTGGTTCTTCAATCGAAAAATAATGCAGAAATTCAAAATAAGAATATTGTCCGTCTGCAATCCATTGATCCGCACCTGTTTCAACAATTGCGTATTCTGCCTGGTTGTATTCTGTCACATCGCCTACCAGGGCATCCAGGATATCATCCATTGTAATAAGGCCTTCCAATGCGCCGTATTCATCTATTACTAATCCAATATGCATCTTTTCTTTCCGGAATTTCTCCAGTACCCTATACGCCGGAGTGGAACCGTGAAGATACAATGGCTGGCGAATAAACTGATCCATCTCAAAAGCCTGTATGCCGCAGGTTACAGGAAACAAATCCTTCACTGAAATAACCCCTTTTATTTTATCAAGAGATCCCTGGATAACCGGATAAACCGAATGAGGCTCCTCTGAAATCTTTCTGGCCATTTCTGTAAGTTCATCATTGTAATCCATAAATACCATATCACTTCGATGTGTCATTAATTCATTTACTTTTCGATCACCAAGCGCAAACACTCTTTCTACAATATCCTGCTCAATCTCCTGTATCTCTCCGCTGTCT
>CAZJNY010000340.1:0-3573 GCA_964547405.1 uncultured Flavihumibacter sp. | reverse complement strand
GTGGAAGGATTGGGCCCCGCGATATAGGCTACTGCCAATACTACCGGGATACCCAACAACCATTTTTTGCTGGCCATAAAAGGAATGCTTTGCAGGCAAAATAAGCATTCCTTTTATGAATCCATCGATTAACAATGTACCGGAACTACGATTCCTTCCTTCCGGCTTTTCTCTGCCGCGAAACCCATCAGATGACTTTCAATGGAAGCTTCCAGGGTGGAGGTCAACATATTCGGGTCATTGGCATGTACTGCCATTACAAAATCTGCCATGAGCCGGAAATCTCCACCGCCATGCAGATCGGTTGTTTCTGCCCATTGTTCTTTCTTACCATTTTGGAAACTGGTGATCACCATTTCGGTCATATCACCCACAATATCACCATGACTTCCCATCACGCGGGTACGCCGGCCTTCATAGGAAGTGAAGGCCTGTAAAGAGAAACTGGCTGTTACGCCGCCATCAAATTGCAGGTTGGCCACATAATGATCCGGCTGGTTATTGTCCATCTGATAAACACAGCGGCCATAATCGGTTGTGCGTAACTGTTCCATTATATAATCGCCCTGCGCATCCTTGTCTTCCGGTAAATCGAATACATAGGTACGCTCACGAAGTTTATGGTAAATCTTGATGGCAGAATAGGGACATTCTTCTTCTACTTTGCATCCATCTGTACAACGATGGGTACTTCCCTCGGGTGCATTTTCAGACCGGAACCAACGCAGTCCGCCGAAGGCATGAACAGCAGTGCAGGGTTTCCCAACCAGCCAGCGCAAAATATCCAGGTCGTGACTTGCTTTTGCCAGAATGATCGGAGTTGTCAGATCGCTGTTTTTCCAGTTACCCCGAACATAGGAATGTGTCATGTGCACGTGTTCAATGGGTTCGAGGTGCTGGATGCTGATCAGTTCGCCAATGGCGCCGCTCCGGATCAGGCTGCGCAATTTGCGGAAATAGGGGGCATATCGCAATACATGACAAACAGCGACTATTTTTCCGGAGGCACTGGCAGCGTCCAGAATCTGGCGGCACTCTTCTTCCGTAGGTGCGATTGGCTTTTCCAGCAATACATGATAACCTGCTTTCAGCGCAGCCAAACAGGGCTCAACATGCAGGCGGTCGGGAGAGGAAATGATCACCGCATCAGCGAAACGGGGTCTGGCAAACACGTCTTCCCAATTAAAAAAACAATTTTCTGCCGGTATTTTATGGGTAGTGGCATAGCGCTGGTTGCGGACAGGATTGGGTTCTGCAACCCCGATGATATCAAACTGCTGGGAATACTGGGAAGCAAACTGTCCGTATACATAACCCCGGCGCCCGGCGCCGATCACAATAGCAGTGACAGGTTTTTCAATGGTTTCAAAACGCTCCGGTAACAGAATATGGGTGGTCTTATCATCATACGGAAACTCCTTAAAATTTGTCGTCATAGCCAATCTGTTTTTCGTTCAAAAAATAAGCTGTAAGGTACGAAGGACCGGGGGAGGGGGAGATGAGGATTTGGTTAAAATCGGGAGACAGGGGAGACAAAGGATACAGAGGAGACGGGAGGCCGGACTGCTGATTAACAGAGGGTTATGATATATAACATAATCTTTATGGGAATTTAGCTTGCGGGGCGGCTAAATAGCCGTACCTTTGCGCGCCCAAAGGCGAATTTTGCCAGGGGACAGAAATCGAGTTATGAATATTAGGAATATAGCCATTATTGCACACGTTGACCACGGTAAGACTACCCTGGTTGACCGGATTCTTCACACCACCAAAGTGTTCCGCGAGAACCAGGATACAGGTGACCTGATCATGGACAACAATGATCTGGAACGCGAACGAGGAATCACCATCTTTAGTAAGAACGCAGCTGTTACTTATAAAGATACCAAAATCAATGTGATAGACACGCCGGGTCACGCCGACTTCGGTGGTGAAGTAGAACGCGTATTAAAGATGGCCGATGGTGTTATTCTGCTGGTCGACGCTTTCGAAGGTCCTATGCCACAAACCCGTTTTGTGCTGCAGAAAGCCCTTCAACTGAACCTGAAACCCATCGTGGTAATCAACAAGGTAGACAAGCCGAACTGTCGCCCTGATGAAGTGCATGACGCTGTATTCGAACTGTTTTTCAACCTCGATGCTACCGAAGAGCAGCTGGATTTCCCCACCTTCTATGGTTCGGGTAAAAATGGCTGGTTCAACAATACCAATACACAGTGTGAAGATATTACCCCATTGATGGATGGCATTTTGCAATATGTTCCGGAACCCAAAGTGGATGCTGGTCCGTTGCAAATGCAGATTACCTCACTGGATTATTCTTCCTTCCTGGGTCGTATCGCCATTGGTAAAGTACAGCGTGGTGAAATCAAGGAAAACCAGCCGATTGCATTGATGCAGGCCGATGGTACTTTCAAAAAGCAGCGGGTAAAAGAACTCTATGTTTTTGAAGGAATGGGCAAGCGGAAGGTGACAGAAGTACTGGCAGGTGATCTTTGTGCGGTAGTGGGACTGGAAGATTTCAACATTGGAGACACTATATCTGATCAGGAAGTAATGGAAGCATTGCCGGTGATCAGTGTGGATGAGCCAACCATGAACATGTTGTTCAGCATTAACAACTCACCTTTCTTTGGTAAAGATGGCAAGTTTGTGACCTCGCGTCACCTGCGCGACCGTCTGATGAAGGAAACTGAAAAGAATCTTGCCCTGCGTGTATTCGATACCGATAGTGGTGATAGTTTCCAGGTTTATGGTCGTGGTATTCTGCACCTCGGAGTATTGATCGAAACCATGCGCCGCGAAGGATATGAGCTGACAGTAGGACAACCCCAGGTTATCTTAAAGAATATTGATGGCAAGCGTTGCGAGCCGTATGAAGTGCTGGTGGTTGATGTACCACAGGAATTTGCCTCTAAAGTAATCGATCTGGTTACCCGTAGAAAAGGCGAGATGCATGTAATGGAAACCAAGGGTGATATGCAGCACCTGGAATTTGAAATTCCTTCCCGTGGATTGATCGGTTTGCGTACACAAATGCTGACCGCTACAACCGGAGAGGCTGTAATGGCCCACCGTTTCCTGGAATACAAGCCCTGGAAAGGACCGATCCCCGGACGTAACAATGGTGTATTGATTTCCAAGAATACCGAAAAGACAACCGGTTACTCTATTGATAAATTACAGGATCGCGGAACCTTCTTTGTGGATCCGGGAGAAGATGTCTATGCCGGCCAGATTGTGGCAGAGAACATCAAACCGGGTGACCTGGTAGTGAATGTTACTGAAGGTAAGAAACTGACCAACCACCGTGCCAGCGGAAGTGATGATGCAACCCGCATTGCGCCGAAAACACAGTTGAGCCTGGAAGAGTGTATGGAATATATCCAGCACGATGAGTGTATTGAAGTGACGCCGAACTTTATCCGGATGCGTAAGATCCATTTAGATGAAAACGAACGGATCCGTCAGGCGAAGTCGATGAAGGTGGAAGAGGTTTGATGTTAATTTTAAGGAAGAAATGGTTAAGCCGTTGCGTTCAAGCAACGGCTTTTTTTTATTAAACAAAACCCA
>CAZJNY010000339.1:0-3600 GCA_964547405.1 uncultured Flavihumibacter sp. | reverse complement strand
TACCATTGCTGAAAACCGTTGATCACTTCATAGTTGGCGCAATGCCTGGTTGTCTTGATTCCAACCTTGTTAAATTCTGACTCACATCTGCGCATATGCATCGCAGAGGTTACCAAAACAAATGGTCCCTTCATACCTAGACTGTCAATCAATGACTTAGTAAAGAGTGCATTCTCTTTTGTATTTCGACTCCTGTTTTCTGTAAAAATGAGGACCGGTGAAATTCCATTATGAACTAATTCCGCTTTAACAAAATCCGCTTCCGGCGGGAGTTTCCGGTTCAAAAAACCATTTCCACCGGTCACAATTATCTTTTCTGCCACCCCGGTATGAACCAGTTTTGCTGCCTGAATAAAACGATCCGATGCCTGTCCGAAATATCCCTGTCCATTTTTATCATAGCTGGAAAGTCCGCCTGGGAGAATAACTGCCTCGAATTTTCCGGTAGCCGGCACAAAGGAAGGTTGCCAGGATTGAAGTACCAGGTAAAAAAAACCGGGATTGGTGAAGAGAATGGTAACTGTGATCAGGAGGATACCATACCGGCGTTTCCAACGAGCCGGTTTCCCTATCAAAAACAGCAGTGCTAAAACCAATATCCAGTTGGCAGGAGAAAGGAAGAACGTGACGAGTTTGGAAAGCAGTGGAAGCATGAAAAGTGAATAATTGTTAAAGTTATTTAAAACACAAGATCCTTACCCAACGGTTTTGAAACCAACAGAGGTATAGTCCATAAATAAAACAATATACAATCATGAAACAGATCTTACACCTTTTCCTTTTGAGTATTCTTTTTCTCACGGCCTGCCAGAAAGATGATGAGGTAATCCTTCCCAATAAGCCAAATGAGGGCCCTGTTACGGTAACGGAACCCGGCATTTTTCAACTGGAGCTGGCATTGCAGGAGTTGCATGCAGAAGACAGCCTGGATGCATTTATTACGGTGATAAATCATAAAAATGAGGCAGTGTTTCAAAATAAAGCTGTAAAGATTGGGAAAATTGGTCCCGAAGCGTATCAGTGGAGATCGCCCGAAATAATTCTAGAGAAAGGCAGCTATTCCATGACTCAGTTAGTGGTAAAAAAAGAGAACAAAGCTTTGTATGCGACCCCTCTTGCTAGTTCCCGTCTTGCCGGGAATATCGAGGTTGGTTTACCACAACAGCAGGTTTTGACGGTACAGCCAACGGTATTTCGTCCGCAGTTACTGATAATAGATGAACTGGTAGGTCCGGAAGATTTTGGTTATTCCAACAGCGTGTTCGAACGTAACGGAATACTGGTTAATGTGCAGGCAGCTATTTCGGTGGGAGGAATCGTTTATGATGCGCCGGTACTGACATTCAACCTGACCTCTACGTTTAGCAATGGCGAAACCGTAACCCGAACAATTGAACGTAACAGCCTGGAAGAAGAAATCCGCTTAAGTGAGAAAGCAGTGAAGTTTGAAATCTCCGCAAATATCTGGAATGTTCCGGTTAAAGAACTGGTTAGCCGTGAGCGTCTTGATCTTAGCAATACAATTATACTTGAAGGTGCAAAGAGCCGGAAATGGCTGCAGCAGGAAGAGACTTTCCTTGAAATCATGGGTAGCTGGCAGAAACAATCAATAACAATGTATCAGCAGCGACCAGACGGGCAACTCCAGGAGGTGATTTATTATCAGAAAAAACCAAGTAGCCAGGATTTGCAATACATATTCACTGACAAGGGCGTATACCAGGGCTCAACACTGGTAGGTGTAGACAGAATTGATCACAAGTACAAAACAGTTGGAGAAACGCGGTATGAGCGGGATGGGAATGGTCAGGTAACACATATTATCGAAAACATGTATGATCGTACCACTACCAGTGTAATTGAAAATGGCATATCTACAGAAGGAGGAGTAACAGATGTGTATATGATACTGGATAATGGGCATACCGTTCATTATGCAGGAACGTTCTCAGGTGGAAATAAAGTAAGTTATTCGGCGGCTACTTCAACAGGTGGAAGAGAAGGCGGGAATTTTCAATACGACCAGATGATCAATCCCAGGTATACCAATAAATTGTTCCCTGATATGTATCTCTCACATGTATCAAAGAATAATGTGACAGGAAGAAGTACCGGGGTAAGTGGTGCAATTCCAAGCTCCGTTCCTTACAAATACGAATATGAGTATAACGCAGATGGATATCCGGTAGTGCTCTATACCTATTATAAATCGTATCAGAGCGATGCTGATATGTACCGCATGAAAACAGTTTATACCTATAGTAATTAATATCTTTAAGCAAGCATTTGTATGAAATATCTTCTATTGTTCGGTTGGGTAGTATTGTTATCCTGCAGCGCTGCGAAAGTGGCTGTACCAGAGGCATTCGAAAAGGCCGCAAGTCCGATGAAAGTAAAAGGCGTAAACGGCTGGATGATCAACCAGACACTGAGCTTCGGCGAATATAAAACCAGTCCCGTTAAGCGGGGCTGGGATTTCAGTTCGGTATGGCAGGCCAGCCGGATCAGTTTTCGCCCGGAGGACCAGATCCTGAAAGTGTTTGATATCAATACCGACAATCGCAGTCTCACAGAGAAAGGCAAACTGCAGTTCACCATTGAAAATGGAAAAGAAAAAGCTGCTGTATTTGCAATGGAAAAACTCAGCGAAAAACAACTCGTATTTAAAAACCGGAATCTACGCTGGGGCGAGTTGGCTGCCACTACCAATTTGCAATATGCTTTTTCCGCGGCCATCATGCTGGTAGCAGATAAACAACCGGAACCCTGGCAATTGGCCATGGTGCATAAAGAAGGAAGAGGAGAAACAGTAGAGGAGCAGGGATACCTGACCAATGGAGATGTCCAGTTTTCCATTGAGACGCTAAAGATTGGTTCGTATACCAATAAAAAGGGAAAAGAAATGAAGGTGATGGGCGGTCCCAGTTTTGCGGGATATGAAATTCGCTTTGAAGATGGAGTGGTTGGAATCGTAGATCTGCTGGATAACCAGGTATGGATGGTCAATGAGCTGGATCCTGCTTACAGAATGATATTGGCAGCTGCGTCAGCTTCCTTACTTTTAAAGAAGCAAAAAGATTTGAGCACTCATTGACGGAAACCCTCGATATACAGGTAGTAATAGATGGTTGTATTGCCAACAACCGGAAAGCACAGGAATACCTGTACAGGCAATACTATTCCTATGCGATGGTGATTGCCCAACGGTACTCCAGGGATGACGCAGACGCTGCTGATATTGTGAGCCAGGCCTTCGTTAAGGTATTCAGGAGTATTAAAACTTTCGATGCTTCCATTGCCAGTTTTCAAACCTGGCTGCGCAGAATTGTAATCAACGAAGGCCTGGATCATATTAAGGCAAGATCAAAGTTCAGTCAGGAAATGGAGCTGGAATATGAAACGGTTGCCGCTCCCAATATCAATAATGCCGCGATCGAGCAATTGAATGCAAAGGAACTGATGACGATGATTCAGCAGTTGCCGCCAGCTACCCATGCGGTTTTTGTCTTATATGCTGTAGATGGTTATAACCATCGGGAGATCGGTGAAAAATTAGCTATCAGCGAGGGTACCAGTAAATGGCACCTGAGCGAAGCAAGA
>CAZJNY010000338.1:0-3605 GCA_964547405.1 uncultured Flavihumibacter sp. | reverse complement strand
TATTTTGATTCCAGAATTGATTCCAGTAATTCCAGGATATCTTCTTCGTCGTCTACGATCAATAGTACAGGTTGCATAATCAATTCGTTTTAGCAGTTTGGTTTGAAGTATGTATGGTAAGGATAAAACTGTTTTTTCCTTCAGCGGATGTATAGCTGATGGTTCCATTGTGCAGCTCCGCCAGCGATCTGGATAAAGCCAGTCCGATCCCGGTTCCTTTCTCTTTATTGAATTCCTTGATCCTGAAGAATGGCTCAAAAATTTTCTCTTCTAATTCTTCACTAATGAGCGGACCGTCATTCTCCACCAGCAATTGCCAGCTTTTTTGATCAGGTGCAGCATTCAATTTGATCAGCACCTGCTGAGTGGAATATTTAATGGCATTGCTGAACAGGTTACTGAATATCTTCTGCAGCGCATCTTCATCCGCTTTTGTTACCAGGTCAACATTTGTATTGATCAACTGGTAGTTCAGTTTTTTCTTTTCGGCAAGCACCCTGAAATCATCGTATACCTGTTGAACAAGGCTGGTGATCGATACGGTGGAAAAATACAAGTTGAAACCACTGGTTTCAGTTTGCCGGAAATCCAGGATCTGTTGTACCAGTGCCATTAGACGTTTGGTATTACGTTCCAGCATGGCCACATCTTTTTTGATCTCTGGAACCTGCGCTGTTTTTTCCTGCAGGTTTTCTACCGGCCCATGTATAAGCGTTAGGGGTGTTTTGATTTCATGTGCCACATTGGTAAAGAAATCAAGCTTCGCTTCATATATCTCTTTTTCTTTTTTCAGTTGTGTCCGGTTGTGATAGGTCAGGATCAGCCACCTTGTTAGACCCAGTATAAAAGCACCATAAATCAGATAAGCCCACCAGGTATTCCATACAGGTGGCAATATCTGTATGGATAATTCCCGCACATTGGTTTCCTGTCCGGCTGCTGTGGTGGCTTTCACGCGGAAGGTATAAATGCCGGGAGAAAGATTGGTAAAATATACTTTACGATTGGTTTCAAGGTCAATCCACTGATCATCTACTCCGTCCATGCGGTATTGATAACTGGTTACTTCCGGTGATGTATAGCCCAGCGCGGCAAAATCCAGACTGAAGGAAGATTGGTCATAGGCCAGCTTCAGGCGATCGGTATACAGAATGGATTGACGGAGCAATGAATCTTCCACGCCAATAGCCAGCTCTTTGTTGTGTACCTGTAAACCCGTAATAAAGAGCGGCGGCCGGTATTCATTTTCACTGAATGCTTCCGGTTCAAAAGAGATCATTCCTTTTATGCTTCCAAAATAAAGTGTGCCGTTTTTATCGCGATAGCCGGAATTATAATTGAACTGATTATTCAGCAATCCATTTGCCTGCCGGTATACGGTGAATTTGTTTTCCTGCGGATGGTATTTGGCCAGGCCTCTTGAACTGCTGATCCAGATAGCACCCAGCTTGTCCTGAAGTACTTTAAAAATATAATTCGTTGGAAGTCCATCTTTCACAGTGAAAATGGTATCCACTGTATTGTTTTCCTTCAGGCGAATCAATCCCTGGCCTTCCGTTCCTATCCACACCTGGTGCTTATTGTCTTCGTACAGGGCATTAATGTAGAGATTATCCCGTTTTGCATCTGTCTGATTAAAGAGCGGAAAATGTTTTCCTGTACGGGTGGAGGGATCAAACTGGTACATACCATTTCCATGTGTTCCTATCCAGATTATGCCCCGGTGATCTTCCATCAGGGTAGATCCGAAAATGGAAGGAATACCATTGAGCGATTCAAAATCATCGGTTTCCTTCCGGTACCGGAAGATACCATTGCTGGTTGCACAATAAATGGATCCGTTGGAATGCTTTAAGATAGTCAGAATGAAATTACTCTTTAACTGATTGGGTGCCGGCCCCGCATCATAATGCCGGTAAACTTTTCCTGTTTTCCTGTTGAGAATATCGAGTCCGTGTTCAAAGGTTCCCACCCAGATATCATTGCCATCTGCCAGGAGTCCGTGTATATTGCTGTAACTGATATCTTCTTTTCTTCCGGTTGGCCGAAAGTGCCGGATCTTTCCGGTTTGCAGATTCAGTTCATTCAGTCCGGCGTCTTCTGTTGCTATCCAGAGATTATTGTCGTCATCTGAACTGATTTCGCGCACGGCATTTCCACTTATTCCAGTGGCCGACAAATCCGGGTAATATTTTCGAAAAGGCTGGAATTGTTTAGGGAAATAATTAATTCCTCCAAAATAAGTGCCTACCCAGATGCCGCCTTCTTTATCCATGCAGAGATTGTAAACAGCATTATCCGAAATGGAATATGGGTCCTGAAATTTTTTTGTCAGATTTGTAAAGCTGCCGGAGTTCTCATTGTAAATATAAATTCCTGACTCGGAGGCGATCCAGTATTCATTTTTTTTAACTGGTAAAACATCTCTCGCATACATCAGCGTTTTATCCTGATTATAGTTGATGATATCCTGGTAGGAACTGTCTTTCTCTATAAATCTTTTTAATCCCTGGCCGGAGGTGCAGATAAACAGATCGCCATTGGGAGCAGGCTTTAGTTTATTAATCCATTTGGTGGCGGCCGGCGGTGAGTGCTTAAATACATCATACCGGATAAAACTATCAGTAGCTGCTATATGCCGGTAAATATAACCATTGAAATCGGCTAGCCAGATTTCATTTTTTGAAGACCTGGTTAACGCGGAAGCAAAAATGGGAAGGGTACTTTGTTTGCGTTGAATGCTTCCTGTTGATGGATTATAAATGTAAACCCGGTTGCGGGAGATAAACCAGAACATTCCATCTGCATCCATGGCGATGGAGCCTAGCTCTTTCAATGAATCTGTTATACAAACGAGCTTTTCTTTTTTTTCTTCGTAGCGGTACAATCCCCGTTGGGCACCTACCCAGATAGTACCGGAAGAATCTGCGCATAAAGAATAAATAAAATTATTAACGGTGCCGGGTTTATCGGCCTGTTCCAGTGTCAGTAGTTTGAAGCGATAACCATCAAAGCGATTCAATCCTTCTTTTGTGCCAAACCATAGAAATCCGTTTTTATCCTGAAGGCTGCAATAAATGGTGTTGTTGGACAAGCCCTGTTCAACCTGGTAGTGTTTGAAATAGTAAGGCTGACTAATAGCAGCAGTTGCTATAAGTAGTCCGGCAATACAGGCAAACAATCTCAGAGCGGTCATAAAGAAATGTAACAATTTGAAAAATTATTGATACGTACCGAATGTATGATTTATGAAATAGTAAGTTCCTTCACAATATGATTAAAGAATTGGTTCGGCACCACGAATTTAATCATGTAAACGATTACAACCATTTCTAACAAACAATTGATTGCTGTATGAAATCTCCGCTACGACAGCTATTGTCGGGATTGGCGCCAGCTGCGCGTCAGCATCTCCCCAACGTAAAAAAAATTCTATTCTCCCTGCTGGTGCTGGCTTGTTCCTTGTCGCTCAGCGCCCAAACGGGTGAACGAATTTCTGTTTCAGGTTTAATAACGGATAGCATTGGTGCTCCATTGCCCAATGTTACAGTTGCTGAAAAGTCTACCACGAATGCCGTGAAATCAGGCGTGGACGGGCGTTTCAC
>CAZJNY010000337.1:0-3610 GCA_964547405.1 uncultured Flavihumibacter sp. | reverse complement strand
TCAATACCTTCCATGTTATAAATCTGGCGGTATACGAGACGTCCAATTCTTCCGAATCCGTTGATGGCAACTTTTACAGTGCTCATAATTGGTTTAGTTTGTGTTTTACTTTTAATGAATGAGGCGCTAAGTTACTGTATCAGAATAGGCGAGAAAAATTTTCAAATTTTTTTTGGTAGATATGTGGCGCTCCCTATCTTTGCACTCCCAAAAGGGAAATGCCGCGTTGGTCAATCGGTTAAGACGCATCCCTTTCACGGATGAATGACGGGTTCGATTCCCGTACGCGGTACAAAAAAGAGCTGAAATTTCAGCTCTTTTTTCGTTATGGGTGGTCAGCCAGTTACTTATTTTTTAGCCCGAACGTATTGATCCGGCCAATTTATTTCTGCTTCCAATTCTCTGGCCGCCTGCATCGGAAAATATGGATTCCTTAAAAACTCCCTGGCCATCAGCACCAGATCCGCTTTCTCTTCCCGAATCAGGTCGTTTGCCTGCTCGGCTGTTGTGATTAGTCCGACTGCCCCGCTAAGGATGCCTGCTTGTCTTGCGGCCGATGCAAACTGAACCTGGTAGCCTGGTTCAAGGGGAATCTTTACGCCGCTGCTGTTTCCACCGGTGGAACAATCGAGCAGGTCCACTCCTTTGGTTTTAAGAATTGCTGCGAGCCTGACCGTATCATTTTCGGTCCAGCCGCCTTCCACCCAATCCGTAGCAGAAATCCTCACAAAAAGTGGCAGTTCATCCGGCCATACCGACCTTACCATTTCAGTTACCTCCAGGAGGAACCGAATGCGATTTTCAAAACTGCCACCATATTCATCGGTGCGAATATTGGATAATGGCGACAAAAATTCGTGCAACAAATACCCATGGGCTGCATGGATTTCTACTAGTTTGAATCCTGCTGTCAATGCTCTTTTAGCGGCTTCCGCAAATTGGCCGGCCAGCTCCTTTATTTCCGGTTTTGTCAATTCCTGTGGCACCCGGTCGGTTGGGTAAAACGGAAGTGGTGAAGGCGCGATGGTTTCCCATCCCCCATCTGGTAAAGCAAGTTGTTTGCCTCCCTGCCAGGGAACTGAGCAGGAGGCTTTCCGGCCAGCATGAGCCAGCTGGATACCCGCAATGGAGCCCTGTTGATGAATGAAATCAGCAATATTTTTTAAAGGGGCAATCTGCTCGTCTTTCCACAACCCCAGACAGCCGCGTGTAATTCGTCCTTCCGGAGAAATACCGGTTGCTTCCACAATTACCAATCCGGCTCCTCCAACGGCCCTGCTGCCAAGATGAACCAGGTGCCAGTTATTCGCGAAACCATCAATCGCCGAGTACTGACACATCGGAGAAACTGCAATCCGGTTGGGGATGGTTACAGAACGGATGGTGAGAGGTGAAAATAAACCTGCCATAAGCTGAAATTATACAGGTAATATAACTCCGTTCTTCAGAAATAGTTGAATTAAAAAAAGCCGGTAGAAACCGGCTCTTGAAAAACAATACTACACATGTTGCAGATTTTTTGCATAATGCAATAATTTTTGCTTGAGATCTTCCGGACGAAAGGGCTTTGGTATAAAATCATTAAAGCCTTTATCAATCAGATCTGCCTGCATATGATCATATACAGCAGCAGTAAATGCTATAATTGGAATATCTTTTTCAGTTTTACGTATGTACGCCACTACTCCGGCGCCATCCAGCTCCGGCATTTCCAGGTCAACAAGCAGGATATCCGGTTTTTTCTCAGCGTACATCCGAACCGCTTCCAAACCATTCACTGCTTCCAGAACAGTAGCATTCCATTTGGCCAGGAAACGTTTTACCACCATCATGTTAATGGGATTGTCTTCCGCAACAAGGATGCTGATACCGGACAGATCTTCCATCCGTACTTCTTTAATTTCTTCAATATAACTCTGCCTTTCCGTTTCAAGTGGAAGTGTAACAGTGAAACTAAAGGTACTACCCTTACCCGGCTCACTATCTACAGCGAGATCGCCACCCATTTTCTGAACGATATAATGACTGATCGCCAGCCCCAGTCCGGATCCCCCATATTTTCGGGTAGTTTCCAGGTCAGCCTGGTAAAACTTGTCAAAGATCCGGTGTTGTTTTTCTTTTGAAATACCAATACCGGTGTCCTGCACACAGAAGCGAAGTGTAACGTTATTACTTCTTCTCATCAGGATTTTTACATTCATACTAACGGTACCCTTATCCGTAAACTTGATTGCGTTGGAAAGCAGGTTATTCAACACCTGTTGTAGTCTGAGTTCATCGCCGATGATATCAATACCCAGTACGGAAGCTATATCCGACTGAAAGAGCAAATTTTTCTGACGAACCGGATTCTCGAATACTGTAATTACTTTTTCAAGGAAGGTGCTCAGATTAAACGGCTCCTTGTTCAACTCCATTTTATCTGCTTCCAGTTTACTGTAATCGAGTATATCATTCACCAGCGTGAGCATGTGCTCCGATGAATGCTTAAGTACATCCAGCATTTGACGCTGGCTGTTAAGATGGTATTCCTGGTGCAGCAAATTGGTTGTGCCGATAATTGCATTAAGGGGTGTACGGAGTTCATGACTCATATTACTCAGAAACCGCGACTTTACCCTGGCTGCACGTTCTGCACGTTCTTTCGCTTTCAGGGTTTCCACTTCTGCAATTTTCACCTCTGTAATATCAAGAATACTCATTTTGGCATACTTGCATTTCTGGTGCTCAAACACAACAATATTTACATAGGCAAAAATGGGGCGACCTTCCGCATCCGAAAATTCCATGTTACCAAACCAGGGTGAATGCGCAGTAAAAGATTCCTTACTGAAAGCATTCAAGCGTTTGGCAGATTCTTCGCCCAGAATGGATTCAACAGCTGTAAGAGTGATCCCTTCTTTTGACCGGATCGAAAACAATTCCAGCGCGCGTTTATTACAATCCGAAATAAGTTGCGTATCCAGATCAATGATAAAGATGGCATCAAGAGAAGTGTTGAAGATCGTATCACCCAGATTTTTTTCACCCAGAATATCTTCTTCTTTTTTGTTGAGTGCTTTTAAAATGGAAAAAGCTACGAGGCCGGTCAGCAGTAAGGAAAGAGTAAGATTAATCCGCAGGTTGTAGATATAATGAGATTGCTGAACAAGGTTCCCACTGCCATTATTGGGTGAAATAATAAAGGCAATACCAAAGAAGGTAAGGGTAGCAATTTCAGCAATGATGAGATCCTTACTGATTTTGGTATCAATCAGGAAGATCATGGCAAATATTACGGGGAAATAATATAGATAGACGCCTGATTTTATACCCACGAAATAACTCACAACGAGAACACCGGCATTAAAGCTGATGATAACAACCCATTTGGCCAGTTCCTGGCGGTTATAAAGTCGCAGGAAATAAGATAAGAACAAGAGCGAGCAAACCATCAGGCAGGCGAATGCTGCCATGTATTCCTTCATGATGGTACATAAAATCATATTGAGTCCAGCCACGATAATACCCACTTCCGTAAGTGTCTTAAGTGGAGAGGCGGGTAAATTCTCCTGGCGGTGGTAGAGATCTTCCGCTAATTTTTCCCAATATCTCGTTACACCGGATAATA
>CAZJNY010000336.1:0-3624 GCA_964547405.1 uncultured Flavihumibacter sp. | reverse complement strand
GTCCGATAAATGGTTGGACATCATCTTTAAAATTCGCTGTAATCCTTTACTGTAGCGGCTTTTAATAATTCATTAAGAGTTTTAGAATAAGTAAAAATGCAAAAACTTGGCTTGCGGCACCAAAAATGCAGGCTTATGTTTGTATCACAAATGCAGCGATACACTACTGCAAATGCGTAAGCGGTCTTCTGCCGCCAATTCCTTCCGATTGCCTTCTCCATATACAACCTTGCTTCCATCTCCGATTGCTGCCGCAAAGAACTTTTAAATTATCTAACCACTAAAAGTAGTAAAATGAAAAACACAGCTATGAATCTGAAATCAGTTCTTGCAAGTCTTGCAATCGCTGCCCTCCTGGCGGTATCAGTTAATCCCGCACTGGCAAACACCGAGAAAAGAGCCTCTAAAAGCCGTGTTCCGGTAGAAGTTAAGTATGTAGGCAGCAACAATCAGTCTCCGGTTGTTGAGATCAGCCTGGATAACGCGGAAGGAAAAGACATTACTGTTTCACTCAGAGACCTCGACGGTTATGTACTCTACAGTGCAACCAGCTCTGACAAGAAAATCACCCGTAAGTTTCAAATTGATAACTACAGCATGGAGCCTATTCAGTTGAAAGTGGCCATTACTGTTGATGGAAAAATACAAACCGAAGTATTCCAGATCAACCGTAACCGCACGGTAGTAGAAGATGTAATTGTTTCCAAATTATAAGTTTGATTTTGAGAGAACGGGCGTTAATCTGACAAGTGTTGGGTTAACGCTTATTTTTTTTGGGGCTTCCGGGCCCCTTTTTGTATTTTAGGAAAATGAAAAATTTCCTTCAGCGATGCCTGCCTGTACTGCTCTTATTTTTCGGCAGTACTGTTTTTGCGCAACTACGATTGCCTGCTATCCTCCAGTCCGGGATGGTGTTACAACAAAAAGATTCCGTATCCATCTGGGGATGGGCGGGTCCCTCGGAAAAAGTTACGCTGACCACCAGCTGGGATAAAAAACAATATGAAACCACCGCCTCCGACCTGGCACGCTGGGCGGTAAAAATAAAAACACCCGCAGCCGGCGGTCCCTATTCCATCTCAATCACCAGCCGAAACACGATTGTACTGGAAGATGTACTGATTGGTGAAGTATGGGTTTGCTCCGGTCAGTCCAATATGGAATGGAGTTTCTACAACGGAGTAAAAGATATTGCCACAGAATTTCCAAAAGCCGCCAATTCATCCATTCGTTTTTTCCATGTCGATAAAACCGGGGCGGATTTCCCACAGGAAGATCTAAAAGCGTCCTGGGCAAAAGCAGATTCCAACCAACTGAAATCCTTCAGTGCAGTGGGATATTTTTTCGGGAAACACCTGTATGAAAAGCTGAATGTTCCCATTGGTCTGATCAATGTCAGCTGGGGGGGTACACCCGCTGAAGCCTGGACACCCGAAGCAGTGATACAGGCAGATCCGCAACTGAAAGCGATGGCAGCACAGCAGAAAAAAGTTGCCTGGTGGCCTACCGCTCCGGCACAGGCTTTCAACGGTATGATTGCCCCCATTACACACTATGGCATTGCCGGAGTTATCTGGTACCAGGGAGAAAGTAATACAGGAACCCATGCTGGATACCGGCAATTGTTTACCGGTATGATCGATAGCTGGAGAGCCGCCTGGAAAAAAGACCTTCCCTTTTATTATGTTCAGATTGCCCCTTTCAAATACGGAACCACAGGTATTGGAGCATTGCTGCGGGAAGCACAGGCTGCTGCGGCCAGTCACCCGAATACAGGAATGGTGGTCATAACCGATCTGGTGGATACGGTTACGGATATTCATCCTTCCAGGAAAAATCCGGTAGGAACCCGGCTTGCCAACTACGCGCTGGCAGCTACTTACAAATTGCCAATTGCAGATTACAGGAGTCCGGAGTATAGTTCCTCCACTATTGACAAGGGAAAAATCATGTTGAAATTCAACTTTGCTGAAAAAGGGCTCCGGGCAAAAACCAATCAGCCGGAAGGCTGGCTGATTTCAGATATAAATGGCAGCACCTGGCTGGTTCCGAAAGTGAAAATTGAAAAAAACACAGTAATACTCTGGCATCCCGATATTAAGAATCCGATGTATGTGCGCTATGGCTTCGGTAACACCAGTATCGGTAATATGGAATCGATGGCCGGATTACCGCTGGCTCCTTTCCGGACAGATCATCTGCCGGTTGAACAAATTCCTGAGCAATAATATTATCCATCATGCTACGCTTCCTTGCTTTTGCTGTTTTCAGTTTTCTGGCTCTAAACAGTTATGCACAACCGAAAAATAAACCGGAATGGTATGAGTTAAGAATTTACCGGTTTGAATCGGACCTACAAAAGACTTCCATTCTGCGGTATGCAGCAGAGGCCCTGGTACCGGCTCTTCATCGCGCGGGGATCAAAAATATAGGAGTACTCGAGCCCGCTGCAGTTGATACGGTGAGTCCGCCTGCTATTTATATCCTGCTACCGCTTTCTTCCATTCAGGCTGCTGCTGATCTGGGAAACCGCCTGGAAAAAGATGCTGTTTACCAGAAGGCCGCCGGTTTTTTCATTAATGCTCCTTACGATAAACCGCCTTTTCTCCGGCTTGAAACAGTTTGGATGAAATCTTTTAAAATGGCACCGCCACTTCAGACACCGGTTTTTTCCACCGATCGCAACCAACGGATTTATGAATTGCGGAATTATGAATCAGCTACAGAGGATCGCTATAAAAGCAAAGTGCATATGTTTAACGAAGGTGGAGAAATAGAACTCTTTAAAGAATTAAATTTCAATGCTGCTTTTTATGGTGCCGTGATAACCGGTAGCAGGATGCCGAATTTTTATTACCTGACCTGTTTTGCCGATTTTGCTTCCAGGGAACAGCATTGGAAGGAATTCTTCGCGCATCCGAAATGGAAGGCCATGCTTTCGCAGGAGCAATATAAAAACAATGTATCCAAAGCAGTTATTCATTTACTTAGACCTGCCGATTGCAGCGACTGGTAAGGATTATTTCGAATACCGGTAAATGGAAATCGTTGTTTCTTTTATTGTAAGTTCCTGGGTATCCCTGCAATAAGACTCCAGCATTTGAAGCAGGTCTCTGGCAGCAAGGCGATGTGGTGTGGTCAATAGTACCGTAGCACCGGTTTCCAGGTAGTGCCTGATCAGTTTTTCAACTGCTTCCTGATCAGCTGTATCATAGTTGGTATCGCTGAGCAAAACGAGGTCTGCTTCTTTTTCGGGATGGTCAGTATGCCAGTTGTATAAAACAGCCTTCATGTTGGAAAAACCATTGGCAGCAATTGATCGCTCAATGTATGCGATAGCCTGTGGCAGATAATCAGTAGTTAATACGGTAGCTGCTCTGCCAGCCGCCAACAGGGAAGGGAGTCCGAGTCCGGCAGCAAATTCAATTACTTTCTTATTTGTAAACAAGGCAGGATTTGCATCCAGGTAATCGGCCATTCCCAATGCAGCGGGCCAGATCCGCGCCCAGTAGGGAAAGGCTGTATTTTCTCCTGCGGCTATTGCCTGCTGATAGCTCTTGCGGATCACTGTTTCATCCGGAATCTCCAATACAAAACTACCGGAATGGTATTCAAACCGTTGCT
>CAZJNY010000335.1:0-3627 GCA_964547405.1 uncultured Flavihumibacter sp. | reverse complement strand
GCTTCATGTACGTTCAGGTACCAGGGAACAGTAAGATGGCAGTCCACATGCAGGATGCTACCGTACTTGATCACCCGAAGATTGTGCAGGTCGATCCAGTTCGGTTGCCGATGCAGGTTAAGGTGGGTAATCATTTGTTTGAGCAGGGCTTTGTCTGCTTCATCCATGATGCCTGCCAGGGAGGCCCGTAAAATTTTATATCCTGTATAGATGATGAAAAAACTGAAGAGCAGGGCCACAATGGTATCCAGCATCTGCCAGCCGGTAATCCGGATCAATAGTATGCCAACTAAAATTCCGATGGTAGAAAAGGTATCTGATTGTAAATGTTTGCCACTTGCAATCAGGGCCAGTGAATTGTTTTGGGTTCCTTTTCTGATGGCGATGTATCCCATTATATAATTGACAGCACCGGCTATGGCCACCAGGATCATTCCCTTGTCCAGCGAATGAAGTGGCTGGGGCTGAAGAAATTGCAGGATACATTCATAAATGATATACAGTCCGGCTACAAGAATCAGCGTGCCTTCCACGGCGGCAGAAATAAACTCCGCTTTCCCATGTCCGTACGGATGATCAAGATCCCTGGGTTTGGCTGCAACATAGAGGCTGTACAAACCGATGAAACCGGAAATTACATTAACCGTACTTTCCAGGGCATCGGTCAGGATGGCAACCGAATGGGTGATATAATAAGCCGCCATTTTCAGGGCAAAGAGAAGTACTGCCACCAGTACCACCCATTGCTGAATGCGGAAATTTTCTTTTTGTTCCTGCATGAATATTCAAAGAATTGATACAGTTCGACAATTTAATGATACGATTCGGGCCTGCCCGCAATGCTCAATTAAACATCTTTGCAGGAGAACCGTTTCGAATGATTGCTTTTCTACTGCATGTCATACTGATCAGTGTACTGATTCCTTCTCAGCATAGCGTTGTGCAACCTGTAAATACGCTTTCTGATACGATCACACTTGCTGACCCTTCCATCTTTCCTTATAAAGATAGTTTTTATTTATATGGCACCAGTGCCGGCAACCAGCGCGGATTTGAAGTGTATGTTTCATCGAACCTGCAAGACTGGAAAGTTCCGTCGCGGGCAAAAAACGGACTGGCTTTTGAAAAATCAAATGGCTTTGGTGATAAGGGATTCTGGGCTCCGCAGGTTATTGAGCACAACAATGCGTTTTATCTGGCGTATACGGCCAATGAACAATTGTCTATAGCAAAAGCAGCTCATCCAGCGGGTCCTTTTTATCAGCACAGCAGGGCTCCATTGTACAATACCGGAAAACAGATTGACCCTTTTTTATTCCGTGATACTGATGGCAGCGTATACCTCTATTTTGTTCGTCTCACGGAAGGCAACCGGATTTTTGTGGCAAAGATGAAAGAGGATCTGAGTGATCTGGATTCCGGTACCATTCAACCATTACTGTCGGCTGATTTACCCTGGGAGAATACAGAAAATGTTCGATGGCCAGTAACAGAGGGACCAACAGTAATAAAGCAGGATGGACGCTATTATCTGTTTTATTCTGCCAATGATTTTCGGAATATCGATTATGCGGTAGGTTATGCTACCAGCAAAGATCCGATGGGCCCCTGGACAAAAACATCGCATCCGCCCCTGGTGAGCCGGCATACAACCGGCTGGAACGGATCAGGGCATGGAGATCTCTTTCAAACGAAGGACGGGCAATTCTGGTATGTTTTTCATACCCACCGCTCTAACGGTACAGTACATCCGAGAAAGACGGCGCTGATGAAAATAAAATTTCCATCCCGTTCGCAAGAACCTGTTACAGCGGATGAGCAATCAGTTCAATATTTATTTAAATAGTCAAAACAACATGATACACCAATCCATCAAAAGACATTTACTTATTGCAGCAACAGCGATTCTGTCGCTTGGCTCCTGCACAACTCCTGCTGATAAAACAGCAGCAGCTACTGAAACTTCCAATGGTGTATGGTCGCCGGAAAAAGCACATGCCTGGTATGCACAACAGCCCTGGATTGTTGGTGCCAATTTTCTTCCCAGTACGGCTATCAATCAATTGGAAATGTGGCAGGCTGAAAGTTTTGATACTGCTACCATCCGGAGAGAATTGGGATGGGCTTCCGATATTGGTATGAATACGATGCGGGTATACCTGCACAGTAAAGCCTATGCGCAGGACTCAACCGGTTTTTTACAACGGATGGATACCTACCTGGGCATTGCGGATGCAAAGGGCATCAAAACCATATTTGTGATTTTCGATGATGTATGGAACAAGGAACCTGCCATCGGAAAACAACCGGATCCCAAACCGGGCGTACACAATTCCGGTTGGGTGCAGGATCCCGGGGATCCTTTTCATAAGGACAGCAGCATCTTCCCGGCATTGGAAACCTATGTGAAAGCAGTTATCGGAAAGTTTTCAAACGACAAGCGGGTGCTGCTTTGGGATTTGTACAATGAACCCGGAAATTCCGGCAAGAAAACAAGTTCACTTCCCCTGTTGAAAAATGTTTTTGCCTGGGCCCGTTCCGTGAATCCTGATCAACCCCTGAGTGCCGGCGTATGGGCCTGGGATTTTGAAGAACTGAATCAGTTCCAGGTAGCCAATTCTGATGTGCTTACCTATCACGATTACGAAGAACCGAATATGCATAAACGCGTGATTGAATTACTCAAAATTCATGGTCGCCCGATGATCTGTACCGAATACATGGCAAGAACCCGTGGCAGTTTGTTTACCAATAGCCTGGCGATGCTGAAAGAGAAAAAGGTGGGAGCAATCAACTGGGGACTGGTAGCCGGTAAATCAAATACCATTTACGCCTGGGACACACCGGTTCCGGATGGTTCAGAGCCGAAAGTATGGTTTCATGATATATTCCGGAAAGATGGATCTCCGTATAGTCAGGAAGAAATTGAGTTGATTAAAAAACTCACAACAGATACTGTTTCCCAAAACTAAGCAGCACGTTTTTGACAAGCAGTCGTGCCATCCAAACACCCTCCCCTTTCCAGGGGAGGGACGGGATGGATTAAATCAAACACATGGTAATCGAGGAAAATAAAACAATTGTGGAACGAATCAGGTCGCAGTTTGCCGACCTGTTTCAGGAAGAACCATTGGTAGTGATGTCTCCGGGACGTATCAACCTCATTGGTGAACATACCGACTACAACAGGGGGTATGTGTTGCCTGCAGCGATTGATAAAGTAACGGTGGTGGCTATGCGCGAACGGGAGGATCAACTGGTACACCTGGTGGCATCGGATCTGAATGCGGAGCTGATTATTTCCCTGGAACAGCCATTGAAACCGGCAGGTAACTGGAGTGATTATATACTGGGCGTGGTGGAACAGTTTCAGAAAAGAAAGCTGCCGTTAGGTGGATTTAATATGGTTTTTGGCGGCAATGTTCCATTAGGCGCCGGCATGTCCTCTTCCGCTGCCTTGGAATGTGCAGTTGCTTTTGCATTGAATGAACAACTAAATGCAAAACTGAGCCGGATGGACCTGGTAAAACTGGCACAACAGGCAGAGAATGAATTCGTAGGTGTTAACTGTGGCATCATGGACCAGTTCTCCAGTATGTTCGGTCAAAAAAACAGGGTGCTGAAACT
>CAZJNY010000334.1:0-3643 GCA_964547405.1 uncultured Flavihumibacter sp. | reverse complement strand
CAGATTCTTCCCATCACTGCACCACTTGAGTCGGGTGTAGGATCCATTCTGATCAATGCGGGTGAAATACAGAATAAGGGAATTGAAATAGCGATTGATGGAACTCCTGTAAGCGGAAAGAATTTTTCCTGGAATAGCGCCGTTAACTTCAGCCGGAACAGAAACAAAATTGTTTCACTGTATGAAGGAAGATCAGAATATAATTTAGGTGCAGATATCGCCGAAATCAGCACATGGGCAGTTGTTGGCAAATCGTATGGTACACTCAGAACTACCATACAATCTGAACCCTTCCAGGCCCTGGATGCCAATGGAAATAAAGTAGCTGATCCAAGAAATGGAATGCCCATTCTTAACTGGAGAGGAGACGCCCGTGCAGCATTTCCCAAACGCAGTAATTACTGGCAGGATGTGGGTGATATAAACCCGAAATTCCGTGCCGGTTGGGACAACACTTTCCGCTATAAAAACCTTTCCCTGAATGTATTGGTAGATGCGAAGATTGGCGGTGATTTTGTATTGGCCAGCTATCGTTTCGGAACACATACAGGAGTATTCCCGAATTCCCTGAAAGGAAGAGATGCTGAACATGGGGGAATTACCTGGACAAGCAAATACGATAATCAGACATATGACGACGGTATCATTCCGGAGGGAGTTTTTGCACCTGGTCAAACCGTTACCATGCCGGATGGTTCGCAGGCTAATGTAGGGGGAATGACCTACCAGGAAGCATATGACAAAGGACTGGTTGAGCCGACCCACCTTCCGCAGTTTATGTACAGGTATGGTTCTTCTTCTACCGGTGTTGCTGATTATTGGATTGTGGAGAGTTCATGGGTATCTCTTCGCCAGGTGGCACTGAGTTATGCTTTCAATAAAGAGTTATATAGTAAACTAAAATTAAACGGATTGAGCTTGTCAGTATCAGGTCGGGATCTCTTCTTCCTGTACAATAGCCTTCCTTACAATTTTAACCCGGCATCCAATAACTCCAACAATACCGCTTTCTCAGGCGAAAACGGATTCCTGCCAATGACGAGAAGTATTATTTTCTCTCTGAGAGCAAGCTTCTAAACAATGACCATTTAAACTTTTTTATATGATGCATGATTTCAAAAAACTAGTCTTTAAAGCGTCACTGGGAGCAACCCTGCTTTTTACAGGATGTAAAAAAGACTTCGGAGATATCAATACCAACCCCGCTACGGTTGTAAATCCGGATATTAAATTTTTGCTTACCTATTCTCAAGACCAGCTTGTTGCGTATAATGGTACAGAATGGGTATGGGAAAGCATGGAACAGTTGTTACGTTTTACGCAGCACTATAGTTCCAGTCCGTATGAATTAACCACCAACGTAAATTCCAGGTACGGTGCTTTTTATGCCAATATTTTGCCCAACCTGTTTGAGATTCGCCGGCAAATCGATTTAAAGCCGGATAAGGATGATTATAATAAAATGAAGGCAGTTACCTATATCATCAGTACGCTGCATGGTTTAAAAGTAACTGATATGAATGGCTCCATTCCTTACACGGAAGCTATAAAGGGTCGCTATGAAGCAAAGTACAGTCCCGCCTTTGATTCCCAGGAACAATTGTTTGCCACCTGGTTGACTGAATTGAACGAGGCAATTGCTACCTTGTCTGCTGCGCCAACAGCTTCCGAAAAATCCTATGGTAATTCTGATGTATTGTATAAAGGAGACTGGACCAAATGGGTCAAACTTGCCAATACGCTGAAGCTCAGGATTGCCGCCCGGTACGAAAACCAGGATGCAGCCAAAACTGCCGCCATTGCGCAGGAAGTTTTGAGCAATACGATTGGACCAATTATTGCTGTTGCAGATAATCTGGTATATAGTAATCCAAACTTTGAACCAATCGGTGGCGCCATTAATTATCGCGACGTAAAATATGGCGGTATTGCGATCGTTAATTTTATGAAGCAGGTCAACGATCCACGACTGGGTGTTTATTTCAATCCCAACGATCTGGTTGGCAGTTTCAGGGATACACTGACCAAATACAATGTACAATTACCGGCCTTTATAAATAGTAATGATCCGCTGATTCAATTTCAGGGCGGACCAATTGACTGGACAATTGATGTGCCTCAGAAAAATTACTTCAAGAACGCATTCCAGGTTTCCCAGCAAAACAGGTATAATCTTATTTCCACCATCAACCGTCGATTCTTTGCACCAAGATGGGACGGATCCACTCAGGGAACGTATACTGAGTTACTTGCAGGGGCTGGAGAGACATGCCTGCTGATAGCGGAATTCATGAAGAAGGGATATATCAGCGGCGACTTTAAAGCCTGGTATAATAAAGGGATTGAAGCTTCTATCCGCACCATGAATGCTATTGCCACAACTGCAGGATCCACCCGTGCCTATAACGGTGATGGAGATACGGAGATAGCAGCCTATCTCGCTCAGCCCAATGTGGTACTGAATGGCACAAATGATCTGGAGCGTATTTATATTCAACAGCATTTGAACCTGGTTCGCGAACCGAATGAAGCATATGTATTCAGTCGCCGTACCGGTTATCCCAAAACAGGCTCGACCTATTATCCGCGGGAGGTTTTCAATGAGCCTATCCCCCGCAGGTGGTGGATTACAGATCCGGGTGAGGTAAACCGGACCAATTGGGCGGCAGCCTATTCCGCACAGGGTTTTACCCAGAACGTACAGGATGCATTATCACTCTCCAAAGAAAGAGTATGGTTTGATAAAAATGCCCCCGAGTTTGGGCAGGGTGATTAAGAAGCTAAAATTGTTTTAGAAAAAAGCATTTTCACACAAGGCCGTCTTTGGGATATGGGGTAAATTGAAAAACCATGTTTCAAAGGCGGCTTTTGTATGTGCTTGCCAGGCTGACAGGCCTGTGTTGTCTGGGTTCCCTCCTGCTGACTGGCTGTGCGCCTGATTTACCTGAAGAGATTGACCAGGCATATAAACAACTGCCCGATAAAGTGGATTATAACCTGCATGTCAAACCCATTCTGTCGGATAAATGTTTTGCCTGCCATGGTCCCGACCAGGCAAAAAGAGAAGCCGGACTGCGGCTTGACCTTTCCTCCGCTGCTTTTGCGGAATTACCTGAAACACCCGGTAAAGTGGCGATTGATCCGGGCAACCTGACCAATAGCGAACTCTTTCATCGCATCCTGTCGGAGGATCACGACTACCGGATGCCAACACCGGAATCCAACCTTCAATTAAGCACGGAAGAAAAAGCTGTTCTGATCAAATGGATCAAACAGGGTGCGGAATACCAGCCGCACTGGTCCTTTGTTACACCAACCAAACCAGCTATTCCAACCGTTCAGCAAAAAGAATGGGTACAAACTCCGGTTGATGCCTTCATTCTGAAAAAGCTGGAAGAAAAAAAACTTTCGCCAGCAGAACGAACATCAAAGGAATTGTTGTTGCGCAGGCTGAGTCTTGATTTAACAGGACTGCCACCAACGGAGGAAGAGATCCGCGCATTTGTAAACGACAATTCGCCAAAAGCAGTAGAAAAGCAGGTGGACAGATTGCTGCAATCGCCACAGTTTGGTGAAAAGATGGCAGTTGACTGGCTGGACCTGGCAAGATTTGCTGACTCACATGGATATACGGTTGATGGAT
>CAZJNY010000333.1:0-3649 GCA_964547405.1 uncultured Flavihumibacter sp. | reverse complement strand
CTCTGAAATCAATGCTGTACAGAAATCCAATTAGCAAGAAAGGAATCAATTGATTTCAGAATCGAAAATAATCTTCGATAGAAGCCTGATTATCAAACGATTCCGATAATTCCGATATTTCCGGTGAGATTCCGATAATTCCAATCAATCAGCTATTTTTCGATATGTTTCCTGATTACAAAAACCTTATTCTTGAAGATTATCGCAGAAAAAAAGAGCAGAATGAGCTCCCGTTGAGTCTGTTGCATCTTCGTCGGGCAATGGTAAGAGACGAGTGTTTGAAAATTTGTGAAGAGCGATTTCAGCCTCGAGATGTAAAAACACTGAGTGATTTTTTCGGCTTTTTTAATGGAAAGGAAGAATGCCTTAGGGTTATCGCAGGAGTTGATCTAGATAAATTTAAGCCGCTGATCAATTATATTAACGGAGACACAGCATCCACGAATGAGAAAAATATTGAGTTGCTGGCTTGGCTCATTGATTTCCAGCCAAGGCCCTATGAATATGGAAGGAAATATGTGGGAATGGATAAGGGAGGAATGGAAGAGGGAGTAAAGGAGGCGGGAGACGCGAAGCAGGAGACCGGGGAGAAAGGAGGAATGGAGTGGGGAAAAATAGACCATGTGGCAGCGACGCTACCAATAGCAGGCATAACCCCACTTGAACCTGTTGGTTTGGTGCCCAGGAAAAAACCCGGACTATTAAAATGGTTACTGCCGGGGGCAATCGCTGTTGTTTCAGTTACCGGTTTCTCTATTATGAAATTCGGGGATAAGCCGCCTGTAGATATACCTACATCCTGTATGTACTGGACAGGGGAACAATACAAAGCAATACCCTGCAATACGCGGACGGGAAACGCAACCGTTATTGCCCTCGACACATTTCAGTTAAATAATTTTAAGAAGGTGATGCAGCCAGACTCAATCACACTAAAATCTACCGGCAAGCTCTGGTATTTAAAACGCAATAAAACATTGGAAGTCTTTACTGCTCCAGGTAATCATCCTGAAGAACTGAACAAGCAACTGAAACCGCTGTCGAAATATATGATTGATAAATATTTTCCCAAAAAATGAACAGTGAACCTACAATAACCCTTCGGCCAACAACTATAAAAGATTTAGATTGGCTCTTCCAATTCCAATTAGATCCTGAGGCCAATTATTTAGCGGCATTTATTTCAGGTGATCCGGCTGATAAAACTGCTTATATAAATAAGTATCAAAAACTGCTTTCCGACCCAACCATCAATAACCAGACAATCCTGGTTGGCAATGTCATCTCCGGTAGTATTGCCAAATTCATGATGCAGGGTGAAGCAGAAATAACCTACTGGATTGATAGAAGCTGTTGGAACCAGGGTATCGCCACCCAGGCATTGCAACAATTTCTGCAGCTAGAACCCAGCCGGCCCTTGTACGGAAGAACAGCATTCGATAATATCGGCTCACAGCGCGTACTGGAGAAATGCGGTTTTGTAAAAGTAGGAACAGATACAGGTTATGCCAATGCCCGACAGGCTAACATTGAAGAGTATATTTATAAAAAGGCCGGAAAGAATTCCGGCCCCGATTGAATATCTAAAACACACATAGAGACTATTTTGTCAGCAGTATCTTTTTCTTCAAATCCAATCCTCTGCTGCCACGAACCTGTACAAAATACAAGCCGCTGCTAAGATTCTGGACTGTTTTGGTTAGTCGTAACGGACCTCTAGCAACCGATCCGTTGTACAACTCTGCCACGCGCTGACCACTGGCTGAATACACCTGAATAACCAATTGCTGCGCTTCCGGTATTTCCAGTTCCAGATTAATTGTACCATTGGTTGGAATCGGATACACTCTCCAGTTACCCACCGGCTGTACACCCGGCTCATCCGGCATGCGTACCAGCGCTTCGCCTACAGTTGTTTTGTTTTCCCTGTTGCCAGTATAATCCATCGCCTCCATATAAAAACGATAGGTTTTTCCAGGGTCACCAAACAGAATAATACTGTCTGACTGTCCGCCCTGTATTGGCACCCACTCTCCACCATCTTCCGACATATACAGATGGAAATAATTTACTCCCGATCCCGCATCCGTTGCCGTATACGTCAACAGCATCATTGAATCTTCCAATACCTGCGCACGTATTTGTCCCGTTGGCTGCAATGCATCAATGGTATTCTTCCAGGTATTGGTAAGTATCGGCTCATTGGTATCAAAGATGATGGATGCCCGTGATACCATTTCTGTTCCATTCGCCAGATTCGCAACTGGATTTACTGAATAAGATACTGACCCTTCACCTGACGGGTAGTCTTTATTCGGAGGAAGGAAGCCATCGAAATCAGGGAGATCTCCGGTAGCCGGATTAATGGAAGTAAACTGCCAGCTTACAATACCCGTAGCAGTATCTATGGATCCATTTACCCGAACCCGCATATTCCGATATGGCGCCAGACTGCGTTCCATCATAAATTGTTTACGCCCCTTCGGCACCCGGAATGCTTTTTTGCCAATCGTAATATTGCCAAACTCAAAACTGCTAAGGTCAAATTTGGTTTTATCCAGTGTATCCAGAATCTGTACGATCTGCGCATCCGCTTTAGCGGTATCCACATTTTCAAACATCACTACAAAAGGCTGGCGATCCTTGTTGTTTACAAATCGGGCAGTTTTATATCCACCCGGACCGTAAATCGCATTCGGATCATAGGAAGTACGGGTTTCTGTTTCCTTTTCTTTTTCTTCCTGGATATCTTTTTCCTTATTGAGCATTTCCTTCAATTTCTCCAGTTGCTCCTTGTGCTCAGGACAATTCTCTTCAATATAGGCGATGAGTTTTTCCAATTGTCCGGCTGCTGTTTTATAATCTTTGGCCGTCTGCAAACCATCGGTCCATTTTTCAAAATTCCGTAACTGATCGATGGTTAGATCTCCGCTTGCCAATGCCTCTTTAAAGAGCTCCGCTTCCTTCGCACTCAAAGCTTCCAGTGCTTCTTTTCTGCCTGGATTTTTAACCTTGCGGGATCTGGACATATATTCTCTCGACTTATCTGCATGATTCAACATCGATTTATTGGCAGCATCCAATTGTCCGGTTAGTTTTTCTGCACGTTTAGTTGCCAATCCACCCACACCAATATTGATGGTCTGATCGAAAGCAAGATCTTTCATCTCTTTGATGGCAAACTCATCTGCTGCAAGCCCCTCTTTATAATAATCATAGTACTCATCATCCGTCAGGTCTTCGGCACCATACCATTTTGCCCACATCCGATGGAACAATACATTACTCGATACATCGATATGCTTTTGTGTCACTTTCAAACTCTTCACGGCCACCTGCGCAGGAATTTTAGTAGCAGGAGGAACCTTCGCTTCATCCACCAGGATATCCAGGGTGTTTATATATAATTCCACAGCAGCCGGACCAGTAAGGGCATTGCCGATATTAAAGGTTTCACAGGATCCGAACTGGTTGGGTTTAACTGTATATGTTTTAAATTTATGAATACCCGAAGCGGTGGAAGATGCACGGAAAGGAATCTCTACTGTTGAACCAGCCGGCACCATGGGGATGGTGAAATATTTTACATACCCATCAAAAGGTTCCACACCAAAGGTATCAATGGGTCGGGTGGTATTTACATCATAGA
>CAZJNY010000332.1:0-3661 GCA_964547405.1 uncultured Flavihumibacter sp. | reverse complement strand
CGATGGAGGATGGCAATCCTTGAATGAGCAGATTCTTTTCTTCTTTGTACTGGAGTTTTTCCATCAAAGCCTGCGACATATCAGAAACTATTTAAATATAAAAGATCGATGAACGGGCTACAAAGGTAAAAAATACCCGACGGTTAACCGTCGGGTACCCCTCGGAAAATTAAAAATTATTTATTGCTTACCGGCTTGTAGTATTTCAGGGCTTCGGGCATCATTTCCCGCAATTTCTGAATACGGGTTTCTTCTGCCGGGTGGGTACTGGCAAATTCCGGCGGACGATTACCACCACCTGCAGCAGCCATGCGTTCCCAGAGAGGAATGGATTCCTGTGGGTTATATCCGGCCATGGCCGTAAAAATCAATCCGAATTTATCAGCTTCCAATTCATTACTTCTAGAAAAAGGTAACATCGCTCCGTAGGTAGATCCCAAACCATAGGCCGTCATAAACAATTGCTGTGTCTGGGCCGGTTTGTTGGCTGTTGCCACGGCAAGGGCAACACCCCCTAACTGTTGAACCATTCCCTGGCTCATTCTTTCATTACCATGTTTGGCCAGTGCATGGGCGATTTCATGCCCCATTACAACTGCCAGGGCTGCTTCATTCTGGGTGATTGGCAGGAGTCCGGTATACACAACGATTTTTCCCCCGGGCATACACCAGGCATTCACTTCTTTGGAGTCTACGAGGTTGTATTCCCATTTATAACCGGCAAGTTCGCCCTGTAATCCCTGAGACGTGTAATACTGGGTAACCGCATTGGAGATACGGGTGCCGATCCGGCGAACCATTTCAGCATCTTTATTCGCGGAACTGCTTACTACTTTATTCTGACTCAGGAAGGACTGATATTCAGTAGCAGCCATGCTCTGTATTTCTGATTCAGAAAACAGCGACAACTGGTTTCTTCCTGTAATCGGGTTACGGGAACAGGAAGCGAGGCTGCCAATAGCAAAAAGGGACAACAGTATTCTTTTCATCGTTGTATCGGGTTTTAAGCTGGTATATTCAATTCTTGTACCAGTTGTCTAAAGAAAGTTACAGTAGTTGTTAGCAGCGCAATAGCTGACTTGTCAGGGTTTCATCTTACGCTTTCGATCGCGGTATTTCAGAATCGGCACTTTGCTTTCACTGCCTTTTAGTAAACGGCTGATATTTTTCTGATGCGTAAGAATTACCAATAACGCCACTACGATAGCGAAAACACGGTAAGCGTGATTATCCACATTAAAAATGATGAGGATAAATATCGGGAAGGCGATGCTGGCCAGAATTGAACTAAGGGAGACAAAGCGGGTAAGATAAAGCACCAGCAGAAAAATGCCGGAGCAACAGAGGGCCGTCCAGGGTGAAATGCCAATAACGAGCCCGAATAAAGTAGCAACTCCTTTCCCACCTTTGAATTGTGCCCATATGGGGAAAATATGCCCCAGCACAGCGGCCATTCCTAAGCCAATTTGAAAATTGGTAAGGGCCAGGTCATTTTCGATATAGTAAGGAAGCAGCAGTGCGAGTTTAACGGCAGCGAGGCCCTTTAAGACATCGATCACCATTACGAGGGTTCCCCATTTGGAACCCAGCACCCGGAAGGTGTTGGTGGCACCGGCATTTCCGGAACCATATTCGCGGATATCGATACCAAAATAATATCTACTTACCCAAACAGCTGTTGGAATGGAGCCAATACAATAGGCAAGTATAATCAGCAGAGCCTCTTTCATGCGAGTGATGAGTTGGATTTCAAAAATAAGGAAATTAAGATACGAAAAACCTTCGTTCCAATTTCATTTATCCGTCGTTAGTTCCGTTCAAGACACCAACATAACCAGCTATCCTTATTTGTTTGTTTTAGTAACGAAACCGGCAGTTCTTCTATTGCTGTCCGCAGATCGTTTTCATCCCCTACCAGCAAGCCACTGATCAGGATACGTCCGGCGGGTGCACAATGTGCCACCATAACCGGAAGCTGATCCAGCACCACCCGTTTGTTGATATTGGCCAGAATGATATCAAAAACCGGAAGCTGATCGGGCCGATCCAGTTCTAAGACTGAAATGCCTGCTACCTGGTTGCGTTCGATATTTTCTTTTGTGTTTTCAATGCTCCAGCTGTCATTGTCGATTGCTACTACAGAAGCGGCTCCCAGTTTAGCTGCCAGAATAGCCAGAATACCGGTGCCTGTTCCGAAATCCAGGACGGATTTACCGCTGAAATCGAGGGATTGCATATGGTCGACCATCTGGTAGGTGGTACCATGGTGGCCGGTTCCAAAACTCATTTTTGGGGTAATGATCAGGTCGTGTTGAACAGTTTCCGATCCCGGGTGGAAATCAGCCCTGATCAGGCAAAAATCACCAACCTGAACGGGTTGAAAGCCAGCTTCCCACTCGGCATTCCAGTTTCTTTGTTCAATGGTTATTACCTGTGGCAGCAGACCCAAAGGTTGAAGCAGTGCAGTTAATGCAGCTTCATCATAATTGGTGGCGGGAATATATGCCAGTATCTGGTCGCGGTGTTCTTCAAACCCCTCGTATCCGGCATCAGCCAATAAGGCAATAAGAATGTCTTTGGTTTCCTGTTCTTTGGCAGGAATACTCACCTGTTGATAGGAATTACTCATGTTTTGTAAAAAACAAACCCCGATACAGGACCGGGGTTTGGAGTTTATGAGATTTCAGCGATTAATTATTCTCACCATCCTGCTGCCGGGGAGCTCCCTGGCCTTCAGGTTTTGGCAACAATACCTTTCTGCTCAGTTTGAATTTTCCGGATTTGGGATCGGTTCCGGTGAGTTTCACCTTCACCACATCACCTTCCTTCAATACACCTTCCAGTGTATCAAGGCGTTTCCAGCTGACTTCAGAAATGTGCAGCAATCCCTGCTTGCCAGGAAGGAATTCCACAAAGGCACCGTAAGGCTGAATGCTCTTGACAGTAGCTTCGTAGGTATCACCTACAGTAGGCTGGGCAGCGATTCCTTTGATCCATGCCATGGCACGATCCACGCTTTCTTTTTTGGTACCGAAGATGGAAACTTCACCCTGGTTATTCTTTTCTTCGATATTGATAGTCGTTCCGGTTTCACGCTGCATTTCCTGGATCACTTTACCGCCTGGTCCGATTACAGCACCGATGAATTCCTTATCGATGATGATTTTAACCATGCGTGGTGCATGCGGCTTCACATCTTCACGGGCACCATCAATAGTAGCATACATCGCATCCAGGATATGAAGACGACCTCTCTTGGCCTGCATCAGCGCCTGGCGCATAATGTCCATGCTCAGACCATCTACCTTTATATCCATTTGTACTCCACAGATACCTTCTTTGGTTCCGGTTACTTTGAAGTCCATATCTCCAAGGTGATCTTCATCTCCCAGGATATCGGTCAGCACTGCAAACTTGCCATCTTTGGTAATCAGTCCCATTGCCACACCAGATACGTGTTTGGGCAGGGGTACACCGGCATCCATCAGGGCCAGGGATCCCGCACAAACGGTAGCCATGGATGAGGAACCATTGGATTCCAGGATATCACTTACCACGCGAACGGTGTAAGGGAAATTATCTGAAGGCATCATTTGTTTCAGAGAGCGCATGGCCAGGTTACCGTGACCAACTTCCCGGCGACCGGGACCACGCATCATTT
>CAZJNY010000331.1:0-3669 GCA_964547405.1 uncultured Flavihumibacter sp. | reverse complement strand
GCAACGATAGTAACTATCATGTATACACGATCCGCTTCAGTCGCAATAACACCAACAACAAAGCCAGAGAATTGGCCGAGCATATCAAATTCCCGATCAGCCAGCAGGATACTGTACTCCAGTTACCCCGGGGTTTTGTGATCACTGCCGACGACAAATTCCGTAACCAGCAGGTACTGGTAGTGGTAGAAGTGCCCATCGGCAAAAAGATCGAACTCGATCGCAGCCTGGAAGACTTTGAATGGTTCAATATAAATGTGAACCGCAGAAGAGGGTTCAATGTAAGCTGGGACAATAACTGGGATGATTCATACTCCTGGGATAATAACATCGAATACATCATGACCCGCGACGGATTGAAGCGTGTAAATGAACAAACCGAAAAAGAAATAAAGGAAGGAAAATTCAAAATTGAGGGCGATGGTGTGATCATCGAAGGTGAAATCAAGGATGGCGAGAAGAAATATGAATACAAAGGACCGGATAAAAACCAGCCTGTGAAAAAGGATACCCTCAAGGTAAAAGCTGAAGCATCTATTGTAAAAGAAGAGGAAAATGACAGTCGCGATGGGTATCTGCCCTCCATCAAGTCGCTGCCTTCCTTACCCAACACAGATATTGATGCCAGTCCGCTCCTGATCCTGACCTCCCTGTTGCGATAACACCCTGCTCTATATACCAACCCGGCCGCCGCATCGATGAGATCGCAGGCGGGGTTGAAGTTGGAACTCCCCGCTTTTTCCAGGCGGGGATTTTTTTTATAAGCTGCGCATTTTCATTGACCTTTATCTTCTATGAAAAAAGAGCAACCTGCCAACCTTCAGATTGCTATGATCGATGATCATATCCTCCTGCGCAATGGATTAGCTAAAATCATTAATGAGTTCGATGGGTTTGAAGTGACCATTCAGGCCAATAACGGCAAGGAATTTATTGACCTTATCTCCACGCGAAGAAAGCCTGATATTGTTTTGCTTGATGTCAATATGCCTGTTATGAATGGATATGAAACAGCCAAGTGGATTCACTCTCACCTGCCGGGTACCAAAATGCTGGTATTAAGCATGCTCGACGCTGACTATGTATTTATCCGCATGTTGCGATTGGGCGCCAGAGGCTTTATGATTAAAGACAGCCATCCCGATCAGTTTTACCAGGCCCTGGTGCAGATCCGCGACAAAGGATATTATATGAACGAAGTGCTTTCTCCCCGGATGACACAACGCATAAAAAAAGACCCTGCGGAAAGTACAGCTGGTTCCCCTTTCGATCCTCCGAAATTGTCAGAAAAAGAAATCGAATTCCTCAAGCTGGCCTGTACGGAGTTGACCTACCGTGAAATCGCAGAAACGCTCGGGGTCAGCATCCGTACAGTGGACAGCTATCGGGATGTATTATTTGATAAACTGGATGTATCAACCCGTGTTGGACTGGTACTGTATGCCATCAAAAATGGTATTGTAATGATTTGATGGATTCCATTTCCTGCATGAAATCATTACTCCAGTAACCAATATCATAATAGTTAACGGTATCGAATAAACGCGACATACGCATGTCCCTTTCTTCCGGCTCCATCAATATAGCCTGCAACAGCACTTCTTTCAGCGACCGTTTATCGTATGGATTAGTGCGTAGCGCATAGCCCATTTCTACCGATACGCCGGCAAATTCCGAAATGATGACCACGCCCTTGTCTTCTTCCTTGAGCCCCTGTACCGCCACATATTCTTTGGCAACCAGGTTCAGTCCATCGCGAAGTGGTGTGATCCAGGCAATATCAGAAACTGCATAGTAGGCGACCAGCTCTTCAAAAGGAAAAGACCGGAAAAAGAAATGAATGGGTGTCCAGCCAATGCGACTGTATTTGCCATTTATCTTTCCAACTGCCTGCTCCAGTTCCTGCTGCACTTTTTCATAAATCTTCATACCCTTCGCCGGAGGCGTACAAATATTGATCAGCTCCACCTTCCCATGAAATTCCGGATACTCTTCCAGGAATTCCTGGAACGCATAGATTTTCTCTAACGGGCCTTTTACATAATCCAATCGCTCTACACTTAGCACAATCTTTTTATTCTCTCCCAACTGATTCCTTAATTGCTGCACCAGTTTCTTCCGCTCTGCTTTTTCATAACACTCTTTAATATAACCGGTATGTACCCCAATCGGATGGGCACCCAGTTTCACTTTTCGGGACCCAGCTTCAATGAGTCGCGGCATTTTTTCAACACCTAACGGGCAGCTATAGCTGAGGAAGCGTTCAGTACAATTCTGCTCTTCCAGTACCGTTACAGGCAACAAACTTCTTACCACATCCACAAAATTTTCCGCATACCGGGGGATATGAAATCCAATGTAATCGCATTGCAGCAAACTGCCGATAATATCACCTCTCCAGGGTATGATATTAAAAATATCGGCTGGTGGAAAACTGGTGTGGTGAAAGAACGCGATGTTCAGATCCGGTCTTAACTGGCGCAGAATTCCCGGCACCATCCACAGATTATAATCATGAATCCAGACATTGGCGCCATAGTCAGCTTCCTTCGCTGTCTTTTCAGCAAACAGCCGGTTGATATGAACATAATGATCCCAATGATCATGATCAAAGGTAGCCTTGTCGATAAAGGAAAAGATGGTAGGCCAGAACGCTTCTTTGGAGAACACTTTATAAAAAAGATCTACTTCCTTTTTGGTAAGTCCGATTCTACCCGCCAGCAGGTTGGGATATTTTTCTTCATCGATGTACATATTCCGCAACTGAGCACCCGACTTTTCAACCTCCTCCCAGGCAATCCAGGTTCCGGAACGCCCTTCTCTGAAAAAGCCCATTAAGGATGGAATGATACCATTCGGACTGGTAGGCGGAACATGTTTTCGTTCCCCGTTTACCTCTCTGATTTCATAGGGCAACCGATGATACACCATCAGCAGCTGATTTTCTCCTGCTGCAGGCAATTCAGTGCTTTCTTCTGCTGCAGGATCGTATTGATTAAACGCGCCGAAAGCCCGGAACGCTTCGAGTATGCCACCGCATCCGGCCCGCTCCGCCTGGTAAATAAGTGATTGTCCGGCTGTCGCCTCCACCAATGCGGGTTCTGCTGCTCCTACCACCACTCCTTTATAACCGGTCTGGTACAGGGAGAGATCATTGAGGGTGTCGCCGGCAACCAGGATCTGATCTTCCGGAACATTCAGCAATTTCACCAGTTGTTTCAGGGTGAATCCCTTGTTTACACCCGGTGGTAATACATCCAGGAATTTTCCGGCAGATACCAGTACATCACAACCCAGTTCGGCCGCAGACGTTTTGAGTTGCTCCATATCCGTTTCCTGATCGAAAAAATAGGAACTACGCCGGGTCATCGGCACTTCCTGGCGCTTCAGACCACGGATATCTTTCAACCGGTTATTCACTACCAGGGAACCCGGCCAACGGTTTTCAATTTCCGACTGAATCGGCTGAATCGGCTCCAGCGTGCGACCATTCACCACGGTTGCACCTACATCGCAAATAATATAATCGGGGTTTGGAATTACAGGGTCATTCAGCAGAGGAATCACTGTTTCAAGTCCGCGACCTGTTACAAAAACCAGCCGGACAGTAGGATTCTCCCGAATCACCCGGTACAGTTGCTGTTTGTCAGCACTTTTACCACCTAAAAA
>CAZJNY010000330.1:1587-3691 GCA_964547405.1 uncultured Flavihumibacter sp. | reverse complement strand
ATTTCTTCTTCACTTACAATTCCTTCTTCTTTATTCTTCAATCCAAATAATCCCAGGAAAAAATTATTAGTAATTGTCAGCAGCCAGATGAAGGGTTTTGTTACTACCGATAACAGGTTCATAGGTCGTGCTACCATTTTTGCAATACTTTCCGGGAACATCAGGCCAATTCTTTTGGGAATCAGCTCTCCAAATACAATAGAGAAAAAAGTCAATACGATCAGCACTACTGCCACAGAAACCGTATCAGCATATGGCTGCAGCAAGTTAATACTCCCAACAAAAGCCCTTACATCTTCGGTTATTTTTTCCCCACTGTAAATACCTGTGAGGATACCAATCAGGGTAATACCAATTTGAACCGTTGATAAAAATGTATTGGGATTTTCAGAAAGCTTGAGTGCAGCTTTTGCATTTTTACTTCCCCGCTTTGCCTCTCCTTCCAGTTTAAACTTGCGGGATGATATAAGTGCTACTTCACTCATGGAAAAGATTCCATTCAGAAAAATAAGGCAAAGAATGATGACAATTTCCATGTTGTTGTATTATTGATTATTCCACCCGCCACCAAGTGACCGGTACAAAGATACCCTTCCCAATAACAGGCGTTTATTAATTTCAATCAGGTTGATTTCGGCTTCTAATGCAGCTTGCCGTGCAATGAGAACATCCAGGTAGGTTACTCTTCCCCGGTTAAAAAGATCCAGCGAAATAGCAATCGCATCCCGCAAAAACTGAACCTCCTCTCTTTTAATACTAACTAAATCATGCAAATTTGCCAGTCGTTTCTGCTCAGTTGCCACTTCCATATAAGCTTGCAAAACAGTTTTCTGGTAACTATATAAAGTTTCGAGTTGTGCAGCACCAGCCTGATTAAATCCTGCTTTTATTGCTGCCCGATTGAGCAAGGGTGCGGTTATTCCTCCAAATAATCCATATGCGATCGACTCCGGACTGCGAAAGAGATAACCCGGATTAAATGCCTGATAGCCTCCATATCCGGTAAGGGTTAAGGCAGGATAGAAAGCTGCCCTGGCCGAATTAAGATCAGCTTTGGCCGCAATCAGTTCCCATTCAGCCTGCCGGATATCGGGACGATTCCTCAACAGTTCACCAGGCGAGCCAATGGTTAGTCGATTTGCTTCAATAGCTTGTAGTTGCTGACTTGTATCCGGATAAACGACTGGTACATATTGACCGGTAAGCAGCAGCATCCGGTTCTGTTCTTCTACCTGTGCCTGTTTTATTTCTACTACAGCCGATTCCATATTTTTAGTAAGCGCGGCAAACTGTTTGATGGCCAATTCATTGAGCCGGCCTGCCTGTTTCTGCACTTCCATCATTTTCATCGCTTCCTGCTGAAAAGCAATTGTCTGCTGCAGAAGGCGGGTGGTTTGTTGCAGGGCAAGCAGTTCATAGTATCCAGTTGCCAGAGAAGCAACCAACTCAGTTTTTAGTAATTGCCGGGCCTCCTGGCTAGCCAGTACCCTTGAAAAAGCCGCTTTTTTCTGATTCTTTAATTTACCCCAGATATCTACCTCCCAGGATGCCTGAATGGCGGGAAAATAATCCGGTAAATTGATTGGAACAATTTTCCCCGGGGTAATATCAGTTGTGATATTACCTGCTCCATCCATCGTGTACAAACCAAATCTACGGAGACTTGAAGCCAGGTTTAGATTTACTTCCGGCCGTAGAAAACTGCGTGCATACAAATGATTGGACTTAGCCATTTCAATACGCTGGTAGGCAATTTTCATATCCAGGTTCTGTGCCAGTCCTGTTTCTATGAGGCGCTGTAAAGCTGTATCTGCAAAAAAATCAGACCATTGAATGCTTGCTGCCGATCCTGAATCAGCCAGCATTGTAGAGCTATCCAAATAAAAACTGGCCGGCAATTCAGGAGATGCCGGTAATACTGGCTTTGCTGGAATACAGGATTGTATCCAGGCACCAATAAAAAGCATAAACAGGTAACGATTCATAATTACATAATTTCTGTGAATGGTTTTTCATCCTTGCGCGGAGTCATTTTGAAACCTTTAGAGATGCTGGCAAATACAACATATAGCCCAGGAACCAGTACCACTCCAAATAGGGTTCC
>CAZJNY010000330.1:0-1577 GCA_964547405.1 uncultured Flavihumibacter sp. | reverse complement strand
ATCAGCATGCCACCTGCTGCTGCAGTACCAATGGTTCGGTTACCCACAGCACCGGCACCAGTCGCAAATAACAAGGGTATCAATCCTGCAACAAAGGCAAAAGAAGTCATCAGGATAGGTCGCAAACGAACCTTTGCTCCCTCGAGTGCAGCTTTAATGGCAGGTACACCATTCCTTTCTTTGATGGAAGCAAATTCAACAATCAGGATGGCATTCTTGCCTAATAAACCAATCAACATAATCATAGCCAGTTGAGCGTAGATATTATTTTCTAGTCCGAGTACTCCCAGAAAAAGAAAGGCCCCAAAAATTCCGGTTGGTAAAGAAAGTAGTACCGGCAGTGGTAACAGGATGCTTTCGTATTGTGCCACCAGGATGAGATACACAAACAGCAGACAAATGAAAAAGATATATACGGCCTGGTTTCCAGCAGCTACTTCATCACGTGTAATACCCGCCCAGTCAATATCAAAACCCTGCGGCAATTTTTCAGCAGCAGTTTGCTGGATGGCTGCAATAGCAGATCCGCTGCTGAAACCATCAGCCGCCTCCCCATTAATTTCTGCAGATGGGTACATATTATAGCGGGTAATCTGGTCAACGCCATACACTTTTTCCAATGTTGCAAATGCCGCAAGGGGTACCATTTCGCCCTGTTTGTTTTTCACATAGAGTTGGAGAATATCTTCCGGCACGGCCCTGTATTCAGGAAGGGCTTGCACCATCACTTTATATAATTGTCCGAACCGGATAAAATTCGTGGCATACTCACTGCCCAGTAATGTCTGAAGCGTACTCATGGCATCTTCCACACTGATTCCTTTTTGAATCGCTTTGTCTTCATCAATATGAATCAGGTATTGGGGGAAGCTGGCATCAAAAATGGAAAAAGCGGAGGCAATTTCAGGTCTCGCTTTTAAATCAGCCAAAAACTGAACAACGGTTTGCTCCATTTTTTTTATGTCACCGGATCCGGTTTTGTCAAGCAAGCGTAATTCAAACCCACTGGCGTTTCCATATCCGGGAACTGCAGGAGGAGGAAAGAATTCAATTCGTGCATCGCGTATATTAGCCGTTCGTTTTTCAACCTCACGAATTACTTCTTCCACAGTTTGCGTCCGGTCTTCCCAGGGCTTCAGGTTAATCAGACAGGTCCCATAGGTAGCTCCCGTACCATCGGATAAGATATTGGTACCAGAAAGTGTTGAAATGGATTCAATCGCATCCATTCCATTACATGCCAGCCGAACCGCTTCCACTACCTGCCGGGTTCTTTCAAGTGTTGAACCGGAGGGAGTAGTAATACTGGCATAAAATGTTCCCTGATCTTCATTGGGTATAAATCCCGAAGGGAGATTTTTACCAAGCAAACCAGCACCCAAACTGAATAAAAGCAAGGCAACGAAAGTGACAGTTCTTCTGCTTACAATTTTTGACAGAAAACCAGTGTATCGGTTTTGTATTTTATCGTACCGGCTGTTGAAGGAGGTAAAGAAGCGATTAAGGAGCCCCTTTTTATGCTGCCCCTGTTGGTGTTGCTTCAGTAACAAAGCACATAGTGCAGGAGTAAGTGTGAG
>CAZJNY010000329.1:0-3696 GCA_964547405.1 uncultured Flavihumibacter sp. | reverse complement strand
ATCGATACTAAAACTTTTATTCACTAATTCAAAAACCGTTCTCCTGTAAAGGGTAGAAATAAATTATAGCGGTATGACTAAAGAACAAAAACAAGAAGTGATTGAACTGCTGAAAGGCAAGTTCGCTCAATATAATAACTTCTATATCACCGATACTGAAAGCCTTTCAGTTGCACAGGTTACCAAACTGCGCAGCGTTTGCTTCGATAAGCAGGTGGAAATGAAAGTTGCCAAAAACACCCTCATCAAAAAAGCACTGGAATCTCTGGATGCTGAAAAATATGCAGGTGTATATGAAGCACTGAATAATGTAACGGCCCTGATGTTTTCTGAAAACCCGAAAGATCCGGCACTGATCATTTCTTCTTTCCGTACGGAATCAAAAAGTGAGCGTCCGATCCTGAAAGCAGCGTTCATCAATGGCGATATTTATGTTGGCGATGACCAACTGAAAGCGCTGACCAAAATCAAAACCAAAAATGAACTTATTGGTGAAGTTATTGGTCTGTTGCAATCTCCTGCTAAACGCGTTATTGCTGCGTTGCTGGAAAAAGCAAACAAAGAAGGTGGCGAACCAGCTGAAGCTGCTGTTGAAGCAGCACCTGCTGAATAAGCACCCACAGATATTCCCCTGCCTGGGGGGAAACTTAGCATTTTTTTAAAACCGCCGTCGGAGCATACAGGCTGTGAAGACGGTAAAAATCTAATCAAAATGGCAGACGTAAAATCTTTAGCCGAACAACTGGTTGGCCTTACTGTAAAAGAAGTACAGGAACTGGCTGATGTACTGAAAAATGAATATGGTATCGAACCTGCTGCTGCTGCAGTAGTAGTAGCTGCAGAAGGTGCTGGCGCCGCTGCAGTAGAAGAGAAAACTGCTTTCAACGTTATCCTGAAAAGCGGTGGTGCTTCTAAACTGAACGTAGTTAAGATCGTTAAAGACCTCACTGGTCTTGGTCTGAAAGAAGCAAAAGAACTGGTTGACGGAGCTCCTAAAGCAGTGAAAGAAGGTGTATCTAAAGCAGAAGCTGAAGATATCGCTAACAAGCTGAAAGAAGCTGGTGCTGATGTTGAAATCAACTAATAACAGTATCTCAGTTATAAAAAAAGACCGTCTCATTGAGACGGTTTTTTTTATTTAGATAACGGGCAGTTGTAGCAGATAAAGGCTGTGGTGCTGACCATAATACTGGTTATAGAGCAGCATATAGCGGATCGATTCAGCATTCCCTTTTTTCCGTAGAAGCGCAGGGAACAGTTGTTTTTTCTCCGCCATCTTTACCGCAGCCCATAATCCAAAACCTGCCGCAGTATCAAATTCACCCGAAACATGTTTGAATTGGAGTTGGTGGGTAGAAGCAGGGAGATGCTGTTCCACCTCCTCATAATAATGTTCATATCTGATATCCTGATTCCTTCCGGAAATATAGACGTCCAGCTGATCCCATGACAATTGGTGTTCGGTTAACAAACTCTCCAGTGCTGAAACTACTTGCCCTTCTTCCGGTTCGAATAACAACCTCAGATCCACCAATTGAAGACAGGTTGCATCAAGTTGCCGATCCAGAAAAAAGAAGGCCGTTCCTTCTCCTGATACCGCACCTGAACTCCTATTCATGACGGCATTCGGTTCCGAACTTTCTTTTTTCCAGAAATCAAGTTTGTCTTTGATTATATAATGCTCCGGCGTCATTTCCTCAAAGGACCCAACCAGGGCTGTTTGAATGGAGTTGTCATTTAATTGCAGTACAGCATCCAGCAATGCGTGTTCCAGTGAAAATCCACTGTGTACATAGGTTGAATTGTATGAATTCACCTGGTGATGCAGGCCAATCAGACCGTTTAATGAATTATAGGTGGACTGAATAAAAGGAGAAGGGTTGAGTGTGCCTTCTGAAAATTCGCGGATCGCATGCATGAATTTTTCAGTATCCTGCAAACTTCCCTTACCCGTGCCCGTTATGATGGCCTGTGGTTGAAAATCTCCCGCGTCGCGAAGACATTCAATAGCAGTAACGAGTCCGAGTCGGGTAATGCGACTCATCCTTCGCAATTGCATAATGGTAAAATAATCGGAGTAGTTGGGTTCCAGGTACGTAAAACGATTCCCCGAAGGGGCGAGGATATGTTCAGGCAACTCATTCCTGCTAAAACTATCCTGTGCCGAAATGGCTCTGGCTGCCCGTATGGAAACCGGTTTAATCATAGCTGCTGAATAATAAACTTGCGTTATTTCCGCCGAATCCAAAAGAATTGCTGAGTATATGTTTCAACGCCATTGACTGGTATTGTTGAAAGGGTACAAGCCCCGTAGCTTCAATCGGTGTTTCAAAGTTAAGGGCGGGATATACTTCCTGAAATCGGAGACTAAGAATTGAAAAGACAGCTTCGATGGCACCGGATGCCGCCAGTGTATGGCCTGTATATACTTTGGTGGAAGCAAATGCGGGTACGGCCTCACCAAATAGACGGCGGATCGCCAGGCTCTCGGATTCATCGTTGTTTAGTGTAGCGGTACCATGTGCATTGATATAGGAAATGTCGGAAGGTTGTAGTCCTGCTTTGTCTAATGTAAGCTTCATTGCTTCATAGGCTCCGAGTCCTTCCGGTGATGGCGCTGTAGGATGGAATGCTTCATTAAAATTGGCATATCCCGACAATTTAGCCAGTGGCCGGTTACCTGTTCTTTCCAGGCTTTTTTCCGACTCAAGCATCAGGTAAGCGGCACCTTCTCCAAGGTTTAGTCCGTTGCGGTGCGCATCAAATGGCCTGCAAACCGCCCGGTCTAGATTTTTCAGACTGTTGAAACCATTCACGGTAAAGCGGGTCAGACTGTCGACCCCACCGCAAACGACCCGGTCCAGCATGCCCTGGCTCAGTAGTCTGGCTCCTAATTGAATAGCATTAGCGGAAGAAGAGCAGGCCGTACTGATTGTTGTCAAAAAATCAGTCAGCTGAAACTGCCGCGCCAGGTGTTCTGTACCTGTTGCACAATCCAGTCCGGATGCCCAACTCATGTCCTGCTCCCGGTGCGCTGGCTCTATCAACTTGAAATAACGATCCTCAATATCCGTCATTCCACCCACCGTAGTGGCATTGATTAAGCCCTGCCGGATACCTGCAGGTTTTTCTTTCAAACCAGCCATGCATTCCTCCAGCGCCAATGCGCCCAGGGCCTGCAACCGACTGTTTTGGAGCTGGTTTTTTGCGGAAAGCAGATTGAATAAAGCTTCAGTAGAGTAGGGGACTTCTCCAAACGGAAATTCAGTTTTGTGAATACTGTTCAGAAAACTTGCAGCATGCAAACCGGACACACCGGCTGCCAGTTTTTCTTTCTGGCTGGCAGTGCCGATACCCAAAGCAGAAACAATGCCCATTCCGGTTATAAAAACGGAGGGCATGACTTATTTTTTTCGATTGGCCTGGATATACTCAGCCATAACATGAACGGATTCGAATACTTTTCTGCCTTCCCGCGGGTCTTCTATTTTAATGCCATAATTTCTTTCCATCAAAACAATGAGTTCCAGGGAGTCAATACTATCCAGACCCAGCCCGTCTCCAAACAAGGGAGCATTGTCATCAATTTCTTCCGGCTGCATTCCCTGAAGGTTCAGGGCTTCTATCATTTGTAACTTCAACGTTCTCTTAAAATCTTCCATCCAGGGGTATTTAGGTTGTCAAAAATAGCATAAT
>CAZJNY010000328.1:0-3702 GCA_964547405.1 uncultured Flavihumibacter sp. | reverse complement strand
CTCGGTATGTTCGGCATGCATGAATTCGTCAATATCAAAACCGTGTCTATAAAGTAATTTACTTTTCTTTGTGCCTCCGGCTCCCATCACCGGATCCGCAACCATGGCAGAAGATAAAGAAGTCACGATTTACGATATCGCCAAACACCTGAATCTTTCAGCAGCCACGGTTAGCCGGGGACTGAAAGGCAGCACGCTGATCAATAAAAATACCCGCAAAAAAATCCAGGAGGCTGCCAAGGCGCTGGGTTATCGCTCCAATACCTTTGCGAGCAACCTGCGCAGCAAACAGAGTTTAACGCTCGGCGTTCTCACCCCCCGCCTCAACAGTCATTTTGTATCCGCCGCGTTGGCGGGTATGGAAGATGTGGCCAGTAAGGAAGGCTACAGGCTCATCATTTCCCAGTCACTGGAGGATGTGGAAAAGGAAAAACTGAATGCGCAGAATATGTTTACCAACCGGGTAGACGGACTCCTGGTTTCACTCGCTGCCAACACGGAAAACCTGGAGCATTTTGAGCCCTTTTTCAATCGCCGCATTCCGGTGGTGTTTTTTGACCGGGTGGCTCATCATCCCGACAGCAGTTCCGTGCTGATCGACAATTATACGGCGGCTTACCAGGTCACCCGGCATTTGATAGAACAGGGTTGCACCCGGATCATGCACCTGGGTGGCAAACTGCTGCGAAATGTGTACAGTGATCGCCTCAGGGGGTTCAAAGATGCCCTGAAAGAGTTCGACCTGCCCCTGCCTGCCAAATTCCACCAGGTAAGTAATCTCTCCAGTGAAGCGGGCAACCAGGCGGCTGAATGGATTCTTTCCCAGCCACCGGATAAACGTCCCGATGCGGTATTTTCTGCCAATGATACCGCCGCAGTGTTTTGCATGCTGAAGCTAAAGGCTGCCGGCATCAAAATTCCCCAGGAGATCGCGTTTGCAGGGTTTAATAATGACCCCATCAGCCTGGTGATTGAGCCTAATCTGACTACGGTCGATTATTCTGGGTATAACATCGGGCAGATGGCCGCCAGGAACCTGATCAATCACCTGAAGGGAGTAATCGATATCTATATGACCGATGCGATTTCCTTGCGGGCGGATTTGATTATTCGGGAATCGTCAAGGAGGAAGTGAGAATGGAGAATGGAGGAGGGAGGAGGGAAGATGGAGGAGGGAAGAAGGGAGACAAGGAGACAAGGAGACAAGGAGACAGGGAGGCAGGGAGACGAGAGAAAATAAATTTCGATAAAATATACCCGGGAAAATTTAAATTCCGCAAATTCGTTGTTGGATAAGGCCGTATGAAACTAGTAGTGCTGAAACAAAAAGGTTACCTGGTTCTGATTCTGTCCCTGCTGCTGATTATTATCGGATCTGTATTGTATTTCCGGAATGTGCAGCACCAACAGGAACTGAGCAGGCAGTTGATTGCCACCGAGCAGAAGTCCAATGCGCTTCTGGAACTGAATACCATCCAGTTAAAAGCCCTTCGGGATAAAAGAGGCTTTCAGATTATGCGTTCTGAAAGCATGCGCGCTTCCTACCTGCAACAGAAACAAAAGGCAGCCGCACTTTCTAAAAAAATAACCAATCAATTCCGGGGCGATTCCCTCATGGTGAAGATTGATTCGCTTAAGCGAATTACGCAGGAACGCTTTGATGACTGGGACCGGCAACTGATTATTTTCTCTGCTCTTCCATCAGATGAAGCCAATCAGAAAATAAAAGAATACATCTCCAAAAATATTCCGCTGGCAGAGCGCTGGGACGAAAATTTAGTGAGCGTGCAATCCGTACTAAATTCCCGAAGTGAACAGCTTTCTGCAAAACTTAACCAGCTTTCTGATCAGAATAATGCAGGTTTTATTGTACTGCTGATTGTTGTAACCGGCTTGCTGACCTGGTCCTACTTCGCTATCCGAAACCAGGATCACCTGCAGGAACGAAATGCATCGGCTATGCGGATCAATTCAGCTATCCGCGCCAGCCAGCAGGAATTCAGTTCGGCTTTTGAATATGCTTCCATCGGTATGGCACTGGTTGGCCTGGATGGGAAATTCAGCAGAGTAAATAACAGTTTGTGTAAACTGCTTGGCTACAGCGCCCGTGAATTGAAAGCACTGAGTTTCCAGGATATCACTCACCCGGATGATCTTAATACTGATATTGATTTTGTCAATAAAATGGTAGCCGGCACCATTGATACCTATTCCATGGAGAAGCGCTATTTCCATAAAGATGGCAGCATTATCTGGATTAATCTCAGCGTTTCCATGGTTACTGACGGTGATGGAAAACCGAAATATTTCATCAGTCAGATTGAAAATATTACCGATTGGAAAAATGCACAAAATACGTTGCTGGAACAGCAACATCGGATTTCCAATATTCTCGATGGAACACATGCCGGTACCTGGGAATGGAATGTGCAAACCGGAGAAACCCGCTTCAATGAAGTGTGGGCCGAAATCATCGGTTATACGCTGGAGGAGCTGGAACCGGTTAGCATCGAAACCTGGATGAAATTCACGCATCCGGATGATCTGGCTGAATCCAATAAACGCCTGCAGGCCTGCTTTAACAGGGAAGCTGATTTTTATGAATGTGAATGCCGGATGAAACACCGGGATGGTCATTATGTGTGGGTGCTCGACAGAGGTAAGGTTATGAGCTGGACGGATGATGGAAAACCGCTCTGGATGTTTGGAACCCATCTGGATATTTCGCGTTCCAAAGAACTCGAACTGCGACTGCGTGAACAAAAAGCATTTATTGATGCCGTACTGGAAACCATTAATGTGGGCATCGTGGTCTGCAACAATGAAGGTCGACTTACTTTATTCAATAAAGCTACCCGTGATATGCACGGTGTAAAAGAAGAAAACCTGCCGCCCGAAGAATGGAGCCGGCATTACCAGTTGTTTGAAGCAGATCACAAAACACCGTTGAGTACAGAACGAGTTCCCTTGTACCTGGCCTGGAAAGGAGAGGAGGTGATCAGTGAAATTTCCATCCGCCATCAGTGTGGCAAAATGATTGATGTTCTTGCAACCGGTACACGGGTACTGGATGGGGATGGTCAGCCGCTTGGCGCAGTGGTTGCTATGACAGATGTAACTCAATTGCGAAGTATTCGTCAGCAACTGGCAGATAACGAGGCTAAATTCCGCGGGATTTTTAATTCAACCTTTCAATTCATAGGGTTCCTGAAAGTGGATGGAGAACTGCTGGAAGCCAACCAGACGGCCCTTGATTTTGCAGGCATTCAACTGGATGAGATAAAGGGGAAAAAATTCTGGGATTGTTACTGGTGGCAGAAGGATGAACAAACACAACGGAACTTACAACAGGCCATCGCAAAAGCTGCCGCCGGTGAAATGATCGTATACGAAGTGGAAGTGCAGGGTAAGGACCAGCAGCTGATCACCATCTTGTTTAGTCTGAAGCCTCTGCTGGATGCAGGTGGAAATGTGGTGGCCATCATTCCCGAAGGCCGTCCGATTGATGAAATCGTTCAGGCACGCCACCAGTTGGAACAAAAAAATGAAGAACTGGAACAGTTTGCTTCCATTGCTGCGCATGATCTGAAAGAACCGCTGCGTATGGTGGGTAATTTCATGAGTTTATTGAAATCCAAGTATGGGACACAATTGGATACCACCGCCAATAAATACGTTGATTTTGCCATCAATGGTTCACAG
>CAZJNY010000327.1:0-3703 GCA_964547405.1 uncultured Flavihumibacter sp. | reverse complement strand
CCCAATGCCACGCAACAGCCTCTTTGATCTTCGCCCCATTCAAAAATATAATAGTGTAGCAGGGTCTGATCCAGTAGTTTGCGATCCTTCTCCGGCAGTACAATAACCGGACTGATCTCTACCAGCGTATCGGCAGCTAGTGCTTCCAAGGTAAAAACACCTCTTCCCATTTGGGCAGTAGGGGCAATAATCAGACAGGGTAAAATCATTCTGCAATATAAAAATGTATTTTTACCCAATGACCGAAGACCTGGAAACACCTGCCTCCCTGAGTGAGCAGTTTTCTTCCATCATTCACCTGGAAGACAAATTGCGCATACGGGAATTTCTGAACAATCAGAACATCAGTGATGTTGCCGAACTGGTGGATGAATTCGATGAATTTGCCAGCCAGATCATCGGAAACATGAGTACACACAGAGCAGCCAGTGTATTCAAGATCCTGGATGTTTCAGTGCAGAAACAGGTAATACAGGAATTGCCTCCACTTAAATCAGCAGAACTGCTGAATGAATTACCGGCTGATGACCGCACTTCCTTTCTGGAAGAATTACCCAGTGAAGTGGTAAAAGAATTAATCAAAACACTGGATCCGGAAGAAAGAAGAATTACACTTTCCTTACTTGGGTATCCGGAAGGCAGTGTTGGCCGTTTGATGACTCCAGATTATATCGCGATAAATGCAGACTGGACCATGACGGAAGTCCTGGATCATATCCGGGAAGTGGGCCGGGAATCTGAAACTATTGACGTGATTTATGTGGTGAACGATAAAGGAGAGTTTGTGGATGATATGAGAATCCGGGATGTAATTATGACCAGTCCGGATAAAGTGGTTAGTGAAATCATTGATTACCGCTACATCGCACTCCACGTAAATGATGACCAGGAAGTAGCGAATCAGACTTTCAAAATGAATAACCGGGTGGCCTTACCCGTATTGGATGATCAGAATATTTTGCTTGGAATTGTAACCATCGATGATGTGTTATGGGTTGCCAGTGAAGAATTCAGTGAAGACATGCAGCGGATCGGTGGTACTGAAGCGCTGGATGAACCCTATTTGGAGATGCCCATTTTCAAGTTGTTTAAAAAGCGAATCGTCTGGATGGTGGTTTTATTTATCGGTGAAATGCTGACAGCTTCGGCCATGGGTTATTTTGAAGATGAAATCGCCAAAGCAGTGGTACTGGCCTTATTTGTACCACTCATTATATCAAGTGGTGGTAATAGCGGTTCCCAGGCATCCACCCTGATCATTCAGGCGATGGCGGTAGGAGAAATTACCATTGCTGACTGGTGGAGAGTGCTGAAACGGGAAATCATATCCGGCCTGCTCCTTGGTACCGTATTGGGTATCATAGGATTTATCCGGGTTGTTGCCTGGTCGCAGTTTTTTCCAGAAGTGTATGGCATCTATTACAAACAACTGGGCGCTGCCGTTGGAATATCATTAATGGGAGTGGTATTATGGGGTACGATCAGCGGCTCCATGTTACCGATTTTCTTGAAAAGAGCAGGCGCCGACCCGGCTGTTTCCTCTGCTCCCTTTGTTGCAACATTGGTTGATGTAACCGGACTGATTATCTATTTCAGCGTGGCTTATCTCTTTCTCCGGGGACTCATGCTTTGAGTCCCGGACCTTACGCAAACGATTGCTTAGAAAATTTTTTTACTATGTTTGCGTTTTAGTGCCGGTACCTTATAACAAAAAAAGATAATAATTATGTGCGGAATTGTTGCTTACATTGGACACAGAGAGGCTTATCCGATTATTCTGAAAGGGCTTAAACGTTTGGAATACAGGGGTTATGACAGTTCGGGCGTGGCTCTTTTGAACAATGGATTAAAAGTATATAAGAAGCAGGGAAAAGTGGCTGATCTGGAAGAAACCCTGATCGGTAAAGACCTGCACTCGAATATTGGAATTGGCCATACAAGATGGGCAACCCATGGCGAGCCCTGCGATCGGAATGCGCATCCACATACCTCCAAAAATGGCAAGTTATCCATGATCCACAACGGAATCATTGAAAATTATGCCCAGATCAAAGGAGAACTTATCAAAAAAGGATACAGTTTTCAGAGTGACACAGATACGGAAGTACTGCTGAAATTCATTGAAGACATTTATGTAAACAATGATGGATCACTGGAAGAAGCGGTACGCATTGCCCTGAAACGGGTGGTAGGGGCTTATGTGATTGTATTACTCGACGAAGACAATCCAGATACCCTGATTGCGGCAAGAAAAGGATCCCCCCTGGTAATCGGAATTGGAAAAGGTGAACATTTCCTGGCATCGGATGCCTCTCCTATCATCGAGTATACCAAGGAAGTGGTTTATGTAAATGATTATGAAGTGGCAATCATTCGTCCGGATGAACTGATCCTGAAAAATCTTGGCAATGAAAAAATAACGCCCTTTATCACCAAGCTCGACATGGAGCTGGCGGCCATTGAAAAGGGTGGTTATGATCACTTCATGCTGAAGGAGATTTTCGAACAGCCCCATACTATATTTGACTGTTTGCGTGGCCGGCTGGATGCCAGTGCCGGAACCATCACCATGAGTGGTATACAGCAATATGCAGAGCAACTGATGACAGCCAACCGCATCATCATGATTGCCTGTGGAACCAGTTGGCATGCAGGATTGGTTGCTGAATACATCTTTGAAGAACTGACCCGTATACCGGTTGAAGTGGAATATGCGTCAGAGTTCAGGTATCGCAATCCGGTTATCAATAAGGGAGATGTGATCATAGCGATTTCACAAAGTGGTGAAACCGCAGATACCCTGGTAGCCATTGAGAGTGCTAAAGAAAAAGGAGCTATTATATTAGGCGTAGTGAATGTGGTAGGATCATCCATCGCCCGTACTTCTCACGGTGGGGCTTATACGCATGCCGGGCCGGAAATTGGTGTAGCCAGTACCAAAGCATTTACTGCGCAACTGGCCGTATTGACCATGATGGCATTGAAGTTAGGTTACATGAAGGGATGCATCAGTGAAAAACGCTACATGCATTTGCTGAATGAATTGAATGAAGTACCTGAAAAAGTGGCTACCGCTTTATTGCAGAAAGATGCCATCCATGAAATCGCGCTTAAATACAAAGATGCTTCGGATGCGCTTTACCTGGGACGCGGTTATAATTTCCCGGTTGCACTGGAAGGCGCATTGAAACTGAAAGAGATTTCATATATCCATGCGGAAGGGTACCCGGCTGCAGAAATGAAACACGGTCCCATTGCCCTGGTGGATGATAAACTACCGGTATTCTTCGTGGCCACCAAAGACAGCTTCCACGAGAAAGTACTGAGTAATATGCAGGAGATCAAAGCACGTAAAGGCAAGGTAATTGCTGTTGTAAGCGAAGGGGATGATGCTGCCAATCAACTGGCAGATGACCTGATTGTGGTGCCCTATGCAGATGAGCTGATCGCGCCTATCATTAATGTGATTCCGATGCAGCTCCTCGCCTATTATATTGGTGTTGCAAAAGGACTGGATGTAGACAAACCACGTAATCTTGCCAAAAGTGTAACAGTAGAATAACTGTCTCTTATGAATCTGATCAAAAAAAATCCCCTTCAATCCCTGGGATATGGATTTGTAGAAAATCAATATCTGAAGGAAGGGAAGGATGAGTATTTCCATAGAAATCGCCAGAACAACAGTGGCATCAAATACCGGCAG
>CAZJNY010000326.1:0-3708 GCA_964547405.1 uncultured Flavihumibacter sp. | reverse complement strand
GGGATTCGATACCCATTATTCAAAGGTTATTGTATGATCAGATTGTTCAAGACCCAACTCTATATAGTGATCGCTGCCGGTGTGTTGCTAATGTTTTCAAAAAATAGCAATGCACAGGCCAACAGAAATGCACTTCGGACGGTAATCATTGATGCCGGACATGGAGGCCGTGACCCCGGTGCCCGAGGCCTCATATCCACAGAGGCGGAAGTGGCTTTGTCGATTGCGCTCAAACTCGGAAAAGAACTGGAAAAAGCGTATCCTGAGATTAATTTCATCTATACAAGGAAGGATGCGAACCTGCCAAAGGGGGTAACAGACCCCAACCTGGCCAACCGGATCCGGGCTGAAATGGCGAATGAAGCAAAAGGAGATCTTTTTATCTCCATCCACCTGAATGCGACTGGTCAAAAAGCCGGGGGCTGGTATCAGAAGAAAATTGTTGGGTACAAGAACAAGGTGGTGTATGTTGGAAAGGGTAAGTCGCGTAAGAAAAAAATGATCAAGCAACCCATTTACGAAAGTTATTATGTAAAAAACACCCGGATTGGTACGGAAACATATATATGGGCTGCCGACAGATCTGGGGCAAAAAGTGAAAACATAGTGCTGGATGAAGAGGAAAGTGGAGAAGAAGAGCCGGTAGATGATCCGAACAACGTATTGGACCTGAATTCACCGGAAGCCAAGATCCGGGCGCAATTGTATACCAAGTATTTCTTTCGCAATTCAGCCCTGCTGGCGCAGTTTGTGGAAGAAGAGTTTGCCAATGCCGGAAGAAAGAGTTTCGGTGTAAAGCAGCGAAACCACAAAGGAATCTGGGTGTTACAGGCAACCGGCATGCCGAGTATCCTGATAGAAACCGGCTTTATCAGCAATAAAGAGGAAGAAGAATACCTGGTAAGTGATGCCGGTCAGCAGGAAGTGGTAACGAATATTTTATCTGCGTTCAAACGGTATAAAGAAGAATTGGAAAATCCCCGTCATCTGCCCCGGACCACAACTGGAAATTAAATCCTTACATTTGACTCCAATTCTTAGTGCATGAAAATATCTAATGAAACCAAGATCGGCATCCTGGCAGTTGTAAGTATTACCTTACTGATACTTGGCTTCAATTTTCTGAAAGGAAAAAGTTTCTTCGATAAAAACGATCAGGTATATACGATATTTCCCAAAGTAACCGGACTGGCCAATTCAAGTCCGGTTCTGCTGAACGGGCTGCAAATCGGAATGGTATCCGAAATCCGGGAACGCAGTCCGAATATTGAAGATGGTATTGTAGTAACCATCAACCTGGCCAGGCATATAAATATTCCCAAAAATTCCGTGTCCTACATTGATGCCGGATTGCTGGGTACTTCTAACCTGATCATTGAACCAGGCAATGCGGGAGAGTTTCTGGCAGATGGTGACACTATTAGCAGTCGCACGAAAGCGGCCCTGCTGGATGAGGTAACCGCCAGCCTGAATCCTGCATTACAATCACTGGATGGCACGCTGGTGTCGCTGGATTCACTGATTCAGGTAGTGGGAACCTATTTTGATCCCAATACCAAAAATAATTTCCATACCATTATTGGTAATCTGGCAAAAGCATCTGCCGCCCTGAATCAGCTGATCGCTTCCCAGAACAGTGCGCTGAATAAAACCATGACCAACCTGGAATCGGTTTCTTCGAACCTGGCATCCAATAATGAGCATATTACCAATACCCTGGGAAATCTGGAGAAAACGACAGATCAGCTGGCCACTGCCGACATAAAGGGGATGGTCTCCAACCTTCAGGCTACCATCGGAAACCTGAACGGTGTGGTAGAAAAGGCCAACAGCAAGGATGGATCACTTGGATTGCTGTTAAATGATAAACAATTGTACCGAAACCTGGAAAATACCACCCGAAGTTTAAATATTTTGCTGGATGATGTACGGGTGCACCCAAAACGATATATCAATGTATCGGTATTCGGTCGTAAAGACAAAAACAAGCCACTGGAGGCGCCATTACTTGATTCTACACAAACGACGCCACAATCTCAATAAAATGCGACTGGTTGGACTACTGTTAAGCTGGTTGCTCTTACTGGCATATCTTCCTGTAACTGCACAGGAACCTGTACCACCTGCTAATCCGGCGGATACCATGGATATTGTACTGGTTCGCAAAACAGATCGGTTTCGCTATCTCAAAAAAGATTCGGCAACAGAATTACAGATGCTGGCAGGCAATGTATTCCTGGAGCAGGGAACCACGAAGTTTTACTGCGACAGTGCCGTCATTAATCCGTCTACCGGTTTGGTGGAAGCATTCGGAAATGTTCATATCAATGATGCCGACAGCATACATACCTATGCGCAATACCTGATTTATTATTCCAATGAAAAGAAAGCCTATCTCAAAAAGAATGTGCGACTGACAGATGGGAAAGGCGTACTTACTACCAATGATCTCGAATACGATACCAATTTAAAAATCGGTACCTATACCAATGGTGGCAAAGTGGTAAGTGATAATACGGTGCTTACCAGTAAGGAAGCGATCTATTATGGCGACATGAAAGATGTTTACTTCAAAAAGGATGTCCGGATGAAAGATCCAGAATACGATCTTGAAACGGATTCCCTGCTGTTTAATACAGATAGCCGGATTGCCACTTTCATTACAAAAACAAGGATACTTTCGGATAGCGGTCGCCGTGATATCACTACTTCGGAAGGTTATTATGATATGAAAAACAAACTGGCCAGGTTTGGGCGCCGGCCGGTGATCAAGGATGGTCCTACTTTTATAACAGGAGATGATGTAGGGTTTGACGATAATTCCGGCGACAGTTATGCGCGGGGAAATGCCGTATTCAGGGATACCGCGCAGGGTATATCCATTCTGGCCAATGACCTGAAAGCAAATAAAAAAACCAATACCTTATTGGCTACCCAACGGCCACTGATGATCATCAAACAAAAGGAAGATTCCGTATTTGTTACAGCAGACACCCTGTATTCAGCCAGGTTAACGGATAAAATAAATTATCAGCAAACATTTATCCGGCCGGTTCAGGTAATCACGGATAGTTTGGGAACGGACAGTACCGCATTATCTGACAGTGCCTGGCGACTAACGGTATTGGATGCAGGAGATACTACTAACCGCAACCGTTATTTCCAGGCATGGCACCGGGTGCGGATCTTCAGTGATTCGTTGCAGGCAGTATGTGACAGTTTGTTTTATTCGGGAGTGGACTCCATCTTCCGGATGTTTCATGATCCGATCGCCTGGGCCAATGGCACACAGGTAACCGGTGATACCATTTATCTGTATACCAAAAACAAGGATCCGGAAAGACTGCATGTATTTGACAATGGCCTGGTGGTGAACCGGACAGCAGAGGATTTTTATAACCAGATCAAGGGCAATACCATCAATGGTTATTTCAGGGATGGAGCGATAGACTACATGCGCGCCAAAGGATCTGCAGAAAGTATTTATTATGCGCAGGATCAGGATTCAGCCTATTCAGGAGTAAACCGCTCTACGGCAGATATTATAGATTTTTACTTCGCCAATAAGGAGCTCAGCCGGGTTGTATTTCGCAGTTCAGTGGAAGGTACAATGTATCCGTTCCGGCAGGTCAACCATGGTGAAATGCGCCTAAGAGGATTTAAATGGTTGGAAAAGAGGCGGCCAAAAACTAAATTTGAACTTTTCGA
>CAZJNY010000325.1:0-3747 GCA_964547405.1 uncultured Flavihumibacter sp. | reverse complement strand
TCTGGGGTGGTGATATGGAAAATCAGAGTGAAGGTTTTGGTACATTGGGTATTGCACTTCTTGCAGCTATCCTGCTGGTTTACCTGGTTATGGTGAGTTTGTATGACAGTTTCGTTTATCCCTTTGTGGTATTATTCTCAGTTCCATTATCATTTATCGGTGCCTTCCTGGCGCTGGGATTAACAAACAACTCCTTAAACATCTTCACGATTTTGGGTATCATCATGCTGATCGGATTGGTTTGTAAGAATGCAATTATGATTGTAGACTTTGCCAATCATCGTAAAGCAGAAGGAGAATCCACATTCCAGGCGCTGGTACAGGCGAACCATGCGAGATTGCGCCCGATCCTGATGACAACCATCGCGATGGTATTTGGTATGTTACCAATCGCCATAGCTTCTGGTCCCGGTGCAGAATGGAAAAACGGTCTTGCCTGGGTAATCATTGGAGGATTGGTAAGCTCTCTTTTCCTCACCCTGGTAATCGTACCGGTGATCTATGCCATTTTTGATGGCTGGCTGGAAAAAGCAAAGAATAAAAAGAAAGGACAAAAAACAATAGATGAGCTGATTGTGGAAGACTACACACCGGCTCCCACACAGGATGGATTTACACCCACGCATGTGGTTTGATGAATGAAAAAGAGAAGCAGTCCTTAACCGGCTGCTTCTTCTTTATCTCTACGGTTCGAATTGAGTTCCAATTTCCTGATATAGGTTTCCTGGATAATGACCATCATTGCTGCCAGAATAGGACTGGCCAGTAATAATCCGATAGCGCCTGCCACAATACCCATCAATACCTGCCAGAACAGGGCCAGCGCAGGTGGTAGTTCCACCATTTTCTTTTCAATCATCGGAGTGATGAAATAGCTCTCCACAATTTGAATGGAGAAATATAAAATGATAATATAAATAGCCATTTGCTGACTTTCCAGTAATCCCACCAGTACAGCAGGTACCAGCGCAAGGTATGGACCGATATAAGGAATAAATGTAAAAGCTGCTGCAATTAGAGCCAGAATAAAAGCGAGCGGTACTCCCAGCAAAGCGAGACCAATCCCACTGGCAACACCAACCACCAGCATGGAAGCAAATTTTGCGGCCAGCCAGGTTGCCAGGGTCTTATATACTTTTCGAACAAGATCCCGGATCTCATCTCTTTTCGAAATTGGAAACAAACGTACGATTCCGTTAAAATAGGTGTTGGGAGCAGCAGCCAGAAAAATAGCGGCAATCAGCACAATCAGCATATTTCCGAGTACCCCCAGAAATGAACCGATATACATTGCTGCCTTCGCCAGCAAATCCTTGTTTTCAGAAACGGCTTTCCCCGGATCTTTCGGTAGTTCTTTGATTAATTTTTTACCGATAGGATGAGATTGAACTGCCGCTTTTAGCTGGTCAATAGATTTCGGCAAGGTTGTGGAAATTTCATCTACCTGACTGGATACGGATGGTCCGGCTATCAGCACAAACCCGGTAAGTATACCCGTAATGGAAACAAGGGTCAGAACAAGTGCCCAACTGTATTTTAGTTTTATTTTTTTTACCAGCCAGCTGGAAATCGAATGAAAAAGAATGGCCAGTAAAATGCTTGAAAAAATAAGCAGGAAAAAATTGAATTGCCATACAAAAACTGCCAGTGTGCCCCCTGTAATAAAAACAAGCAGTATATATCGCAAAAAAACAGAAAAGGATGGCTGGGGGTTCATGTTTCCCAACATTAAAAAATCATGCCTTCCAGCTATGGCAACAAAACGGGAGATTATTCCCCATTATAATTTAAAATTCCAGGTCACGCTAGGGATGATCGGGAAAAGACTTACCTGGCGGGCATCCACTTTAAGGGTTCCATCCAGTGCAGAGCCTGTCTGATCAAAATACAGGAAATAAGGATTAAGGCGACTGTACACATTATAAATACTGAATACCCAATGCCCTTTTATCCGGCGGGGCTTTTTAGGAGCAGGTGTATAGGTGGCGGAAAAATCCAGGCGGTGATAGGCGGGTAACCTGTATTGATTGATTCGGCTATACTCCTGCGTTAGTACTCCATTCACCAGGTAGAACCGTTCAGGCAGTGTGGTTGCATTTCCGGTCCCATATACAAAAACAGCTGACAATTTCCATTTCTTGTTAAGTTCATAAGAAGCCACCGCAGAAAGATCATGACGTCTGTCGTATCGTGCAGGATATTTCAGACCATCGTTCAGATCAGGAAATTTACGATAGGTCCAGCTTAAGGTATATCCGATCCATCCGGTCATTCGACCGGTATTCTTGCGTACAAAAAATTCCGCTCCATAACTCCAGCCATCGCCAAAAACAAATTCTTCTTCCGGATCTGCCAGTGAGGGCGTATAGCCTTCCCGGTATTCAATCTGGTTTTGCATCTGCTTATAATACAGTTCAACCGAAGTTTCGTAGGTATTGTTTTTGAAGTTGCGGAAGTATCCTGCTGCATATTGCCAGCTCAACTGTGGACGTACGAATAAGGTGCTGGGTACCCACAGATCGGTTGGCAAGGTATTGCCAGCATTGCTAACCAGGTGGATGTACTGGTAGTTTCTGGATACGGATGCTTTTACCGAACTGGCATCATTGATACTGTAGCGCATGGTAAGCCGCGGTTCCAGTCCGCCGTAGTTTTGAACCCGGTCACCTTTTCCATACACAACACTGTCGGTTTTATTTCCATCATTGTCGCGCTGGTACTGGGTGTAGCTACCCACCTGGGTAAAATTGCTGTAACGCAAACCTGCGCTGATCCGGAACTGATCGCTCAGGTCCCAGTCATCCTGGATATAAACAGCCGATTCTCTGGCGAATTTCCGTTGTGCATTATTGGGTGTAAAATTAATCGAATCCGATCTGCCGGATACCAGGTTGGGTTTAAACGTATGATGCGTAAACTGGGCTCCGAATTTCAGTTTGTGTTGTGAACCCGGATAATAATCCATGTCAAATTTTGCAGTCAGGTCGCGAATGCCGGACTGGACATTAAAGATGAGATTGTTTTGTGTACCGTTGAAGGCAAAATTATAATCATTGAATACAAGGGTGGTATTCGAAAAGAGTTTCCGGTGAAAGAGGTGATTCCATCTCAGTGTTGCAGTTGCATTACCCCAGGGAATATTGGCACTGAAAGAACGCTGGCTGTTATTAAAGGTAAATACATCGCGCCCGAAATAACCACTGAGAAAAAGCCGGTCCTTATCCGAGAATTTGTAATTCACTTTTGTATTCAGGTCATAGAAATAATAGCCCGAACCATAAAATGCACTTTCTTTCTTTACAAAAGGTTTTACCAGGGCATCAATATAGGTTCTGCGGGCGGATATGATAAAGGAGGCTTTGTCTTTTTTAATAGGCCCCTGAATATTCAGCCGGGATGCGATTGCACCAATACCTCCTTCCACTTCCATCTTTTTCATGTTTCCGTCTTTCATGGCGATATCCAGTACAGAGGAAAGTCTGCCACCATATTGTGCGGGCATCCCGCCTTTAATTAGACTAACATTTTTGATGGCATCCGAATTGAAAATGGAAAAAAATCCAAAAAGATGCCCTGAATTGTAAACCACCGCATCATCCAGCAGCACCAGGTTCTGATCCGGACCACCGCCTCTGACATAGAAACCGGCATTGCCTTCACCGGCATTCCGTACACCCGGTAGCAATTGTAAAGTTTTGAGCACGTCTACTTCTCCAAAGATGGCGGGGAGGGATTTAATCTGGTTAA
>CAZJNY010000324.1:2142-3748 GCA_964547405.1 uncultured Flavihumibacter sp. | reverse complement strand
TTCCTGTCTTTCCAATATGGTACTACCTTCTACAAAATCCCTTTTGATGACATTCACTTCATCCAGGTAAAAGATGATTACTGTACAATTGTTGCAGGCTCCTATAACTGCTGGATGAAAATTACTTTGCAGGAACTTATGGAGTTACTGCCACAACAGCAATTTGAGCAGGTGCATCGCTTTTATACGGTTAACCTTAGGCGGGTTACTGGCGTTGGCAAAAACTTCCTCCTGGTACAGGACCATCGGATTCCTGTTAGCAGATCACTATCCCCTGCCTTCAATGAAAAGTTTATAAACTCCTGCTGATTTAAAGTACTCCTGAGTGGTTCACTGACGGTTCACTGATGCTTCAAGAGTGGTGAAACAGTAGTCAATGAACGATTAAAATATGGTTCCGGATGACTGACTGGATACATGAAAGTATCCGAATGGACGGTGAAAGTATGCCGAATGGTATCTTTTCTACACCCCAAACTGCTTTAAATGATGTTTCGCGTGCTTGTGTAACAACTGCACCTGGCCCTCATAATTCAACGGACCAAAAAAGGGATTCATGATCTCCCGCTCAGGATTCTCAGCATATACCTGCTGAAATGTTGCCAGGGCCCGCTTTAATTCAGCTATCGCAGTTTCCATATCTGGGTATCGCACCGGTGCAGGTGATTCTGTCATTAGTGGATTCTTGATGTTTTGGGGCATGGGTTCCTCGCTGAACAGAAATGCTACCATCTGCGGTAAGCGCTTCTCAGGAGTTAACAGATTCACTGGTATTTTGCCCGCCGCTACCAACACCGCATCTTTCATATGCTCCACCATCTGCTGAACATTCATCTGGCCCCAGGCCGGAGGGGTGGAAGGGTCTAGTTCTGTGAGCAGACGGGGAAGGTCTTCCAGGAGGAAGGTGAGCTTGGGGGACATATGAATTGTTTTGTTTGGTTTTACCGGGCGGGACGGCTGACGCCTTACCCGACCGGTAAAACTCTAAGCCGCTTTGCGCTTTTCGATTTCGGCGCTGAGGGCATCAAAAATGTCATCCACAGTTCCCTCACCTTTCACCTCCACTACCTTGCCGAACTGGCGGTAATGATCTGCTACAGCCGAGGTCTTCTTATGATATTCTGCTATCCGCGCACGGATAATGGTTTCATTCACATCATCTGTCCGGCCACTGGTCAACCCGCGGTTCAGCAATCGCTTAACCAGCTCTTCTTCTGTCACTTCCAGGGCTAATACCACATTGATGGCCTCCCCACGCTGTGCAAGCAACTCATCCAGCGCTACTGACTGCGCCTGGGTACGCGGAAAACCATCAAACAGGAATCCTTTGGCCTCCGGGTTATTGTCTAATGCCGACCGGATCATGCCGATTACCACAGCATCCGGTACCAGCTCCCCGCGATCCATGAATCCCTTCGCCTCCAAACCCAGGGTGGTCTGGTTCGCGATCTCGGATCTCAATAAATCACCGGTAGACAAATGTTTTAAACCATATTGGGCAATCAGTCGCTCCGACTGGGTACCCTTCCCACTGCCGGGAGGACCAAATAGAATTAAATTGAACATGTTGTTAAAAAACTCAGATGAATGTCAAATTTAAGGGTTG
>CAZJNY010000324.1:0-2042 GCA_964547405.1 uncultured Flavihumibacter sp. | reverse complement strand
GGCTGCCTGATCAGCTTTCAGTACTGCAGCTTTTCGCAATCGGCCGATAAAAAGCCAGCCGGTTCAAAATCTGCCAACTCCACACAAAAAACAACAACTATGGATAGCTCAAAAAATCCCGTTTACTCCCGCAATTCCTCTGATAAAGTGAACCTCAGCGAGGAGGAATGGAAGAAAATCCTACCGACCGATGTTTATTATATCGCCCGGCAAAAGGGTACCGAAAGACCTTTTACCAGTCCGTTTGAACACTCCAAAGAAGTGGGCACCTACCATTGCGCCGCCTGTGGCAACCCCCTCTTCCAGAGTGATACCAAATTTGACAGCGGTTGCGGATGGCCCAGTTTCTACCAACCCATCTCCAAAACCAGTATCATCTATACGCCGGATAATTCCCATGGCATGCGCCGGACCGAAGTTCAATGCGGCAGATGTAAAGCCCACCTGGGACATGTTTTTGAGGATGGTCCCCCGCCAACCGGCCTGCGTTACTGCATTAATGGGGTAATTCTCGACTTCGCAAAAGCCAAAGAAGCCGAAAAAGCCTATAATGAGAAGTCCGGGAACCAATAATCAGCCCAAAGTGTTTTCCCATTCGTCGGGTAAAAATGACAGCCTGGCGAGTAAAAAAGCATGATAAGCGAACTCATTCTTTTAAGTCCGGATCCCGCTGCATCTTTACATCATGAAGCAGCAGTAAGCGAATTGTCTCGGTTGTTACATTTGGACAAATCCCTGGATCTGGATCACTAAACACTACTAAAAAACAAAAAGCCCCTCTGGACGGGGGCTTTCTTGTTTATGGTTGGTTCTTCCTCTTATTTTACTTCATCCAACTCTACTTTCACCGTCACTTCTACATCCTTTCCTACTACCAGTCCGCCGGTTTCAGTTGCCCGGTCCCATTTCAGGTTGTAATCAAAACGATTGATCGTAGTCGTTGCTTTAAAACCTGCCTTACGGCCACGGCCACCCGCAATTACTCCACCATGGGATACCTGGAAGGTTACCGGCTTGGTCACGTCGCGAATGGTGAGGTTGCCTTTCAGTTCGTACTTATTATTTCCCAACGGCTTCATTGAAGTACTTTCAAATTTGATGGTGGGATATTTCTCCGCATTGAAGAAGTCATCACTCTTCAGGTGCCCATCCCGGCGCTCATTATCCGTATTAATAGAATTCACATCTACCGTGAAATTGATTTTGGCATCCGAAAAATCATCCTTTCCATGCTCTACTGTTCCATCCCACATTTTAAAGGTTCCTTCCGCTTCCGATACCACCATGTGGTTCACAGAAAAACGCACACTGGAATGTCCTTTGTCCAGTTTCCATTTGGTTTGTGCCGTTGCACTCATGCCCAGTGCCAGGGCTGTGGTCAGCATAAGCAGGTTTAATTTTCGCATCTTAATTGGTTTTATTGGTTAAACACTAAGGTACGCCTTTCATCAATTTCCAGACAGGGATCCAACATTATCTCTTAATTTCCTTTTTCAAATTGAATCACACATGACACACTGGAGAAAAATTGGACTGGCAGGAACCCTGCTGGTTGGTTCTGCTTTGGTAGCAACTGCTCAAAAGAAATCTGCTCAAAAAACTGCTGCACCTAAAGCAGTTACCGAAACTGTTTCCCTCGACCAGTTTAAAAACTGGAAACCCCGGAATATCGGTCCGGCTGGTATGAGCGGACGTATCACCGCCATCGACGCGGTGGTAGATGACCCCAATATTATTTACCTGGGTTCCGCTTCCGGCGGGGTCTGGAAAACTATCAATGGCGGCCATGAATGGAAACCGGTTTTCGACGACCAGCCGAATATCAATATTGGGTCGGTGGCGATCCAGCAATCCAATCCCAATATTGTTTGGGTGGGCACGGGCGAGGGCAATCCCCGAAACTCCATCAATATTGGAGAGGGTATTTACAAAACCATCGATGGTGGTAAATCCTGGAACCGCATGGGACTGGAAAAAACCCGGAACATCCACCGAGTGCTGATTGATCCCAATAACCCCAACACCGTATATGCCGGCGTAAT
>CAZJNY010000323.1:0-3749 GCA_964547405.1 uncultured Flavihumibacter sp. | reverse complement strand
AAGCTCTTGACGGATATGTTTGGACGGGGGTTCGACTCCCCCCAGCTCCACTTAAGAAGTTTTAAAAGTTATTTAATTAAAAGGCGACCTAACCGGTTGCCTTTTTCATTTAAGGTAAGCCCATCCGGTTTCCAAATCTCAAATTCAAAAATTTCTCTCAAATTATCCAGACGCAGAAGCGGCAAATGAAATACTGGCAATTTTCGTTGGAATATTTAATCAAATTGAAGCCCCATAGAACCTTAACGGAGAGAAATGATTTTCTGTTATCACAACTCACAGCAAATTTCAATAAGATTTCTTACACAATTTAAAAACTGATAATAGGTTGCCGTAGCCATAAATTGCCTGTATCAAAAAAAATGTGACCAAATGCAAGTGGTTAAATTTTTATTTTTCTGATAGTAATTATTCATTCGTTTACGAATCACCGGCAGGTGATAAATCTATTTCATAACTTTGCCAACTTATTTCAGAAAACACTGATTTTACATCCGTAATACCTACTTATCATGATGAAAGCAACATTTCTGGTTCTTTTTGCTTTTTTATCTATCTGTTTGTCCGCCCAGGAAAAACTTCAGGAAGTTCGGTTTAGTGAACAATTTAAAAAGGAACATCAGGGAAAAGTAAAGATTGAAATTGATGAAGTAAAGGAACTCCTTCACATCATGATTGCCCTTACATCTGTCGGATTGGAGAATGACGATATGATCGCCCAATCAGGTAATTATTATCAGGATCTTCTTCAGCAGTTTAAAAAGCATAAGGATGATAAAATAATTATCAGATTTGATTCTATCCTTAAAGCAAATCCTGTTAGCTATATTTTTCTCACCGGGAATGCGCTTAGCTATAATTTTAAAGGGAAAAAATTAGTTAAGGATAAGGTATATATTTTCCCTGCTCAACGTGTTTCTTCTCATACAACAATATCGATTAATCCGATTGAGACGTATAAAAAGGAGATTGAAGAGTTTGCCTTAAAAGCTGGGTTTCGGAAATTTTATAAAGCACATAAGTCGTATTATGATACGATCATTTCAACCTATAATAAAATGGCGAATTTGCAGCGGCAATGGGACTGGCTGGAAGAGAAATTTGTTACCCGGGTGAACAACTATACCATTATGACATCACCGTTAATAAACGGACTTAATTATACTACCAGTTACACAGATAATAATTTTAAACAAATTATGATGGTATTACCACCGGTGGAAGAGAATCCTGCCATCGCTGAGCTGGACAATATCATTTTTAATACAAGGGTTATGTTTACTGAAATTGACCATAACTATGTTTCCCAACCAACGAGGCAAAATAAGGCGCTGATTGACGAAGTATGTAAAAACAGAATAGAGTGGGTGGATACTTCTAAGTACGGCACGGAATATTATCCTACACCGGATAGAGTATTTGATGAATATATGACCTATGGGTTGTTTTTACTTTACTGTAGTGATATTTATGGAGAGGATATTGCTAAAAAAGTAAAACAGGAGCTGGTGCAGCTAATGAACGAGCGGGGTTTTATTAAAATGGATTTGTTTACAGATAATCTTCTCCGGCTTTATTCCGCAAATCGTCTGAAAAAGATGGATGACTGGTATCCGGAATTAATAAGCAGTTTTAAGGAATAACTCCCTGACTTTGAAATAGTGTATTTTAGCTGCAATAGGATTATAAATGCAGACTAACCTTCAGGATTTTTATCTGACTAAACAGGAGCCTGTTAAAAGTTGCCTGCTGGCAGTAAGATCAATTATTCTTGCTATGGATCCGGCAATTTCAGAAACCATCAAATATGGCATGCCCTGTTTTTGTTATAAGAAGAAAATTCTCTGTTATGTATGGACAGATAAGAAAACAGCGGAACCTTATATTTTGATGGCAGCCGGACTGTTTCTAAAGCATCCCGAATAATTCTCCGGTGATCGGGCAAGAATGAAAATATTCCCCCTGCATTCAGCTCAAGATTTACCTGTAACTACGATCCGTTCCATTCTTATGGAAGGTTTGACATTGATAAGTGGTAATTATTGAATGAAATATACTTTTTTGATTTTGTTGTTTTCGATATGATAAATAGCAATGGCTTCCATTGTTCCTCCACGAAAAATGACTCTTTCCTGATCTATCACGGTTGTTCCTTTTACTGTTCTCCCCAATAATTGACAATGCAGGGTGGGGTTATTCTTGAAAAATTGAGCATAGGATGTCCGCATGTCTTCCTTCCCTTTGCCAAGCAGTTTGTCAGGGAATTGATACAATTCCACATCGTCTGCATATGGTTCCAGGAATGCTTCTATATTACCCTGGTTGTAGGCGTTTAGCTGTCGTTGAGCAAGCGCCCCAGGCGTTTCTTTTATCAGGGTGTCCGGCTTCACCAGAAGTCCCCGGTTGATTACCAGTTCTATTTTGGTAATGTTTTCGAGCTTTTCTACCGGGTTGGCTGAAAGCAGTATAAGGTTCGCTTTTTTGCCTGGTGTTATGCTTCCATATTCGGTTTCCTTATTAACCAGTTTTGCCCCATTTATCGTAGATGCCTGCAGAATCTGCCAGTTACTCATGCCGGCTGCTGACATGGCAAGTAATTCATTCATGTAGGAAGATGCATGGAGGGTGCCAATATTGCCGGCATCAGTGCCTGTAGCAATCACCACACCGGCATCAGCAAGCAATTTCAGGTTTTGCGAAATATGAGCATTTTCCTTTTTTTGTTTTTCCACCTGGAGAGGGGAGTTGATCATCGTTTTATAGCGGTTAATCAGTGCTGTGTCTGACAGATGTTTCAGGTCCATCAATGTGCCTAACTGAAAGGGATCTGCTCTCAGTAATTCATGCTCACTGAAATTGAGTTTTTGTCCGAGTGTATTCATATAACCATCACCGACTATAACAGTCGGACAAAGGATCGTTTTTTTCTTTTTCAGCAGTTGTATAAAATCGTCTTTCAGGATTTCATTATCGATACTGTGTACCAGGATATCACAACCATTTTCCACAGCGAGTTGCGCGGTGATTCGTTCGGTAGCATGTACGGCAACTTTCAGGTTGTGCTTATGCGCTTCTTCTATACTGGCTTTTATGATAGGCAGATTTTTCCGGGCGCTGGCTTCCGGCGACAGACCATCTACCCCAACGATAAACCAGATTTTGATAAAATCAGGTTTATAAGGCAATTGTTCCCGTACCATTTTTATGCCTTCTTCTATTGATGTTACCAGACTGAATGGGGTTTCCGCAGGGTCTAATTCATAGATCGGTGGTTTGTAGGTAGTGAGCAGCGGACCTGTCATGAAGATGCCTGGAGCAAATGATTTATTGGTATACTGCTCACGTTGTTTCAGGTAGGCATAGGAAGCGCCCACATCAACTACAGTGGTGATGCCATTTTGAAGATAACGGCGAAGTTTATCTTCCATCGTGTTATGCGCCAGTTCCATTTCCTTTTCATAGGACTGAACCTTCCGGAGGTCAATAACATCGGGTCTTGTATAAAGTCCGCCATTCTGGAAAAAATGTACATGTGCATCTGTTAGTCCGGGTAATAAAAATTTACCGGAACCATCAATGACTGTAGCATCTCCCGGAATTTTTAATTTTTTTGAAGTGATAGCTGTTATCTGGTCATTGGTGATTACTACTGTTCTGTTCGGTAATAAGGTCTGCTTTTCTACATCGGCAACTGTTACATTGGTAATATAGGTCTGCCCATTTGACAAGATGAAAAGAAAAGCAAAGGC
>CAZJNY010000322.1:0-3763 GCA_964547405.1 uncultured Flavihumibacter sp. | reverse complement strand
TAACTTAAACCTGTTTATGAAAAAAGCACCCTATTTACTTACTCTGGCTGCAATAGTTGTAATTGCCACAGCATTTAACGGTTTCCATGGAGCCCCCAAGGCGACATATATGCTGGGTAGTAATCAAGAATATGCAAACCAGGGCGACAAAGGGGCAGACCAAAAGAATGATATAGACTTATACACTACTGAAATAAATAAGTCTTCCAATTCTGATTCTTTGTGTAGTGGATTGTATAGTAAGCAAAAAGCGCTCTTAGACATCAAATCAGGAAAAGCCAGGTTGCTAGTTCAGGGTGGTATCGCTGCTGTCTAATATCCAACTGATAAATCGTTCCGTGAGACATATAAAATAGGATATGAACTGTTTGGCTGTGTGGCTCCAGCAACGATTAATTGTTTAGAAGAATACAACCAGGTGGTTTTTGAACATCTCCAGAGCACCTATGGCGACAAGTGGAAAAATGATATTAGAAAGGATGTGATTGGTTTGAGCACCCAATAATGACCGCGCAACAAAGGGTTTGGCGTCAGTGGGGCGCGACAAACAAACAATCAGCTTTTACTATAAATCAACATTTGATCTGGCTGGAGTACAGTTTGAGGCAAGAATATGAGATAATTTTGAATTATGGACACAGGACATATTCTGATATCCCTGAGTTTAATTTTATAGTCGGTTATACTATTTCAGTGAATCCATATATTTTTCCAAATATTATGGAGAGTAAATCTACCGCTATTCAACTAATAAAGAAAGCATGGAACCTAGAACGTTCCAATTTAATATATAAAATGGTAAGAACAGGTGATTCCTTACCAGGTTCATAGGAATATCAAAAACTTTGTATAAAGGCTTCACCATTGATATTGACACAATATAAAGGAAAAGGATATTTAAACACCTATTTTCGCAGTGTTCTATTACAAATTTAAAGTTTACGTCCTCATTCTAACAGAACAGTATGGTCCTGGTGGGTCGGAAAAGTAATTAAATTAGCGTTATTAAATACCAGGAACTAGTTTCAAAAAAAACGAATTATTGAACGTAGATATTTAAATTTAAAATCAAATCACTAAACAACGGTTTTTTGAGCAAGCAAACAAATATACCCCACCGTACTCCTTGCTGCTCCCGATGTATGCAATTTTATATGAAACATCTCTACTTATTGATCTTAATTTTTATATCCTCTTGTAAATCAAACCAACAAAAAATTATTGTTGGTAAAGATTCAACCAATATTGTGATTGTAGAACAAGGTGATAAAGAAATGGAAGCTGCAATTATTCTAGCTCAGTTATCATTAAATAAGTTTGACTCTGGCTTGCTAAGTAATAATTCTAATTTTAATTCTTTTGCATTAAAAGTAAGATTTCCATATGGGGAGAATAATGGTGAGCATATCTGGCTGAATAATATTGATAAAGTTGAGGACGAATATCTAGGTTTAGTAAATAATGAGCCTGAATATGCGCCTAATATAAAATTGTATGATACTGTAAGAATTGTCAAAAAGAATATTTCTGATTGGATGTACTTGGACAATGATATTTTGATTGGAGGATTTACTATTCGGCTAATTCGTGATAGAATGGCACCATTGGAAAGGGCGCAGTATGATTCGAGTAGCTTTTTCAGAATTATAAATTGACTTCATACAACACGCGTATTTATTTTACCAGATCAGAACAATGAAACTTCAACAGTAGATCCATGATGAGCATCGACCCAGGTTTGTCAGATATATCAACTGAGCAGGGCTGAAAGTTAAAAATGACCCTGTTTTCGCCAATACTTCAACATTGCAAAAAATATTTTGAAACCCCAAAATGATATCTCAAAACCAAAATAAAGCACTTTTGTCTGTTGGCAATGCTGCATTAATACATCCTGCCTGGAAAGAGTATGCTAATTACTGTTTTGCCAGAGAAAAAGGTTTAAGAAAAAAAGCTTTTAATCATCTTGACAACTTTTTAGATACAGCTACTAAATGGACGCTTAATCAAAAAATAGAGTTCATAAAGTTCTTGTTTCCCTTTTTTGAAACCATTAAGGATGCAGATTACGGACCATTTCCACAGCCGCTAAGTGAAAAACTTGTAAAGCCCGCTTTAGAATATTGGTGCGAAAATGAAAGTAAAGACGAACGTCCATTCCGCTGGTTAGGAATTTACTATAGAAGCGAAGAACATCTATTGAAGGCAATTGAATTAAATCCAAATGATGACATATCCAGACTGCAATTAATAAATTGGTGGCTTTACAACATTTACTTTTCCATTCACCATTTACCTGAAGGTTACATAGGCGACCCAGTAGAAGACCTGGAATTGGCTGAAAAAGCCATGAAACAAATTGAACAATTAACCGACTCAGAATTAAAAGACAAGTGGAAAAAGAAGTTAAATGCCCAATTAGAATTTATAGATAACTATATTGAATGGGAAAAATCAGGCCATCCAAACTTTTAACAGTGGGGAAATGATAACAAAAAGAAAGTATCCTATGGAACAAAAACTTACTATTATAACAAATAAGGATCGTTTCTGCTAGCAGGTATTAATATGCATCCTACCAAAACAATACGTCTAATTTGGACTTTTTATAAAAGTTTTCTTTTCGCATCATTAGTAGTGAATGCCTGCTGTTTGAGTATTTTCTGGAAATACGATTTTGGTGTCTTCTTTGGGCTTTTCTGGCTAAAAATTGGTACCCTTGTACTTACTTATTACTATATCAATAACTACAAAACCAAAGAATACTATTATTACCTGAACTTAGGTGTTTCTAAAATGTTGCTATGGGTCGTCACCTTAACATTTGACATTGCTTTGTATATTTTTCTTATCATCCAGATCTACAAAATCAAATGAGCCATAAACTGGAAGTCGACAGCATACAGCTTCAGTTTGGCAACAGAACAATTTTATCCAACATTTATTTGAAGTGTGAAACTGGAAAAATAACGGGTCTTCTGGGTAGAAATGGCCAGGGAAAATCCTGCATGATGGAAATAATATATGGAACACTAACATGTGAAAAGTCGGTTCGCTTTGATAATCTGGCACTACATGAACCCTTTAGACGACCTGACTTGTTGCTTTACCTTCCGCAGTTCAGCTTTATTCCAAAGTCACTTTCCCTGAAAAGAGTTTTTCAGGACTATGCGTTGGACTATACCAATTTTGCTGAGCGTTTTCCTGAATTTGCATCTAAGCACCACGCCTCCATTGGGCACCTTTCCGGAGGAGGGCAAAGGCTAGTTGAACTGTATGTGATTGTCAAAGCAGAATCGAAGTTTGCTATGCTGGATGAGCCATTTACTCATTTAAGCCCAATTCAAATCGAAAAAGTAAAAGAACTACTGCTAGAAGAAAAGACAAACAAGGGATTACTCATTACAGACCACATGCACAGGCAGGTTTTGGATATATGTGATGATTTATACGTTCTAACAAATGGGAAAACCCATCTGGCCAAAAATATTAAAGACATTGAAACATTGGGTTACGCAAACCATTATTGAACATGAATAACAGACCATGTCAGGTGAGATTTTAATAATGACCCAGGCAACACTAATGTTCAGGTTACACGAAACTAACTACTCGCCATAAGTTTACTGAAGAGCTGTATCACTTTAGGGATTTCAATTGGAAATTGTTCCGTGAAATTCCAGGTAATGAAAGTGAGAGCCGGATAATTACCGTCGAATTGAAAAAGAGAAATATTTCAACCTGCTATGTAATTTCAGTAGAC
>CAZJNY010000321.1:0-3773 GCA_964547405.1 uncultured Flavihumibacter sp. | reverse complement strand
TCCCATAAACTGGCGGTGGCTTCCATTGTCAGCAGGTACACGGTGCAGGCGATTGCGCAGATGACCCAGCCGGCAAGGTTGTTCACTTTCTTAAAATTCATACAGCATTGGTTTATACAAGGCGAGGCAAATTAAAGTAAATGCAATTAAAAGCCGCCTCGGCCCAAAAATTTGTGAAAATACTTGTTATTGGAAGAAAATCTTGACTGTCTGATAAAAAAGACGGTTTTGCAGGTAGGCATTCTGACTTTGCTCGGCATAGCCCTGCAGGCCAAAGAGTCCGGCTGCATTGCCTTTGTTGACGGAAATCTCCAGATAACCGGCTGCATTAAAATGTGCCAGTTTTTCACCTTCCGGCACTTCTGCATAGTGATTGGAGAGGCGTTCGATGGTTTCATTTCTTTTAAAAATGATGACAAATCCCCGGCCTTTGCGTTGGGCGTCAAACTGTTCCCGGGTGATATTGACCACCACATTCTCAAATTGATCGATATAAATGATCTGTCCCTCAATGGAGTTTTCCTGCAGCCAGGGTTTGAGCGGATTTTTCTCCAGGTAGGGAAAATCGGGCTCACCGATATCCGTGATGCGTTCGCCCTGGTTCAGGGCAGCAATGGCTTTCCCGAAGGTTTCGATACAGTGAAGGGTATGTCCCTGTAAGGATGGATCCATCGGCAGGCCAATGACCAGTTCCGGTTTTTCTTCCAGGATCATGGGAAGGAGGCCATTATCGGCACATAGGTAATATTGGTTTTTGTGATAGGCCAGCAGCAGGTGGGTGTTTTTCCGTTCAAAGAGACTGACCAGGATCAGGTGATAGGATAATTCCGGGAAATGGCGGATGGCATTCCGGCATACATAGGCTGCCTGCGGATAATTGAAAGGCCGTATAGCGTGACTGATATCCACCAAATTAAACGACGGATCGATCTGCAGGAGCAAACCTTTAACGGCGCCTGCCAGGTAGTCCTGGATGCCAAAATCGGATGTAAGAGTGAGAACCGCCATGAAATGAGTGCGAAGGTACTACTTCACCAGTTTGCCTTCTTTGAAAAAAAACTTATGGGTAAGTTTATCTGCAAGCGAAGGAAAGAAACGGTTCATAAATACAGCGCGTTTACCCGTAAACGTTAGTACGAGGGTACGTTTCTTTTTTTGCATGGCTTCCAGGATATGCTGTGCACATTCTTCCGCAGTCATCAGTTTGCTTTCATCCATGGGAGAGGAGCCCTGCGCTTTGGCTTCGGAATTGAGTGCTGCATTCCGGATATTGCTGGCCGTGAAACCAGGAGCAATCCACATCACGTGTACATTATGATCCAGCATTTCGGTGCGCAATGCTTCGAGCCAGCCCTGGAGGGCAAACTTGGAAGCAGAGTAAGCGCTTCTGCCTGGCAGTCCGCGGTAACCGGCGATGCTGGAAATACCGAGGATCATGCCCTGGTTTTGAATCAGGCTGGGTAGGGCGTATTTGGTACAGTAGACGGATCCAAAGAAATTAATATCCATTACCTGCCGGAATACGTCGAGATCGGCTTCTGCAAAGAGGGCGCGCATGGAGATACCGGCATTATTAATGAGGACATCAATTTTGCCGAATGTATCAACTGTCGACTGGATGAATTTTTTACAATCTTCTTCCTTGCTGACATCGGCCACTACAGTATGCAGCATTACGTTGGTGTATTCCATTTGCAGGTTATACAGCTTATCGTAACTGCGGCCACAGGTGGCCACTTTGGCACCGAGCGGGATGAGTTGATCGATCAGGGCTTTTCCGATTCCTTCACTGCCACCGGTGATGGCAATCACTTTATCTCTAAAAAAATTTTGCATGGGGGGAAACTATCTTTTGCAAACCTATTTAAAAAAAAGCACCTTTGAAAAAGGGCCAATTGGTTTGCAGCCAATTTGTTAGCCGGAGAAAAAAGAAGAGAAAAAAAAGAAAAAAAATTTGGGGCGAAACGATTAATCCCTATTTTTGCACTCCCAAAACAAACAACACAGTTGTTAAAACGGGTAAGATCCTGTAGCTCAGTTGGTAGAGCAATACACTTTTAATGTATGGGTCCTGGGTTCGAGTCCCAGCGGGATCACAGAAAGCCCCTCAGCAATGAGGGGCTTTTTTTATGGAATTTTCGCTGACACCCGATATGTTCAATTATCGGACATTTACCCGATAACCTGGTATACACCTGTTGAAATAACCCGATATTTTAAAATATCGGGTAAAATGCCGATATTGCTGTTATGACAAGTGTACTCCTGGGAGATATTATTAACTCCCGAAAAGCGGCTGACCCGTCGGAATGGTTACAACCGTTCAAAAAACTGCTGGCCAGGTATGGAAAAAACCCGGGCGGCTGGATTATTGAAAGGGGAGATAGTTTTCAACTGGAAATAACGGATCCTTCACTGGCCTTACAGGCAGCCTTGCGAATTAAAGCACTCATAAAGTCATTGGATATAAAAGAACTGGATGTGCGTATAGCCATTGGCGTTGGTAAAAAAAGTTTCCAGGGAGAAAGAATTTCTGAATCCAATGGAGAAGCCTTTATTCATAGCGGTGAAACCTTTGAATCACTGAAAAAGATAAAGCAGAACCTGGCCATTAAAACGCCCTGGAAAGCGCTGGATGAAGAATTGAATCTGCTTTTTAAATTCGCCTCCATTACCATGGACAAATGGACTGTCTCTTCCGCAGAAATCATGTACCATTTGTTACTGGCAAACAAACCGCTTACGCAAAAAGACCTGACGAAAAAACTGAACCTGAACCAGTCGTCCATCAGCGAACGCATGACCCGGGCGCGCAGTGAAGAGATTCTGGAACTGGAACAGTTTTACCGGACGCGCATCCAACAAAAATTATCCCTATGATAGTATTCCTGCAATTGGTACTGGCCCATTTGATCGGCGACTTTTTTCTGCAATGGGATACCTGGATAAAAGACAAGGAAGCGAAAAAGGCCGGCTCCATTTATCTCTACCTGCATGCGCTCATTCATTTTTTTCTGATCCTGCTCTTGGTCGGAAAGAGTAGTTTTTGGCTGGCAGCGGCTTTTATAGCAATTACGCATCTGCTGATAGATCTTGCCAAAATCAGCTTTCAAAAACCATCCACGAGGAGAAGCTGGTTCTTTATTGATCAGGCAGCACATTTCCTCATACTGGCAATCGTATGGTGCTGGTGGAATTCCTATCTCCCCGATTATTCCCTGTTACAAAATAAAAAGTTGCTGGTGCTGTTGACAGCTTCCATTTCCTTATTGTACCCGGCTTCCTATTTTATCAAAGCAGTGATTGCAAAATGGGAACCGGACTTCTCCCAAAAAACGACTGCAGCTTCCCTGCAGGAAGCAGGCCGGTTAATCGGATTTCTGGAACGTTTACTGATTCTGCTCTTTGTTTTACTGGGCAAATGGGAAGGGGTTGGCTTCCTGCTGGCCGCTAAATCCATCTTTCGCTTTGGTGATCTCAAAGACTCAAAAGACAGGAAGCTGACCGAATATGTTCTGATCGGCACTTTATTGAGTTTTGGAATTGCCCTGACTATCGGTATTATTGCCTCCAATTTATTATAGAACGGAACACTGGGAAATGAATGAATACAAACACTACCTCACGATAGGGCCGTTCTTCTCCCATCACACCTAATGGTTGTTATAAACTATGGCTGGGGCCTGCACCAAACCTACCTTATAATCAACCTACAAATTCAACTCACCCTCTCTTCCAATATCCAGCTTAGCACCTGATAAGGCACTGGCTGC
>CAZJNY010000320.1:0-3793 GCA_964547405.1 uncultured Flavihumibacter sp. | reverse complement strand
GATCAACGCACTCACCAACGCAACCACCAAACCTATCGGCAGGACTTCCGAAAATGTAATTAAAATAACAAAAAGCGGATTTTTATACAGCTCTTTAAAATCCGCCATTTCCTTGGTTTTTGCCGGTAACTCTTCGGGTGTGCAGTTTTTCAGCGCATACTCCGAATAGACATCCATGAAATCCGGCACAAATAAATAATAACTGAACAACCAGGCGGCCACATAGATAGCAGAGCCGATTAATGCGATTAAAGCTCCGGTTTTAAAGGCCTTGCCAAAACTGATATACCCGTCCAGCTCTTTGTTCCTGTAATTTCTGACACCGATATAAATGAGGGAAAAAACAACCACCATAATGGCATACCCCACAATATCACTCCCTTTCAGATCAGGGTTATGATACATCCAGTAAATCATAAAGCCGATATTGGCACAAAACACCAAGCCGATAATACTACCAAAAACCAATACATTTTTTTTCATGTGGATTACTATTTTGAATTGGCTCAAATCTACAGGCCGCAACCATCGTTGCCCTCATACTTTAGTACCGAAATTGCCTTTCAGCTGAAATAGCACTAAAGTAGGAATGAGCTTATTCAATGATTTTCAATTGTTTGGCTTTTGTGATTGCCTGGGTCCTGCTTTTTACGTCCATTTTGAAATAGAGATTGGAGACATGTGTTTTTATCGTACTTAAAGAAAGGAAAAGACTGGCTGCGATATCCGCATTGCTTTGTCCCTGAGCAAGCAGCTGCAATACTTCGTACTCCCGGCTGTTTAAATTGAGTTTCTGAAGTTCAGCTATATTGATGGCAAATGACTCAGACTGAGGTACGATGATTTCTTTTTCTATAATCAATGTTTCAACTTTGGGTCGCATTATATGCGAGGCGACCCAAATACCCAGGATGGTAAAAAACAGCGCAACTAGACCTATGTAGATATCAATCGCATTATCGACGAGAACGAATTTCCATTGTAACCATTTCAGCGCAAAGACCAGCATCGCTAAAATCAGTCCGTACAATATGATATGCCGATTGTCTTTTAGGTGTCTCATTTTCTGTTCAGAGTAAAACTAAAATCCTTATTACCAATCAGCAAATTTTGTTTGTCATCCAGAAAATAGAGGATGTTTGTATCGGCCTCCATCAGTAAGATGGGATCCTGGAGGCCCGGCAAATTAAGTTGGTAAATATTCGCCCTGGGAGTTGTAAGAAGATCCCAGGTACCCACAACATCTCTGGGCTGATTGTCAACAATATTTCTGGTGGTGCAGCTAGCGGGCAATCCTGTTTTGGCGTCTCTGTGTAGGATGAGTCGCCATTTTATTTTAAAGCAATCGGGAGAAGCCTTCATCTCAGGATGCAGGATAGTGAATTCCTGACAAGGGGTTCTTCCCTCAAATATCAGTTTTGATTCAGCCGATTGGGTACCACTGGATTTGAATTTAATAACCCCACCGGACTGACCTAAATTTCGATTGAGGGTATAACTCCAGCCGGCATTACCTACCAGCAGTAGGTTTTGATAATCCAGGATATGGAATATATTGGCATTTATAGCCGCCAGGTTTAGCACTACTTTTCCATCATTACTCTTTAACGTATAGAGTTCTTGCCACTCTTCTGTAGTGGAAACCTGGTAATTCCCTTCAATTTTTTGCTGTATTCCTCCCTGCTTAAAACCCAGGGTGCTGGGTTGATTTTCACCATAATGGATGGCAAGTGTAAAACTTTGATCAGTTTTGAAATCTAAGTCCCATCGGATGAAATCGATTACGGCATCCGATTTTATACCCAGTATCGTTTTTACAGCACTATCACCCGGTGTACTGCCTACTACAGAAAATGCCGATTTATTTATGGACAAGTTACCAGTTGTAGCCATACTAAACACCAGCATTAATAAAATAGGACCTTTCACTGGTTTACTTATTAGGTGTTCCCTAAGTTACGAAGATCAACGCATAAAGTGTGACTACCGAAGTGTGATTCTAATCGTTGCGAATAACTTCATAACATCTTGCTGTGTGAACACAAAACAACTGCTTGCTAACCAATCCATACCGGGCATTCACTAGCCTATCTCCTTCTTTAAAATAAAACGAGTTTGCCTTAAGTTTTATGGGCAGTTCATCCGGCATTCCAATGAGTATAGTCCAAATTATTTCTCCCTGCTTATTAAGTAAGAAAACATTACTCTGTCCATGCCATGTTGAAGCAGCTCTGATTTTTGCAAATTCGGAAATAACATGATAATTTGAATTATCGATGGTGTCAAAAAGAACCCCTAAATAAGTTCGCCAAACGGTATCAGTTTTTGATCGGTCGACATAAGTTTTCCCGATTTTGTTTTTTTGAATAATTCTTTGATAGGAGCTGTTGTGCTCCTGGCAATAAGCATTACCAAATTGAACCAGCATCAGGGAAAACAATATAATAACCTTGAAAAACATTCAAACAGATATTAGAAGTCCCATAACTGGGCCTTTGAGTTTTCGGAAAGTAAGATCTCATTATTGATCGTAAAATGACTCCCAGCCATAACTGAACGGATATGTAAGCTTATAAACTATTTTTTCTCTTTCGCTAAGCGAATTTATATAAGATGAGAATTGAATCAAATAGTCTTCCCCTGCTCCCATTCTCCAGAACATATCTTTGGCGTCAATTTCCGGGAATCTTTTCCAGGGTGGCTGTAATACTTCCTCAAGTAGTTTAAAATATCCGAAATCATTTAAAAAATCACGCACCTCCATCAACACAAAGCCCAGCAAATTTATTCCGCGCCAGGCATAAATATTATTGATATCCTTACTGGTTGCAGTCAAACCAATACCCCACACAGTGTCAACGGGACTAGCTTCTACTAAAATCCGATTCCCGGTTTCAAGCAAATAGTCTGCTAATGCCGGATGCTGGTTAAACTTGTGAATGTTGCCAAGTTTAACAATTTCAAATCTATTTTCGTTCCATACCTGGTCGTCATATCCAATAACCATCCTGCCCAGATTCTTTGCCTCTTTTGGACTTTCACAGCTAGTAATTTTTTCAAAACTAGCTGTATCGCCAAACAATAAAGCCTTGTGAGCCATCATCCAGTGTTCCGCCGTCTTGTAAGTAATACCGTCTACAGTAAATGGACTCGGATACCATTGGCTGAAACAGGATTTGTCGATAGACGAATTGTTTTTATTGGTGTGACCCCAGAAGTAAAGGAACTTTAACTCCTCACCGCTTTCAAACTTTTCAGTCAACCATTGTATGTTGTAATGATTTGTCACTTTTTTATGTAAGATGGAAATTAATTAAAACCGGATCTTAATATCATCTACGTCTCCGGCAGATAATAGTAAAATAGCCATTATTGAACCAGCATCAGGAAAAACAATCTGATAATCTTGAATGACATAAAAAAGGTGTCAAAAAATGACACCTTAGAAATATCGGTAAATTTTTATGAATTTGCTTTTTTTACATTTTGTAAAAACTCTTTCGCCTCTTCAATCTTTTTGGGAAATAAAACTCTGTCTTTAAGTTTTGATGCCACTAAAGACAAAAGTCCAGATTCAGGTATTTTTACTAATTCTTTTGATTTTGTTTCTTTAGTTTTCATACTTCTCCATTAATTAAACTTATTCAATAAATCCATCTGCTCATGTAAGATACGCACCACTAGAATTTCCTGATTACTTTCTGTCAGGTAGAAAATGATATGACGTCCCACTTTTACTCCGCGTAAACCTGGCTCCACCTTTGAATATGATCCTCCAATTTCAGGTTTCGTT
>CAZJNY010000319.1:0-3800 GCA_964547405.1 uncultured Flavihumibacter sp. | reverse complement strand
AAAGAGCGGCCCTGGGAAAAATCTACCTGGTTGGTGGCCAGCGTGAATTCCCTCCCGATCACACTGTAGATCTGAACATCAATTTTGGGTCCGTAGAATGCGGCTTCGTCCTGAACTTCCACAAATGGAATATTGGATTCAATCAATACCTGCCGAACCATCGCTTCTGTTTCCTGCCAGAGCTCCGGTTCGTTTACATATTTCTTACCAAGCTTTTCCGGGGAATGCAAACTCAGGCGCATTACATATTTATCGATCCCGAAGATTTTGAAATACTTCAGGTACATATCATTTACTGCACGGAATTCTGATTCAAACTGTTCTTTGGTGCAATAGATATGCGCATCATTCATATGCAGGCAACGTACCCGCATGAGACCAAACAATTCACCACTTTGTTCATACCGGTATACTGTTCCATATTCGGCTATACGATAGGGTAAGTCGCGATAACTTTTTGGCTCCGCCGCAAAAATTTTATGGTGATGCGGACAGTTCATCGCACGCAGGTAGTATTTCTCTCCTTCCAGTTCCATGGGTGGATACATACTGTCGGCATAATAAGGCAGGTGGCCGCTGGTCAGGTACATACTCTCTTTGGCTATATGCGGAGTAACCACGCGGTGATAACCTGCTTCCTCTTCAGTTTCCTTGGCCAGTTTTTCCAGTTCCTCAATTATGATGGTACCATTGGGCATCCACATAATCAGGCCCTGGCCCACATCATCGTCCATGGTGTAAATACTGAGTTCTTTACCCAGCTTACGATGATCGCGTTTCTTTGCTTCTTCCAATAATGCCAGGTACTCGTCCAGTTCTTTCTGGCTTGGATAACTTACTCCATAAACCCGGGTAAGCATTTTATTTTTCTCATCCCCCTTCCAGTACGCACCGGCAATATTGGTGAGCTTAACGGCTTTGATCAGGCCGGTATGAGGAATATGTGGTCCCCGGCAGAGATCGGTAAAGCCACCCTGGGTATAGAAGGTAATTTCACCATCCTGCAGGTTTTGCAGCAGATCGAGTTTGTATTCATCTCCTTTTTCTTCAAAATAGGCAATGGCATCTGCCTTGGAAATCTCTTTGCGGAGGAAGGGATTGTTTTGTTTGGCCAGCTCTTTCATTTTGGCTTCTATCGCCTTCAGGTCATCTTCGTGCAAGGGCCTGCCGCCTAAATCAATATCGTAATAAAAGCCATTGTCAACTGGCGGTCCAACCCAGAATTTCACGCCCGGAAACCGGTCTTCAATCGCTTCGGCCATGAGGTGTGCGGTGGAATGCCAGAACGTGCTTTTTGCTTCTTTTTCTTCCCAGGTCAGAAATTTGAGCGATGCATCTTCATAAATGGGACGATTCAGGTCCCAAACCTGTCCGTTTACGCTGGCTGCCAAAATTTTACGAGCCAGTCCTTCAGAGATGGATTTAGCAATGTCTAAAGAAGAGGTACCAGGCGCATATTCCCGCTCGGCTCCATCCGGAAAATGAATTTTGATCATTGGTAATACAGTGTTTTAACTTTGCAACTCCTACGAACGAGTTGAAAGGAGTGCAAAATTAACGAACTATTGCCACAATAACTGGCTGAGTGGTATATAATTGAGGGGGGTTTTTGCTTAAATTGAACAACTAACAGGAATTCATGAGATTGATTTTTACGCTTTTGGTTTTGGTGATTACAGCTCAGACAGGCAGCGCGCAGGATATCAGTGGCGTTTGGCGGGGACATTTCCGGCAGAATAACCGGTCTCTGCAATTGCTAAATCTGGAAGACCGGTATCGGTTTGAAGTGCAACTGCTGCAACAGGGTAAAAACTTCAAAGGGGTAACCTACTCTTACAAAACCACGGAGTTTTATGGAAAAGCCGATGCAAAAGGATCCATTCATACCGGTACCAAAAAAGTATACCTGGAAGAATTAAAGATTGTAGACGTGCGCATGCGGCAGGGCAATGATGCCTGTATCATGACCTGTTTTCTGCAATATACCAGGAACGGACAGGAAGAGTTTCTGGAAGGCACTTATGTAAGCATGAATACCCGTGATTCATCCGACTGCGGGAGGGGAACGGTTTTTTTGAGGAAAGTACCAACCTCTGATTTTTACCTGGAACCCTTTCTGGCCGACCGGAACAAAAAACAAAAGGGCGAAGAGAATATTCGTATCAATGAGGCACCACCTGCCAAACCACCTGCGCAGAAGCCTGCCACACAGCCTGCCAAACCGGCAAAGCCACCGGTAAAACCACCTGCACCGGTTGAAAAAGAAAAGGCTCCGGAACTGTTGCCGGCACCACTTCCCCAGGAAGAAATCAAAAAACCAGTGGCACCGGTTGTGGTACCACCGGTACTTAAAGAAAGAGCCAATGAAGTGGTGAAAACATTTACGGTACCTACCCGAAAAATATCCATCAGTTTGTATGATAATGGAACAATCGATAAGGATACCGTTTCCGTTTATCTGAACAATCGCCTGGTGGTATCCAGGAAAATGTTATCCCTCTCCCCCATTGTTGTGGAAATAGATCTGGAAGAGGAAAACGATTATGCAGAGCTGGTAATGGTAGCGGAAAACCTGGGAGAAATTCCACCGAATACGTCTCTGATGATTGTAAAGGCTGGAAACAAACAATACGAAGTGCGTATCACGTCTACTGAACAGAAGAACGCGATGGTGGTATTTAAACTCCAGCGGGAATGAGACCGCTGTTCATAGCTGTTGCCATCTTCCTGCAACTGGGAGCCATGGCCCAGGATCTTAGTGGAATCTGGAGAGGTTCTCTCACACAGGAACCAGGAGGCTGTTTTCCTGTTTACAAACTGGAAATTCAACTAATCAGTATCGGAGCCGAGGTGGAAGGATATGTTTTTGATTATTATGATAAAACCCGTTTTGTAAAACATCATTTCAAAGGCAGTTACGATACCCGCGAAAAAAAATTACTACTGAAAGAAGACCAGTTACTGGAAGTTCAGATACCGTATGATTGTGTTGTATGCACAAAAACCTATGAACTGATCTATACCAAAGAACAGGCAAGGGATGCGCTTACCGGAAGCTGGACAGGCGTTGAAGCAGAGAGCAAACGTCTTTGTCCGGCTGGCAAAATAACGTTATACCGGGAAAGCACACCTGATTTTCCAACTTCCCTCAGTGATTCCTCGCAACTTGTAAATCAGCAAAGTCTGTTAAAAGTAAAACAGCGGACAACAGAGCTGGTTAAGACCCTGGTACTTGATAGTCCGACTATCCGAATCGACCTTTATGACAATGCGGAAATAGACAATGATACCGTGACCATTTTTCTGAATGACCGCTTGTTATTGTATCAGCAAAGACTGAACAATCATGCCTTAAGTGTAACGGTTAAAGCTGTGGCGGGGCAAGAATATGAACTCATTATGTATGCCGATAACCTGGGCAGCATTCCTCCGAATACGGCATTGATGACAGTGAGTTCCGGGCGCGATAAATATGAAGTGCGGTTATCTGCTTCCGACAAAAAAAATGCTGCGGTCCGTTTCCGGGTGCGGGAACGAAGAAAAGAATGATTAACTGGCCTGGGATGCTTTAACCGCGATACCTGAAATCAAAGCATCCGCAATGAATCCCAGATGATCTTTAAAGAGTTCCTGGTCGGTGCCCAGGAAAAGCCGGGAACCTATCCCTTTCAGCGACACATTGATGGCTTTGGCCCAGATATCAATTTCTTCGTGACTGAGTTCACGGATTTCTCCCCTTCGTATGCCATACAGAACCAGATCCTTTAAGAAATTATCCATGTACAAGTTTCGCTTCTCTG
>CAZJNY010000318.1:1870-3822 GCA_964547405.1 uncultured Flavihumibacter sp. | reverse complement strand
AAGCAGGTGTCTCATTTATCCAATCAGTTTAAAAAGATTACCGGAATGCGTCCATCGGACTTCAAGAAAAAAGGAATAGCGGGAAGAAAAACCATTCAGCAATTGGGTAAAGTGGGCTGACTGGAAGGTTCCTAAAATGAAAGCAGGCCTTCACCCCATCGTAAGACCTGCTTCATGGTTTTCATCTATAACATCATGTGTGAGAATCGTGTCAACAATAATAGTTATATAGGAATTGGAACCTGTAACAACCGAAAAATTCATTAAACCCAACTGCAGATCTAATATACAACAGCTGAAAAGGCAGAAAAACTATTATACACTAACACTCCTGAAACCGGGACGAAAAACCGTTTTGTAAGGACAAACCGGAATTGGGAAAAAGGCGGAAAAGTCGATAACTACCAGTATTTTCAGGTATTATTTGAACCAATACCTTTATGAGTTTCCGTCTAGCTGTGCTCAGTCTTATCCTGCTTTTACAAAGTTTTGGGTCGCTACTTGCCCAGGATTCTACCCGGCAAAACAACCAGCGACCAGATTCCACCCGACGCTTTCGAAATGGCTTTTTTGGGGATACTACCCAGTTAAACAGCAGCGATTATCAGCTTCAGATTGAAAAGACCTATGCTGCCCTGGAGGACATCGATAACAGGACAAAGCTTGGAAAATCCTTTGACCGCACCAGGTTAAAGCTGGCGGAAAATGATTCCATTCTGGCTGTGGTTAAGGACAATGTAATCAATAATTCCAAGGCCCTGAATCTTCGTAATCTTCAGGTATTCCGCACCCTTCTGGTTCATATTGAAGAAGACCTGCGTTCCCGTAGGGAAATGCTGGATACGGCAGAAGCTCAGCTAATGGGCATGCGAAGAAGTATCCGCAGCCTGATTGGAGATACAGTACTCCGGCAACTACAGAAAGACAGTGTAATGGTTCAGCAGTTCAATGCCCAGTTGCTGGACATGCGAAGCACCTGGCGGTCTACCCGTCGCCATGTAAGGGAAAGCCTTGCCATTGTGAACAGGCTCCAAACCCATGCTTCAGCAAATGCTTTATTAGCCGGTCAGTTACTGGACAAACTGGATGATCTGCTTACTTCTGCCAGCAAGCGGATAATCGGAAAAGAAACCAATTATTTATGGGAAAGGGATACGAGTGCGCTTAGTACCTCTGACCGATCCTCTATTCAAAGAGTGGTTGCTTCTGAGCGGAAAGCACTTGGCTTCTATTTTCGGGAAAGCAGTGTAACCCGATTGATATTACTGTTTATTGGTCTGTTATTCGTGGTATGGACCTACCGGAATTATCTGACAATCCGGAAGGAAAATGCCGCCTCCGTTTTAAAGGAGATGGATTTTATTTATTTACCGGCAGCCTATCTGGTGGGTGGTTTGATACTTGTCTTTTCCATCGCGCCCTTGTTTGATCTCAATGCGCCCTCGGTGTATGTGGAAGCCATTCAACTGCTGGTATTACTTGTACTGACATTTATCTGCTGGAATAAATGGCCACGGGACCTCTTTATTTACTGGGTCATAATGGTGGTACTGTACCTGGTATTTTCCTTAACCAATCACTTGCCCGATCCCGGTTTCTGGGCCAGGTCGGGATTTATCCTTCTGAACCTGTTGTCTATTCTCTTTGGCACGCTCTTTCTGACGAAAATGAAAGAGCACCTGGAATTAAAAGGATTCCTGCGTTTTGTGATTATTCTTCATAATGTGATGAATGTGCTGGCATTAATCAGTAATCTGTTTGGCAGAATTACGCTGTCGCAGATGTTAGGAAACGCCGCCATTTTTGCATTTATGCAGGCAATCGGACTTGCTGTTTTCAGTAAAATCTGTATGGAAGCCATCCTGCTTCAAATGGTTGCCAGCAGGTATCGCCGCGGATTGAGAGGTCGTTTTGAATTTCAGCATGTACTCGATAGTTTTAATCGTCCTATT
>CAZJNY010000318.1:0-1770 GCA_964547405.1 uncultured Flavihumibacter sp. | reverse complement strand
ATTCCGGTGGATAAAATCACCATTGTGCTGGGCGCATTGGGCGTTGGTATTGGACTTGGATTACAAAACATTGTGAGCAATTTTGTTTCGGGCATCATTCTGATTTTCGATCGTCCCTTACAGATTGGAGATTCTGTTGAAATTGGTGAACAGCGGGGAAAGGTCAGAGAGATCGGCCTCCGCTCAAGTATTCTGCAAACGAGGGAGGGCGCAGAAGTGATCATCCCCAATGGTGATCTTTTATCCCAGCCTATTATCAACTGGACACTCAGTAATGCACAGCAGCGGCTGGAACTTGCGTACAGATTGGGCACAACAGACCTGGAAGAAGCGTCCGGAAAAGTAAAGGAACTGGTTCTCAGTTCCCCATTTATTTATCCATTAAGAGAACCTCAGGTCTTATTTACAAAAATGGATGAGCAGGGGGTCGAGCTAAAAGTCTATTGTTGGTGTGTGGATACAACCAAAGTGGAAGAAGCAAAAAGTGATTTGCTGGTGAGATCCCACACCGCCGGAATAGAAATGATTATCTAATCTTACTAAACCGTTATTAATGCTACGTATTTTCCCGATCCTTTTATTAGTCTTTTTCGCCAACGGAAAGCTTATTGCGCAACCCTTTCTCTTTGAACCGGACATCATCAGCAATGGAGGTGTTTTTGGTTTAACTATTTCACCCGATTCCAAAACGGCACTCTGGGTGCAATCCAATGGTCGCAGGGATACGCTGCTTATTATGGAATCCCAAAAACTACAGGGCAAATGGACAACTCCGAAGCCTGCCAGTTTTTCAACAACCAATGCGCAATGGAAAGATATTGATCCGATGTTTAGTCCGGATGGAAAACTGGTACTCTTTCAATCCACGCGACCCGTACCCGGTAAGCCCAATCGGGAAGGGTTTGATATCTGGGCGGTACGGCGCGAAAAAAAGGGATGGGGCCAGCCATACCATCTTGGAAATAAAATCAATTCAGATGCTTCTGAATCCTATGCTTCCATCACGAATAGCGGCACCATTTATTTCATGAAAGAAAACGAAGACAAGGTTGGAAAATCAGATATATATCGGTCGGAACAAATAAAAGGAGTATACCAGGATCCGGTAAATATCGGTATGCCGGTAAATACCAGCGAACGGGAATCCAACCCCTTTATTTCTCCGGAGGAAGATTATCTGCTTTATTTTTCAACAGACTCAAGCGGATTTGGCGAAGTGGATTTATACATCAGTTTTCGGAAGGACGGGAAATGGACAAGCCCCAAAAACCTGGGCCAGCCCATCAATTCAGCATTGGCTGAGTTTTGTCCTTTTCTGCATAAAAAGGAAAAAAGGCTGTATTTTTCAAGGCAGCAGAAACAGCCTGACCGTATGCTGGAGAACCTCTATTACATAGAATTTGATATTGAAAAATACCGCGATTAAAGATGTTTTCACGCATTGAAACCATAGCTGAAAAAAAGATGGCGGGTAAGCCTGCGTCGATGTCACTGATTCAAAACAGTACCCTATTATTATGGGCTGGTTTTATGCCGAAACTAAAAGAGATAAAAAACAGGATTGGCTCCGGGCTGTATTCCCTGCAGGTTTATCCGGATGATTATTTCCGCAATTTTAACCCGGCTGCCAGTTTTACCAAGTGGGCATTAACCGAAGTCAGTTCATGCGATGAATTACCGGAAGGGATAAGTTCCTTTTTACTTCCTGCAGGCAACTATGCTGTTTTTATCCATAAAGGCGACAGTACCAGATTTCCTCAAACGCTTCAG
>CAZJNY010000317.1:0-3830 GCA_964547405.1 uncultured Flavihumibacter sp. | reverse complement strand
TGATCAGAATGGATCCTACACCCGACTCAAGTGGTGCAGTGATGGGAAGAATCTGATTTTTGGTATTATCCTGATAATAGCTAACGGCGAAGCCTAACCGATTATTCAGGAAGCGCATGTCCATACCGATTTCTTTAGAAATCTTCCGAAGTGGTTTTATATTCGGCTGCAATACCTGGCTGGAAGAATACGTAGAGGAAGGAACTGTAACTCCATTCGTATTGCTGAATCCGTTAAGATTGAAACCGGGATTTATGATGAAAGGATCCGTATCTCCTCCAAGAGCAGCCACGTTTGCGCGCAGTTTACCAAAGCTGATCCAGCTGGGGAGGTTGAAACTTTCGGTGAAAATCCAGGAAGCACTAAGGGCAGGGTAATTATAGAAATTATTACCGGTACCATTTGTGTAGGTCAGTGCAGAGGACCAGTCGCCTCTCCAGGTTGCCTGCAGGTATAGCCTGTTTTTATACGACAGATCTGCACTCGCATATAAAGAATTGAATCTTTTCCTATTTAAAATTCCACCATTGGTAAACGGCTGTTCTACTGAATTTGAAATAAAATAGTTGCCGGGATAGTTCAATCCGCCCCTGGTTTCACTGGTGGAATAGGTTGTTTTGTAATTCTGCATTTCTCCACCTACATAACCAGAGACACTAAAATCATCATTCAGGTCCTTGTTCATCATGACCATCCACTTCATGAACTGGCTCTCCTTGGTATTGAAACCCAAACTGTAGAAACCACCTGCGTAGTTTCTCAGCATACCTAATTCTTTAGATTCCGATTTGCGATAGATATTGTTGATATTACCTTCGAGAATCAGCTTGGCCCAGCTGTTCAACTGGATATCCAGTGCAACACGGGTGCGAAGCAATTGCTCATTCTGTGTATAATTGAAATTGTAGAGAGAATACCAGAATCTGGTTTCGGGTGCTTTATTGGGCTCATCCGGATTTGTTGGATCAGGAGCGCCGCCAAAAATGCTGGTGTAGTTCTCTTTTCTCATCCAATACTTTGTGTCGTAGTTCCGGGGCAATACCCAGGTGTACATATGTCCGATATTAAAGGATCCAAATGCGTCGAAACCTCCAAGCCGGGGTGGATTTTTCCCTTTGAAATTGGTGTAAGAGGAACTCACATCAATATTGATTCGTTTCGTAATCTTATGAGTAACCCGTAAATCAAAGGCATCTTTAGACATATTGTTATTCAGATAGATACCCCGCCCTTCATTGTGATTGTAGGAAAGACGGAAGGTTGATTTCTCTGTACCCGCTTCCAATGCAACGTTGGTATTGGAGCCGAATCCTTTCTGATAGGCATCCAGGTAATTGTTGGGCTGAGGAGAATATTTGGTCATTGTACCATCATAATTCTGAACTTCCTGCCCAAGCATGCGGGGTCCCCAGTTTTCCAGTTCCCGGTTTATCTGCCGGTCGATATATTCTCTGCCGGTAATGGGATCAACCGGGAATATTTTGGTATACCAGTTTTCGTTGGGTTTATAGTTGGGTTCTCTTGCATCTGTAAAAAATGCACCAACAGTACCTCCTCCGAATTCGTTTTGGAATTCCGGTCCAGCATAGGGATCAAAAACATTCACGGTCTGGTTTAAGGAAACACCAATCCCCTTACGTTCTGCACCTTTTTTAGTAGTGATCAGAATTACCCCATTGATGGCGCGGGTGCCGTATAGTGCAGCGGCTGCCGAACCTTTCAATACAGAAACTGATTCGAAATCTTCCATGTTCAGGTTTTTCAAATCGTTTCCAAAATCGCGACCAGTACCATTGAAAACATCGTTGTCCATGATCACTCCATCTACCACAAAAATGGGCTGGTTATTTCCGCCAAGGGTTGAGTTACCCCGTATCAGGATTTTAGTATTTCCAAATAGTCCCCCTGCTCCCTGATCAATATTCACCCCGGCTACTTTTCCCTGCAAGGCATTAATGGGATTCACTTCGTTTGTTTTAGCAAGATCTCCGCCCTTTACTTCAGTAACAGAATAGCCAAGCTGTCTTTTTTGTTTACTGATTCCAAGCGCAGTAACCACTACTTCACCGAGTGCCCCCTCTGTCGATTGTAAAACCACGGCCAATACAGTTCCCGTACCCACTTTAAGTTCCTGTGTGGTAAAGTTGACGGAGCTGATTACCAATACGGAATTATTTCCTTCGACCTGCAAACTAAAGCTACCCTGCTCGTCTGTGGAAGTAGCATTATTGGTGCCCTTTTCTGAAACGGTAGCACCTGGCACAGGAACTCCGTTTGCATCTCTGACAATGCCGGTTACCTTTTTTTGTTGAGCCATTGCCCATGTTGTGCAGGCACATAGCAATACAACAAACAGTACCCTAATGGATAATTTGATCATAATGATTGTTTTAATTTAATCAGGTTAACTACTAAATAGGTATAGGGATTGGCTTATTGGTTTTTACAGGATATAGATCTAAAGCGGTTGTATCAATATTTTCCATCACCAACGCTGCAGCACCAATGAATTCAGCGTCAGCGCCCATCTGTGACACTTCAAATTCTACGTTTTCTGCAATTGCGGGAATACAGTGTTTGTTTATTGCATGCTGGATGGAAGTAACCCATAGCTTTCCAAGCGATGCTCCTCTTCCACTAAGCACAATCTGGCCTGGATTCAGCAAATGAATGAGGATGGCAACTCCCTGGCCAATATTATAACCCAGTTCAGAGATCAGCTCAATTACAAACTGGTCGCCTTTCAGCGCAGCATGTACAACCAGGTCAAACGCTTTTTCCCGGCTTACTGATTCAATCTCCCTGTTCAGAACAGATTTTCGTCCAGACCTGATTCCCTCAGTGATTTTATCAATCAAAACCAGCATGGAGGTTTCCGTTTCCAGGCAACCGGTCTTTCCGCAGTGACATAATTTGTTATTGTTAAAGATGGGGAGATGGCTAAACTCACCTGCGAACCCGTCCTGGCCGCGGAATATTTCTCCGTTCAGGATCATTCCCAATCCTATGTCCCAGCTTAGGTTTAAAACCATCGTATTGGGATGTTTGACTGCTTTCCCAAACTGGAACTCTGCCAGCGCTATTAAACGGGAGCCATTATCAATAAAGACAGGTACCTGAAGTCGTTTGCTTAAAAATTGAATCCCGGTTTCGGTTTTCGCCTGAAACAAACTATTCATCCCCTTATTAAAATCAATGGAGCCGGATCCACCAATTCCTAATCCCAGGATCCTTGCCCTATCCACTCCCGAATCAGTGATCAGCTCATCTACGCTTTGACAAAATACGGTCAGCTGCTCCTGGTTACTGTCCAGTGCCATTTCCAACTGTGCTTCCCAAACTTTTTTGTTTTGATTGGATACCAGTACAATCCTGGTAAGAAATTGATCCGCTGCTACCGCAAGCATGAAAAATGAATTGTCCAGTAATGCATAGGTGCGGGGCTTGCGACCTAATCCCGCAGTACCCGGACCCAGGTCTATGACCAGGTTCTCCAATACCAATTCCTCCAGTATGCGGGTCGTTAGCGGAATACTTTTATTTATGCGATGGGCTAATTCAGTACAGGAAATACCTGGGTTAAAGTATAACTGTTTTAATATGGTTTTTTTATATATGAGTTTTTTAGCACCCATGGCAGCTAGCAATTCTTAACAAGGAATTAACTGAATCTATGGGAAAATTTTAATACTATTTTAATCTTTATTAAATTATTTCTAAACCTGCTCTGAATTACCACCGAATTGCTCTTTATTAACTCAAAAAATTCAAATAGTGGGTTTTGTTTAATAAAAAAAAGCCGTTGCTTGAACGCAACGGCTTAACCATTT
>CAZJNY010000316.1:0-3831 GCA_964547405.1 uncultured Flavihumibacter sp. | reverse complement strand
CTAATTTACTTACTCCCGGTTCCTGCATGGTTACGCCATAAATTGCATCAACGGCCCCCATTGTCATTTTGTTGTGCGTAACGATGATAAACTGGCTCTCTTCACTGAAGCGACGGATCATATTCGTGAATTTGCCCACATTGGCATCATCCAGCGGAGCATCCACTTCATCCAGGATACAAAAGGGTGCTGGTTTGATTAAATAGATAGCAAACAGCAATGCGGTTGCTGTAAGGGTTTTCTCTCCCCCGCTTAACTGTGTGATTGAAGAAGGTCGTTTACCTTTTGGTTTGGCTATGATATCAATGCCGGTTTCTGCCAGGTTTTCAGGGTTTTCAAGAATCAGATCGCACTGGTCTTCTTCTGTAAACAGGGCTTTGAATACTTTGATGAAGTTTTCTTTAACCTGGTTAAACGTATCGAGGAATTTCTGGTTGGCGGTACTTTCTACCTCGGCGATTGTTTGCAGCAGACTGTCCTTCGCAGATACCAGGTCATTTTTCTGCTCCAGTATAAACTCGTACCGCTTTTTCATTTCAGTAAATGCTTCAATAGCCGTGGGGTTTACTTCTCCCAGATTCTCGAGCCGCTTTTTCATGCGGTCGGATTTTTCATGCAGTTCTTCCACCGGTGTTTCCGTGGTCCGGGGCTGATCTAATATGTCATCCAGGTTAATCCGAAATTCAACCTGCAAACGTTCCTTCATTCCGGCCAGTTGCAGTTTCAACTCATTTAACCGATCCTTAATGGATCCGAGAGAATGTTCCAGCTGCTCCTTTTCCTTTACTTTGGCGCGAAGAGCAGCTTCTTTTTCATTCAGGTGATTACGAATGGTATAATAAGCCTGATCTGCCTGGTTCAGCACTTTCTCATCTTCCTCTTTCCGGCGCATCATATCCAGCAAGCCATCTTCCGCCTGCTTCAGCAAAGATTCGCTTTCGGTAATATCTTCTGAAACCTGTTTTAACTGGCTGCGGTTGACCTCAATCTGATTCGTCAGATCTGTCAGCTGGTTACGTTTGAATACCAGTTCCTGCCGGATCGAATTGATACGGCTTTGCTGCCTGGTGAATGATAAATTGAATTCATTGTAAACTGCGTTGGCACTGTTGTATTCCTGCTCCGCCGTTTTATACGATTGTTCAATTTCAAGAAGTCGTGCTCCGGTTTCTTCAATCAGTTGCAATAACTCAGTTAATTCAGAACGGGTACCGGAAATGGATTGCTGACTGGTTTCCAGTTGTTGCTGCAATTCTTCCAGGCGATTCCTGCTGGTGGATTGCTGCGCATGCAGGTTCTCCACCTTATTCTGTAAGGCAAAAACCTGGTTGGTCAACTGATTGATCTCCTGCTGGGTTTGTTTGATCGCCTGCTCTTTCAGTTGCTCATTGTAACCAATAACCTCATTGTGCTTTTCCTGTATGGTTTGTCTGATGCCAGCCACAACCTGCTCCTGGTTATGAATCTCTTCACTGAGCTTTTCAAGGTTTTTAGCGCGACCTATTTTTTTCCCTTCAAACAGACCCACACTGCCACCGATAATGGAATACTTTCCCTTTACATATTTTCCTGTTTTTTCCAGGATAATATGACCATTGCTGTTTTCCAGGGCGGATTCATCTTCGGCTATAAATACATTACCCAGTAAATGATAGGCCAGCCATTTATAACTGGCATCCACTTCAATCACGGATAATGCAGGCAGAGTTCCGGCTGGTGCCTGTACCGTTGAGGCCTGTTCTCCAAACTGGTCAAGCAGGAAAAAGTTGGCTTTCCCTTTTTTATGATCATCCAGTAAATGGATGGCCTGAAGACCTTCACGGAGGTTGTTTACCACATAGTAGTTCAGGTAGGGCTCCAATACATTTTCTACTGCTGCCCGGTATTCTTCTTTTACATAAATAATATCTGAAAGGATGGGTGCATGATGATTCCAGTTTGGATTATTGTGCAGAAACTTCACGCTTTCGGGATAGCCTTCCATGGAATCGATCAGGCTTTTCAACAGGTCATGTTCGTTTTTGCGGGCATCCAGCAATCTGTTCTCTTCTGCCAGCTTTTGTCTCAGCTGTTCCAGTTCCTGCTGGGTCTGCAAAATTTGCTCCCTGGTACGTTCATGGTGCTCCTGCAACTGCAGCAGGTCCTTTTGTTTTGTTTCCAGTTCCAGTTCCCGCTCCGTTCTCTCTTCTTCCAATTGTTTTAGCTGACTGCCCCGTATTTCGCGCTCCTCCTCTATCTGATGGATACTTCGCTGCACATTCTGGATGGAGGTATCAGCAACGGCTACTTTCTTTTCTGCTTCAAACTGGCTCCGCTGAATCTGCAGATTTTCACTGCGAATAGCATCTACTGCAGTACGCTGTGCATCAAACTGCCCTCTTTTTTCTTCCACATCCGATTTATATTCTTCCAGTTGAGATTCGAATGTTTCCAGTTTACCCTCCTCTTCTTCCACCTGTTTGGCACTGAATGCGATACTCTCTTCCAGTCCCTTTAGCTGGCCATCGCTTTTTTGAAGAAATTCCTGCAGACTGCTCTCTTTCTCATGCAAAAAATTAAGCCGCTGGGATGCCAGGTTCTTTTCATTTTCTTTAGTACGTACCTGTTGAACCAGTTCATTAAATGTGTACTGAAGAGATTGCAACTGCCGCTCTTTTTCTATGAAGTCCAGCTTCTCCTGTTCAAGCGCTGCTTCTTCCTGGGCGATTACTGCATCCAGTTGTACTTTTTTATCGGTTTCTGCATTGGTCTGTTCGTTCAGATCGCGATAGGTCAGATTGAATCCTTCCAATGCAGCTTTCGCCAGTTCGATGGAAATTTCCCGGTAATCCTTCTTGATTTCGTAATATTTCTCCGCTTTTTTTGCCTGGTTTTCCAGGGTCTTCAACTGGTTGTTGATCTCGAACAGCAGGTCTTCAATACGTGCGAGATCCTGTTCGGTTGCATCCAGTTTCTGTTTGGCTTCTTTTTTCCGGGTTTTATAAATGGAGATACCAGCTGCCTGCTCGAGCATTCTGCGGCGACTGTTATCTTTATCCTTAATCAGGTCATCCACCATTCCCAATTCAATGATGCTATAGCTATCTGTGCTAACACCGGTATCCATGAACAGATTCTGGATATCCTTTAACCGGCAACTCACATCATTCAGCCGGTATTCACTTTCCCCGCTTTTGTAGAATTTACGGGTAATGGTTACGGTATTGAATTCGGTTGGCAAAAGGTTTTTAGTATTCTCAAAAGTCAGACTGACCTCAGCCAGACCAGAGGCTGAACGGGTACGGGAACCATTAAAAACCAGGCTATCCAGATTTTCTGAACGCAACTGACTGATTTTTTGTTCACCGATAACCCAGCGGATACTATCAATGATATTGCTTTTTCCGCAACCATTGGGACCCACAATACCTGTTATGTTCTGATCGAAATGAACAACGGTCTTGTCGGCAAAACTTTTAAAACCCTTTATTTCTAAGCTCTTAAGGCGCACTATTATCCAGTTTTAGAGGGAAGCAAATATATAGGTTTGATTCCAACTTGGCAGGGGTAGCCATGCTTTCAGCCGGTATAATTCTGTACTTCTTTTGCACATGAGGAAGAATGATGATTAATTAAACAGATTAATAAATAGCTATAAAAAACTATAATATATTTATAATAAATGAATTATTAATTAATAACGTGTTTATAATATAACTATATATAGAAGCCTGTTTGAGCGTTGCAACTAATTTTCCGGGACTAAATTCAGCAGTAAATCAGGGTACCTGTATATTTGGTTCATGAAAATTGATCTTCGTTCAGACACGTTTACAAAACCTACTGAAGGCA
>CAZJNY010000315.1:0-3848 GCA_964547405.1 uncultured Flavihumibacter sp. | reverse complement strand
ATGCCTGGTTAGAGGCACTGGGATGGGCTTTAGTTAACAGCTGGTGGCAGTTTGGAATTTTGTGGATTGTATGGATGCTTGTTCAAAAACTCTGGCCCCTACCCTCAGCCTCTTCCCGTTACAATCTGGCAATGGCGTTCCTGTTGCTGGGTACCGTATGGGCCATCACCACCGGTATCAGATCCGGCCTCCCGGCAGCTAATACCCTCCAATACCAATCAACGCTGTCTAACACCCTGACCAATTCCTGGTGGTTAGCACTGCAGGGTATGATCTCCAGGTTCATACCGGTATTCTCCGTCATTTATCTCTTGTGGTTGTCTGTCCGCTTCGGACAATTGGCTTTTCAATACCACGATCTTCGCAGGGGCACTCAGGCAGGAATCCGCAAAGCACCGGCAGCCTGGCGGATCTTTGTGGAAACAATGACCAGCCGCATGGAACTGGGCAAAAAAGTGGAAATCTGGCTTTCCGAAAAGATTGATAGTCCCCAGATACTTGGTTACCTGAAACCAGTGATTTTACTCCCAGTTACGGCCTTCAATCAATTGAGTCCCGACCAGGCTGAAGCCATTCTGATTCATGAACTGGCTCATATAAAAAGGAATGATTATATATGGAATTGGGTCGTTTCCATTTTGGAAAACTTATTTTTCTTCAATCCTTTTGCCAGATTATTTATTTCTGTAATACGGGAAGAGAGAGAACATGCCTGTGATGACTGGGTCTTACAATTTCCATTTATCCCTACCGAGTATGCGGAAGCCTTGTTATTATTAGAGCAAAAACGTAGCGCGCGCAGCCTGCCTCTGGTACTTGCTGCCGGTGGCTCGAGTCGCACGCTTTTATTGAACCGGGTTAAACGCATGCTACAGGTCCCTTTTCAGCAGACGCATAAAAAGATTCCTGCCAGCCTTTTCTTATTGCTGGTTATAAGCGCAGTTGCCGGCTCCCTGCTTCCAGGGGGAAAGGGACTTACCAATGTTGAAAATAGCCTAACTGGCTACGAAGCAGGTCGCCGGGATGCAATGCTGGATGGCTGGTCTCTCCCATCCTCCACCTGGAATGCGCTCTTCTCACAAAAACGACCGGAGCTTTCCAATAAAGCCCAGGATTCCCCAATTAAACAACGCATAAAAATCCGGAAGCAATCAAATTTAATTACTTATAATTCATCTGTATCAATTGATAATAAAGCAGTTAATTATAATTATCAGATAAACGACAATATCGATCAAAAAGACCTGAGCTGGGTAAAAGAAGATGCTGATCAGGAGCTTGTCGTTCTTCCTGCTACCGCTCAAATAGCCGAAACGCGAACTGAATATACATTTGAACGATCTGGTTCCACCACCGAAGTTCCAACCGAAGCAGCCAGTTTTTATATGCTCCCCTATGTACCCAAAAAGAGTTTTGAAACAACCCCGGGTATGGGTATCGACACGGCTGGTCCGGTTACAGCCCGACTGAAGGAAGAAAAAAAGGCATTGGAAGCAGCCCTGCAAACGCAATTGGCTTTGAACAAAGTTAATTGGGAAGCCTTGCAGCATCAGATTCGGGAATTGGCCATGAATTCCGGTACGGAACAGGAGATTAAATCCCTGCTTGAAAAGGAACTGGCAAAGATTAACTGGAATGGAGTTCAGCAGGAATCTGCCCGCCTATTGCAGCAGCTTAGCAAAGAGGAGCTGTTGCGAAATGAAGCATTCCGGAAAGAAATGGCAGTCTCCTATGAACAGGCCAAACAGGAACTGGAACGCCTGGACAAGGAACTCCGGAAACTCGAAGAATCACTTCGCAAAGCAGGGGAAATCAGGAAAAAACAAATTCAGTTAAAAGAGACAGAATTACGCAAAAAGCACAAAATCGTTCATATTTAACCTGCACTGAGCCATTTTTGAGCCGCAGGTCCCTCACAAAACAACAGGTCAAGTATCGATAAACCGGCAATAAAGCCGGTTTTTTCTTGAAATACCTGCGTATAAGCGGCGACTTGCCCAAGCCCGGGTACCCGGCCCGGATGAAATTCATTGACCGCATTTTCAAATAAATCCTCGTTTCCAGGAGCTTCCTCTAAGGTCTGAAAAGGATTGCCCAACCCTAACTTTTTTACCACCCAATCATGGCAGGCCATATTCCAGTCGAAGAGGTGCTCATATCCTTGTTCGAACAAAACTGCCAATTCGTCGCGATAGTACTCAAACCAGGGGGAACGATTGTAACAGGAGACAATTGCCCTGAAATGCTCCAACTGCCATCTGCCATTGACCAGTTTTACCTCCTTATACAATTGCCGTTCATTTCTTCCATCCACAATCGGAACCGATAATCGGAGAGGACCTGTAGCACCTGCAATCATCGTACGGTTGCGAAAACTCATTTTGGAATGAAAATCATATAATGAAAAATAAACATTTTTATATTTATATGCTTTTTTATACCAATCAACGCTTGCAAAATATTGTAAATCAATTTTTAATGAATCCATATTTGAAAACTAATAATACAATTTGAAATTTCTATATAATTGGTATCAAAATTATTTTATTTGTGATTTTGATATATTTTAAATACCTAAGTAATCATTATTATTATTTGATTTTCAAATTAATAGACAAATAAAATTATACTAAAAATAATAGTTTTTGACAATGGTATTTAAAATGCCGACAAACAAATTCAATCCCAATAATATTGGCACTAAAGATAGGTTAATTCAAACAAATGAATTTGCGCATAAATGGCAAATCCCCTATTTTGCTGACAAATGATACCATTTATAAAATCTGGCGGTAAATCGCCTCTATTGAGTCTCGTGCTGCTCGCTTTACTTGGGTTTACGGCCTGCCGGCAGCCCGAGATCCCGGAGTACCAGGCGCTGGAAAATTTCAGTTTGGGAAAAATTGGAATGAATGAAACTGTCGTTTCGGCAGATTTGAAATATTACAATCCGAACAATTACGAGTTACAATTCAGAAGGGCCGACCTGGCTATTGCCATCAACAATAAGCCAGTGGGCAATACGGTCCTGGATACGTTGATCCGTATTCCTAAAAAAGACACCTTCTACGTTCCCGTCCAGATGAAAGTGAATATGAAGCAATTGCTGGGAAATGCATTTTCCCTGCTGTTGAACAATGAGCTGGACATTAAAGTGAATGGGACAATCAGAATGGGGCGATCCGGCTTTTTCATGAATCTGCCTGTCAACTATGAGGGTAAGCAAAAAATCGACTGGTAATCTACCCGTCGGGTAACCGACGGGTGGGGCAAAAAAAATCCGGTTCCTTGCGGAACCGGACATATAAGAATTTATTCTATCTACTGTTTTTTCATACCCCCACCATCTTCGGGTTTCTTACAACACTTGGGTAATTTCTGGTAAGATTCTTCATTGGCGGTTACATCATCCGCATCATAGCCGGCATTGGCAATGGCCGTTTTAACGTTCTCAATATTCGTGCGATCGGTATAAAAAGTGACTTTGGTGGTCTTTCGTTTATAGTCCACCACAGATTTTTCAACCCCCTCTTCCCTGGCCAGAAAGGCCTCAATCTTCTTTTTGCAGCTCTCGCACTGCACACTGGGAGTTTTAATAGTTACTGTCTGGATCGCTTTTTTGGACTGCGCCAAAAGTCCGGCTGAAATACCAAAAAGGAATAACAGCAATACGGATAGTTTTTTCATATGCATTTATTAAGTCTACTAATTTACTAAACTCCCGTCCAGTTTGCAGGATCTTCCCTCCATTTTAACAATACCGGCTCCAGTTCCTGACCAAACATACCCTTTTCAAGTGCCAGCTGCACCAACTGGTTATAATTTGTCAGCGATTGAAAGGGTACCCC
>CAZJNY010000314.1:0-3856 GCA_964547405.1 uncultured Flavihumibacter sp. | reverse complement strand
ACTATGACGACAATGATGAAAAAATGGTGAAGGATTACCTGGAGCAATTGACGGAAATGTTTACCGTGGCCGGATTCAAGAATATTGAAACAGCAGATTCCAAACAGGCACCCGGACTCGATATTCACGAAATGGGGGGCGTTCGCATGGGGCATGATCCCAAAACATCGCTGCTGAATAAATGGAATCAACTGCATCATTGTAAAAATGTATTTGTAACAGATGGGGCCTGTATGACCTCCACGGCAACGCAGAATCCCAGTCTTACATATATGGCCTTAACTGCCCGGGCGGCAGATTATGCATACAACGCGCTAAAAACCGGAGATTTGTAGGAAATTGCCTGCATGCAGGGATATGAACAGGACATCAAAAGAGAATTATGGGTTTGGCAGCAGGAAATGCAATCCTCTCCGGGCTTCTTTAACCGGCTGTCCAAATCCTGGCAGAACAAAGTAAATTCCTGGATACCTGAAAAAGTGCACCAGGTTGTTACAACCACGATCAAACAAATGATCCGCGCGGTGCTCTTTGGTGCGAAGTACACCAGCGCTCCGCCTCTGCAATCAGAATCCTTTTGGGCCAGAGAAATGGCGGTAAAAGAACGCATCGACTTTTATCAGAAGACGGCATCGGTGGAAGGTGCCGTAACCGGTGCGGGTGGCTTATTACTCGGACTGGCAGATTTCCCGATTTTATTAGGATTAAAACTGAAACTGCTTTTTGATATTGCCAGTTTATATGGCTTTGATGTGAAGGACTACAAAGAGCGGGTCTATATTCTGCATATCCTGGAGCTGGCTTTTTCCAGCCAGGAACACCGCAACCAGATTTATCAGAAAATGGTAAACTGGCAGGAAAAAGCAGCCCTGCTGCCGGATGATATTCATCAGTTCGACTGGCGACGGTTTCAGCAGGAATACCGCGATTACCTGGATATCGCCAAGATGGCGCAGTTGATCCCCATCATTGGCGCGCCGGTAGGTCTGGTTGTGAACTACCGCCTGGTTCGCAAACTGGGAGTTACTGCCATGAATGCCTACCGCATGCGGATTCTGCCTTAATTTAGTGGCTATGATCAGACAACTGGTTCGACGATTCAAATGGGCCTATTCCCTTTACAATATTTTTCACCGGGATCAACTGCAACATAATGTGGCGAAATACCGGGAACTGGGATTGTCCAAATTCTATTTTTCACCAGTTTCCAGCAAGGATTTTAAAAAAGTGAAATCCACCCTTAAAAAGGACAGGAATCCGGATTTGGATAAAATCAGGGCAACCGATTTTTACCAGCAGGCTGATGAGGAGACGAAAAGATCCCTGGAGCAATTCGAAGAGCGGGGTTATGCGATTGTGAATGGATTTCTTAACGTGTCACAGGTGGATGCCATCAATCAGGAAATTGTTGATTTACTTGAAAAAAAGCGAATTCAAAAAGGAGGTGGAGGCAAAATCATGTTTGCCATTCATCAGTCTGATTTACTTCGTGAAGTTGGGACGGAAAACTCCCTGCTGGAATTGTTGTCGCTTTTGATGGATGGGAAGGCCACTCTTTTTCAAAGCATTAATTTTATTCATGGAAGTGAACAACACAGTCACTCTGATAGTATTCATATGACCACTTATCCGCTGGGCGGATTACTGGGCGTCTGGATTGCATTGGAAGATATTCATCCGGATAATGGCCCCCTACATTATTATCCGGGCTCCCATAAACTACCATACTACCTTAATGAAGATTATGGGAATGAAGGCAGCCTGTTTTTGCTTGGCAAAAAAGACTATGATGAGTACGAAGCGTTCATCCGGCAACGAATTGAAACACTTGGATTGAAAAAAGAAGTGTTATGTATTCCAAAAGGAACAATGATGATCTGGCATGCCAATCTGTTTCATGGAGGTGAGCCACATCTGGATAAATCGAAAACCCGAAAGTCGGTGGTGTTTCATTATTTTGATGAAAACAGCATTTGTTATCATGAAATCACGCAGCGTCCGGCATTGATGCGATCCAGAATTAATCATCAGCACTAATGGAGCAGCATAGCTTATATATGAAACGTTGCCTGCAACTCGCAGCATTAGGTGCGGGTAAGGTTGCTCCCAATCCAATGGTAGGGTCGGTATTAGTGTACCAGGACAGGATAATTGGGGAAGGATATCATGAACAATACGGAAAGGCACATGCGGAAGTAAATTGCCTTGCCTCTGTAAAAGAAGAAAATCGGTTATACATTACAGATAGTACGCTTTATGTTTCTCTTGAACCCTGTGCCCATTTTGGGAAAACTCCGCCCTGTGCGGATTTGATAATCCGAAATGGTATTCGCAAAGTGGTAATTGCTATCAGGGATCCCTTTGATGCGGTAGATGGCAAGGGCATTGAAAAATTGCAACAGGCAGGAGTGGAAGTGGTTTTGGGAATTGAACAGGAGGCCGCGCGGGAACTCAACAAACGATTCCTGACCTTTCATGAAACCCATCGTCCTTATATTGTTTTAAAATGGGCGGAATCCAGGAATGGTGCAATCGCAACGAAAGACAAAAAGCCTGCTTCCATCAGTTCTGCCCAAACCAACCGGCTTGTTCACCAGTGGCGGGCGGAGGAAGCGGCCATACTGGTAGGGGCAACAACTGCGCTAATGGATGACCCATCACTGACGGTGCGTTGGGTTGCAGGGAAAAATCCCGTTCGCCTGCTCATTGATCCTGAACTGAAGGTCCCAGGAACGAATCGCCTGTTTTCTGGTGAAGCACCAACTGTTGTATATAATTACCATCAATCCGCACAGAAGGAGGGAATTGAATGGGTACAACTGGACAGACAAACTCCTTTGCTCGACCAGTTATTGGAGGATATTTACAAGCGCCAGCTCCTTTCCCTCCTGGTGGAAGGAGGTAGCAAAACCCATGAGGCATTTTTGGCGGCTGGTTACTGGAATGAGATACGCAGGATTCGGTCGCGTTCGGTAGTCCTGGAAAACGGGTATCCTGCCCCGGAAATTAAAGAGGCCAGGCTTTTTGACAGCTATACACTGGGAACAGACGAGCTCTTATTTTATCGTTCCTGATCTCCCTGCTAAACCTGTACCTTTGCGCGCTGTTTCCAGCGTTCATTATGGATAATAAGACCTTTTATACTACTATTGAAAAAGCCGGTACGGCTGAATTCCGCGATCGGGGAAGCCGGTTTATAGGGTATGCTTTTCCTGTTAGTTCAGTAGAACAATTCAAAAAAGAACTGGAACAGATTAAAAAAGAACACCCTAAAGCAACCCATCATTGTTTTGCCTACCGGATTGGACTGGACGGAAATAATTTTCGTGTCAATGATGATGGAGAGCCCTCCGGATCGGCCGGTAAACCCATACTGGGACAGATCGACAGCAAGGAACTGGTAAATGTGGGGGTGGTGGTGGTGCGGTATTTCGGGGGTACCATGCTTGGAGTACCCGGACTAATAAATGCCTATAAAACAACTGCCACGGTGGTTTTGCAAACCCTTCCTTTTGTGCAGAAAGCCATTGAGCGAAGCTATCAGTTGCAATTTGATTATACCATGATCAATGAGGTGATGATGATCATCAAACAATGTAATTGTAGTGTATTGCAGCAGGAAGTACAGTTGTTCTGCCTTTATAAGATCGGTGTTCCGCTGAACCGGGAAGAAGAAGTATTATACCGGCTGAAGCAGTTGCATACGGTGGAAGTCAAAGCCTGCTAACCAGCCAGCCAACCATTTCTTTATTCAATCGATTCCATTTATCCAGCAGGGAAAAGTCGGGCCATATCCAATCATACCATTGCTGAAAACCGTTGATCACTTCATAGTTGGCGCAATGCCTGGTTGTCT
>CAZJNY010000313.1:0-3885 GCA_964547405.1 uncultured Flavihumibacter sp. | reverse complement strand
CCATCTGCTTGAGGAAGGATACATGCGAAGCGATCGCCAGTCTTGTTTTCGGATATTCAATATAAGGAATACCATATTCCGCACAGGCTTTCCGGATAATCTTGCTGATCGCCGGATAATGCACATGCGAAATTTTTGGAAACAGGTGGTGCTCTACCTGGAAATTCAATCCGCCTACGAGCCAGCAAACCACTTTGTTATTGGTAGCGAAATTAGCCGTGGTTTTTAACTGGTGAACAGCCCATTCATCTTCCAGTCTGCCGGTTTCAGCATCCGGAACAGGGAAGGCCGTGTGCTCCACGGTATGCGCTAACTGGAATACAATACTGAGTACCAGTCCGGCGAACATGGTGAACACTAAAAATCCAACCAGCCAGGGCAGAAATCCGACCATATAAATCGGCAAACCTACATAGAGGAAAAGATTGAATGCTTTAAAAGACCAGAAAGTAATATGGTCGCTCAGTTTCATTCTCTTCAATGGCATACTGCCAATCTTGCTGGCGAAATACTTGGTATAATCCAGCACAAAAATCCAGAGGATGTACAAAAGGGCATAAAGGAACCAGAAATAAAGGTGCTGGTATTTATGAAATTTATACTTGGGTTGCGTAGTACTCATGCGCATCCAGGGCTGAATATCGATATCGTCATCAAGTCCGTCTACGTTGGTGTAAGCGTGGTGAATTACATTGTGTTTTACATTCCACATAAAACTGCTTCCACCCAATACATTCAGGGAGAAGGCAGCTACCTGGTTGAGCAACTTGGATTTGCTGAAACTACCATGTGCACCATCGTGCATGATATTAAATCCGATCGCCGAAACGATGCCGCCCAAAAGCAGGCATTCCAGAATGGCAACCCAGGTCACAGGGGTAAAAAACACCAGGTGCACATAGGTAACGACGAAAGCGACCAACAGGATAATTGCCTTGGAATACAAGGTCATGTTGCCGGTGGTGGACTTCCCTTTTTCGTCAAAATACTGATTGATTCGTCTTTTCAATTCTGCATGAAAGGATTGTGCAGAAGAACTAAACTTTGGAGTAACCATGAGAAAATAACAGGTTCGAGTAAAAAATTAATGCGTAAAGGTACAAAAAACCTTTACGCATCAATGGAGTGTTTACTTTTTGATCTGTTAATCTTAGGTTTCATTCTGAATCAATGCATCCAGATTACTGATTCCCAATGTTTTCTGAGTTGTGAACCCTTCCGCGTACCGAACTCCGATACGTTTGCCCAACATGCGGGCCCGGGCTACCACCGACTCCCTGAAATCGGGCGTGGAGATATAGGTGGTGGGTCCCTCCGTTTCCATTTCAGGGTTATAAAACTGTGTGGAATAGGCCTCTATGGCTTTCATCCGCTGTTCAAATACATCGGAGATATCAACCAGCAGATCCGGCTCGTGGAGCCGGTCCTGGATATAGTGCAGCACATATTTAGGCCGCCAGCGATCCTGGAGATTTCCCTGCTCATCCCTTGTTTCAATCTTTATCAAACCCGCCAGGAAACAGGCATCGGCAATCAGTTTTCCCGCCCTTCCATGATCCGGATGGCGGTCTTCCAGCGCATTCGACAGTACAATCTCCGGCTGGTATTTCCGAATTACCCGGATCAGTTCCAGTTGATGTTTTTCATCATTCGCAAAGAAGCCATCTCTCATTTTCAGGTTTTCCCGGGCATGGACGCCCAGTATCCTTGCGGCTTCTGCCGCTTCCGCATAGCGGGTTTCAATGCTACCCCGGGTACCCAATTCTCCCTGCGTCAGATCCACAATCCCCACTTTCTTCCCGTTCTTTATTTCATTGATGATGGTGCCCGAACAGCCCAGCTCTACATCGTCTGGATGAACACCGATTGCCAGTAGGTCTAGTTTCATAATCTGCAAATGTAGTGCGTTTAATATCCTACCTTTGCGCAAATTTTGATATATGATAACATTTGATGGGTTAGGACTTGATGAGCAATTGGTTAAAGCGACGACAGCCCTTGGATTTGTAAACCCTACCCCGATTCAGGAAAAAGCGATTCCTATTCTTCTTAGCGGAACCACTGATTTAGTGGGACTTGCACAAACCGGCACCGGTAAAACGGCGGCTTTTGGTTTACCCCTTTTACAACTGATTTCTACGACCGATAAATTTCCACAGGCGCTGGTTGTTTGTCCAACCCGCGAACTCTGCATGCAGATTGTTACGGAAATGGAGTTGTTCAAAAAATTCAAAACCTCCATCAACATGGTGGCGGTTTATGGAGGCACTTCCATTGGCGCTCAGATCCGTGATATCAAACGCGGTGTTCAGATTGTGGTTGCCACCCCGGGCCGGTTGATCGACCTGATTGAAAGAAAAGCCATCAATCTTGAGCAGATCAAATACGTAGTACTCGACGAAGCGGATGAAATGCTGAACATGGGATTCCAGGATGATATTGAATTCATTCTTAAGAATACGCCAAAAAGAGAAAGCACCTGGTTGTTCAGTGCAACCATGCCACCTGAAATTAAAAAGGTGAGCAAGCGCTACATGAATGATCCGAAAGAAGTACAGGTTGGTAAAGTAAATACAGCCAATAAAAACATCGACCACCAGTATTACATTACGTCTGCGCAACACCGTTATGAAGCGCTGAAACGCCTGATCGATTTCAATCCCGGCATGTATGGTATCATTTTTACCCGTACCAAACTGGATGCCCAGGAGATTGCTGAAAAGCTGACCCGTGAAGGCTATGATATTGATGCCCTGCACGGTGATCTTACCCAGGCACAGCGTGATAAAGTGATGGGCCAGTTCCGCGATAAGAGCCTGCAGTTGCTGATTGCAACGGATGTGGCTGCACGCGGTATCGATGTAAAAGAAATCACGCATGTGATTAACTATGAATTGCCGGATGATATCGAAGTTTACACACACAGAAGCGGCCGTACCGGTCGTGCCGGAAAAACCGGTATCTGTATGTCGATTGTGCATAGCCGTGAGACCTTCCGGCTCCGTCAGATTGAAAAAATTGTTCAGGCTCCCTTCAACAAGCTGGAAATTCCAACCGGCAAAGATGTTTGCCGGAAGCAGTTTTTCTACTTCATGGACAAATTGCTGGAAACCGATATCAGTCATGGTAATTACGAAACTTATGTTCCCATGCTGGAGGAGAAATTTGCCGATATGAGCAAGGAAGACATCCTGAAACGGGTAGCCGCGATGGAGTTTGACCGGTTCTTGAAATATTATGAAAATGCAGAAGATCTGAATATTCGGGAAGACCGTAACAGGGTCCGTCAGCAGGCTGGTCGTGATTTCGGCAGCAGAGGAGATAACGCACGCCGCGAAAGAGACGGGGGCCGTGGTCGGACCTTTGAAGGACCAGCGAATACCACCAAGCTTTTTGTCAATATTGGCACGAAAGATGGTTTCTATAAAGCCAGCTTCCTCCAGTTCATTCTGGACATGAGCGATTTGCGGAAAGATTCACTGGGACGTATAGATATGAAGGAAATGAACAGCTGGATTGAGGTGGACAAGGCAGCGGCCTCGAAAATGATCAAAGCGATCGACGGTAAAACCTACAAGGGCCGTAAAATCCGTATGAATGACGCCAACCGCTAGTGGTTTGGCGATCTGGGCCTACTAAGTTAGTTTCGCAGATCAGGTAAATAATATATCAACCTACAATTAAATTATAGATTATGGCATACGACGTTGTTGTGATCGGAAGTGGACCCGGTGGTTATGTGGCCGCTATCCGTGCATCACAGTTAGGTTTTAAAACAGCCGTTATTGAAAAAGAAAGTTTGGGCGGAGTTTGTCTGAACTGGGGTTGTATCCCTACCAAGGCATTGCTGAAAAGTGCGCAGGTGATGGAATACATCAAACATGC
>CAZJNY010000312.1:0-3892 GCA_964547405.1 uncultured Flavihumibacter sp. | reverse complement strand
CCATTGAATAATCGTAGCATTGTCTTTTGTGGAAGCATCAACCAGTTCGATGGGCGAATTGAAACAATTGGCGGGTTTACTGATCGCAAAGTCTGCCAACGCCCCAATAATCTGGAAGTCAATGAAATTTGTGGTGTCATAACATCCGAATCCAAAAGCATAGGTTATTGCCCTGATTTTCTTTTTTGAAGGATCTAGCTCATACAATTCCCCTCTGTCAACATAATCATATCCATTTGTATAATTGAATCCCTTAAAAATTGAACCGTCTTCATATTCAAAGCGTTCAAAGTTTACACCAACGCCATAGACATAATAATTCGGCTCAAATCCGGTTATGGTAAATGGCAGAGAATCACTTTTACATAGTTTATCTTTTTGGCCTTTAAATACCAGGTTCTGTTTCAACATGACAGGCACCATCTTATAATCAACTTTTATTGAACAATCCCCTTCCGTTGCAGTGAGGGTTGCATAATATTCTCCTGATTGAGCATACCTGTGTTTAACGAAGGGTTCATTAGTAGTTAATGTCTGTTGAGTACCATCTCCAAAATCCCATACCCAACTGGTTCCACCAATCGTTTCCTGGTATAATGTGACTTCTGCCCTGTCTTCGCAGGAATGTTCAATATTGGTGAATTGGGGAAAGGGCCCAACGGCTACTACCGCCGCTTTTTTTGTAATGGAATCAAAACAATAATAACCGTCGTTAACTACCAGTTTAACATCGTAGACACCGGGCTTGGCAAGATTTCCAAAAAAATCAATATTGCTTGTACCTCTCGGTTCTCCATTAAAATACCAGTCCTCACGTAAACTGCTTCCAGTTGATTTATTCTTGAGTGTGAAGTTGGAGGGACCGCATATGACTTCCCCCGGAGGCAATGGATCAAAATCTGCTTTTACTCCGGCACCTACATAAATGTGATCTGCTGCCTGTACTGATCCCTTACATCCTTTATCTGTTTCGTAATCCAGTATGATTTTATGGTATTTACCACGTTCCCTGAAATCTGCAATCGGACTAACTTCCGTAGAGGTTGTTCCATTATCGAAGTCCCAGTTGTACTTTACAATTTTTTGATCCGGACTGGTACTAAAAAATGCCTGGAACTTAGCACGCGCTGAGTCGCAGGTATGATAAGTATCCGGCAGATCTGTATACGACCTGATTGCCAGCCTCGGCGGCGACACATCAAATCCCTGTAAGAGCGTGGCAGTGCAGCCTTCCTTATTGGTAATCTTTAAGTGGATGGTATTGAAGCCTGCCCAAACTTCCTGTTTTACCACTTTTGTAAAGGCCGTGGGAATGGGTTCATAATAATGATTAAAACTCCATTCCCATTTTACCGCATCAGCCGTTGTGTCGGTTATTTCGAAGTACTGGGGAAATTCACAAAAATTCAGTTGTTTGATAACAAAACTGTCTACTTTGGGCCGAGGCCGCACCATTCGTTCCTGTATAATTGTATCGGCACATTTATCAAATGCTGCAATCAAACGCACTTTCATGACTCCCGAAGTTTCAACTGGAACAAGAATGCTGTCTTCAAAAAAATCATCCTGATCATTGATCGTCCAGTGCACTTTATCCGGAGCTGGATATCCCGAAAATTTTATTGGCAAATCCGCTGTTGAACACACCGTATCTGTAATCCTGAAATCTGCCTTAAAATTGGCAATATTCAGATAATCGGTCCTGGTTTTGGAGGCAACACATCCTTCCGAACTGGTAGCAACGAGTTTGACGGAATAGTTACCGGCCTTATTGAATACATGAACCGGCGCTGCTGCTGTTGATCGAAAGCCATCGCCAAAATCCCATTCATAGCTGATTGTTCCAGAACCAGTAGTATTATTCGAAAATGTTACCTGATCCTCTATGCGGCATAACACACTGTCTGTTGCTTTAAATTCTACATTCAGTCCGGGTAATAGTTGAACCAATCCATTTTGGCGAACACTGGAATAACATCCGTAAGAATTGGTAACAGTGAGCGACACAGACGGTTGTATTTCCGTTTGATAGGGATGTGAAACAGTGTGACTGTTTGTCTCAATAGTTGTCCCATCTCCAAAATCCCAAAAAAAACGGGTCAGGTTATCATTGCCGGATTTGGGTATGCAAGTGAATTGCGCCGCAGCAGGCAGACAGATCTTATCCTTTTCGGCTACGATGTCAAATTCAGGGGCCGGATGAACGGTAATAACTTTTGTTGCCGTATACACCTTGCCATTATCACGCACCGTTAAAGTAACTGAAAAGGATTTTTCCTCTGAATAAATTGCTGCCGGATTAAGGGAAGCAGACCGATTCCCATTCCCAAAATCCCATTCAAATATAGCATTGGAGGAAAGGCCTGATGACTGATTGGTAAAATTCACCAGCAAAGGATTGCAACCTTCCGTGGAAGAGACTGCAAAAGCTGCTTTTGGTTGGCCCAATAATCCCGAAGAAAGGCCAAACAATATAGAAAGGAGGATAAGGGTTGGTTTCATTAGACTCAAAATCGCTTCGCGAAAAAAGTTCCGGTAAACGAAACTCATCCGCTAAGCCAGCCAATATACTCATTAAGTTTTCAACCTGCAAGCCCCCCATTTTTTCAGTTAACATTCAGAATAATCGGAAGAAAACAGGCCATTCAGAGCATAGATCTGATCGATGGGAATTTCTAACCCGTTATCGATTTGAAGGAATTGGCGATTTTCTTTGGCGTATACCGCAGTAATCAGTCCGCCGGCACGGGTTACACCGGCATCTTCGTATAATAAGGAAGCTTTTTGCTGAGATTGATGCAGTTCTACCACCAGCTCATAGAAACTGCCTTTAGGTGCTAAGGTTTCACGGAGGTCCATATAGGTAAATTTACCTGTCGGGAAAACCCGACCGGAAAATTTACCGGTCGGGTAATCCAACAGTATTACTTCCGACTGATTACACGCTTCACTTTTTCCACAATAGCTGCTGCATTGAGGCCGTATTTCTCCATCAATTGTGCAGGAGTGCCGCTCTCTCCAAAAGAATTGTCAACACCCACCATTTCAACCGGCGTCGGACGATTGCGGCTTAGCAATTGACAAACGGCATCGCCTAAACCGCCGTTTAGCTGATGTTCTTCCGCAGTCACCACACATCCGGTTTTCGCCACTGATTTCAGAATCGCTTCTTCATCCAGCGGTTTGATGGTATGTATATTAATAATTTCAGCATCGATCCCCTCCTGCTCCAGCAATTCTCCTGCCTGAATGGCTTCCCATACCAGGTGACCTGTTGCTACTATTGTTACATCTTTCCCTTCATTCACCATCCAGGCTTTGCCAATCACAAATTCCTGGTTCGGATCCGTGAACACGGGCACTACAGGTCTACCGAAACGCAGGTAAGCCGGACCCACATGATCTGCCAGTGCTATCGTAGCTGCCATAGTCTGGTTATAATCACAGGGATTGATCACCGTCATCTCCGGCATGGACCGCATCATTGCCAGGTCTTCCAGGATCTGGTGGGTAGCACCATCTTCACCCAGGGTAAGGCCTGCATGTGATACGGCAATCTTTACGTTCGCTCCGGAATAGGCCACACTCTGACGAATCTGATCATAGACCCGACCCGATCCAAAATTGGCAAAGGTTGTCGCGAAAGGCACATAGCCTGCAATGGCGAGTCCCGCAGAAACACCAATCATATTCGCTTCCGCAATGCCACACTGTACAAAGCGATCCGGGTTTTCTTTGATGAAGGCATCCAGTTTCAGGGAGGCCACCAGGTCAGCACAAAGGGCCATCACATTGGGGTGTGATTTTCCCAATGCCGCCATACCGGCACCGAAGCCGGATCTTGTATCTTTCTTTTCCGTATAGGTATATTTCTTCATGATTTGCTGCTTGC
>CAZJNY010000311.1:0-3895 GCA_964547405.1 uncultured Flavihumibacter sp. | reverse complement strand
CCGAATACACACTTTTTACATAGGTGAAATTGGAACCCAATTGCACACTGTGTTTCCAGTTGAAGGCCTTACCAAAATCCAGTTGCACAGCTGCTTCCACACCCGTATGTGATGTCTTCCCGCCATTTGCCAATCCGGTTGCGTTGGCATTACCACTCGACTGTGAAATGGGGATAATCTGGTTGTCAAAATCCATTCTGAAGAAGGTCAGCTCACCATTTACCCAGTTCGCATGATTGAAACGGAGTCCCAGTTCATAATTCCAACTGTTCTCTGCATCCAGGTCAATCGCAAAACCGGTAGAGGTGATGGCATCTTTTGTTCTCGGAGGTGCAAATCCACGATGTACGCCACCAAACAGGTTCAGACTTTCATTCACCACAAAATTAAATCCACCACCAGGGATAATGGCGATCAGATGTTGTTTTGCCAATACATTGGTATCTGCTACTACATTTGCCCCATTCACCGGAAAACGTCCTCTCAAAATCCTCCTGTTATAATGGAAGCTTTCCAGTCGCAGTCCTGCATTCACCGTGAAGCGTTTTGTAACTGCCAGTTCATCCTGAATAAATCCACTCAACGCATGTCCGCTGCGGATTTCATTATCGCGCATATCCCCGGCCGTTGCATCCGCTTTTTTACCTATTACAAATTGTTCCTTTGCTTTTTCGTAGAGATAACGAACCCCTGCATTGAGTTTATTTTCCTTATCACCAATTTTACCTTTTATCGTTAAACGAGGCTCTACCCCCATCACTTCAAACTGCCGGTTCCGGTGACCATTGCTGTTCAGCATATAGATGGCTCCACCCGAAATATTCCGGTCGCCCCATATTACCCCGGTTTGATTGGCTGCAGTGGAAGAATAACTAAAGTCCTGGCGTTGCCAGTTACGGGTAGTGGTATACGCAAACGCAGTTGTCTGCAAATTCACACGGGGATTGATTTGCAGGGAATGTGTCACGCTTAAATTGTATCTGCGAACAGGCAGGCGATCATCCGGTGCCAGTCGCACATAATCAGATCCGCCGGCATCATACATAGATTGCGTAATGCCTATATAAGTGGAATTGGAGAGTTCATCATACACGCCGAGTTTCATCCCGATAGAAGATTTTTCACTCAGTTGAAACCGCAGCTTGGCACTGAGGTCGTTAATTCTGAACCAGGTGGGACCGATATTATCTGCCTGCTTACGCAGATAACTTACGTTGAAGCCCATATTACCAACAGTATTTCCATAACTGGCATAGGTGGAGAAAAACCCACCTTGTCCGCCTTTTACACGTAATTCAGTTCTTTCCTGTGCTGGCGGATCTGCAGTAATCAGGTTAACCACGCCCCCAATGGTTTGCGGTCCAAATTGCACCTGGCCACTACCCTTCAGAACTTCAATAGATCGCACTTTATCAATTACCGGTGTGAAATACAGTTCCGGCTCTCCATAAGGATTCAGGGCAACGGGTACTCCATCCTCGAGCACCAGGAGATTCCTGCTACGATCAGGATCCAGTCCGCGTACGCCGATATTGATCCGCAAACCCGCCCCTTCCTCATCCACAATATTCAAACCGGGTACCCGACGCAGCACATCATTTCCACTGATGGGAGCCAGCTGCTGTATCTCTTTAAAGCGCAGAACCGATACCGATCCCGGCACTTTTGACAGTAATTTATCCTTATATCCCACCACCAATACCTGGGGCATTTCCTGTTCTTTTTTGGTGGAATCGGATTCCACCTGTGCCAGTCCGGCTACCGATACCAGCAAGGCCATTCCACTTAACAAACCAGTCTTTATCATATCAGTATGTTTCGGCCGCAAAGATCATTTACCGCAAAATGTTTGGTTTACGCAAAGCGGAAAAAGGATTTACGAAATGCGGAAAAATGCATAAATGACAAAACCGTGACAGAAAACCTGCGCAAACTGATAAAGATCATACGTTGGTGCAACACCGGTCAATGCACAGGCACTTGTCCGGATATTTCTTTGCACCATGATTACTGCCAGCTTACTTAAGAAATACGACCGACCGGTTCCCCGGTACACCAGTTATCCTACTGTTCCACAATGGGAGCCGGAAATTGCTATTGAAAAATGGGAAACCAATTTCAGTGAGCAGTTTTCCATTGAGAATGCCCAAAACGGTATCGCCCTTTATATTCATCTCCCCTTCTGCGAAAGCCTTTGCACCTATTGCGGCTGTAACAAAAAGATTACCACCAACCATAAAGTGGAAGGCGAATACATAGAAGCTGTGCTTAAAGAATGGACCCTTTACTTACGACTCATGAAGGAAAAACCGGTGCTTCGGGAACTCCATCTTGGCGGAGGAACACCTACCTTTTTCTCGCCGGAAAACCTGGAAAAACTTTTACTGCCCATTCTCAATTCCTGCACCCTTGCCGATGACCGCGCTTTCAGTTTTGAAGGCCACCCCAATAATACCACCTACGATCACCTGAAAACCCTGTATGATCTGGGTTTTCGTCGGGTAAGTTTTGGAGTGCAGGACAATGATCCATATGTGCAAAAAATCATCAACCGCATTCAGCCTTTTTATAAAGTGCAGGAAGTAACCGAGATCGCACGCGAAATTGGTTATACCTCAGTCAACTATGACCTGATCTATGGTCTACCAAGACAAACCACCGAATCCATGGAACGCACCCTGAAACAGGTACTTTCCTTAAAACCGGATCGGGTTGCTTTTTACAGTTATGCCCATGTACCCTGGACCAGTCGCGGTCAGCGCCTCTTTGATGAAAACGACCTGCCTTCCGCAGAACTGAAAATGGAACTGTATCGCCTGGGGAAATTCCAGTTTGCCATGCATGGTTACCATGATATTGGAATGGATCATTTTGCATTGCCAACGGATGAGTTGTATCTCGCCAGGTGGAGGGGGGAAGGGAAGAGGGGGGAAGGGAAGATGGAGGAATGGAAGATGGAGGAAAGGAGGAAGGAAGAGGCAACGCTTCACCGGAACTTTATGGGTTATACTACACAATCATCCAAATTGCTGATTGGATTGGGTGTGTCCAGTATCAGTGATACCGGTAACGCCTATGCGCAGAATAATAAAACCATTCGCGAATATTATGAGCTGATTAACCAGGGTAAACTGGCCATCACCAAAGGCTATTTTCTGGATGAGGAAGATTTGTCATTCAAACAATACATTCTCGATATCAGTTGCAAGGGTAAAACCAATTTCAAGAAAGCTGATTTACCGACACTTCAACAATTCAGTTTTCCCGTGTTGGAAGAACTGGCAGCCGATGGTTTAATAACATGGAACGAGGAAGGACTATCACTCAGTTGCAAAGGCCATCATTTTATCCGGATTGTCTGCAGTGCATTTGATTTATTCATTCAACGAAAAAAACAAGAAGGAGAAGAATCCATCCGGTATTCCAAAGCCATCTGATCAGGAATTGCCTTGCCGGATTTTTTTATAGATCCGGATCGCCAGCATCAGGATGACTACCAGGCAAATTAAGCCCCCTATACCCCAAACCAGGCTCATGCTCTGTTTAACCGTAACCAAAAAAACAATCGCAAAGAGAAAAATGGTAGCTACTTCATTCCAGATTCGCAATTGCGTAGAACTGAACCGGAATACACCTGCCATTTCCTCTTTGAACAAACGATGCAAACTGAAATGGTAGGCAAATAAACCGAGGATAAATATCCATTTCATCAGGAACCATCTTCCCTCTGGTTTGAAGAGTATTTTATCCCAATCGCCCATAAGCATCACCGTTACTCCAAAGATCAAGGTCAGTATTGCTGATGGCCAGGTAATTCCATACCAGAGTCGCTTCATCATGATAGAAAACTGCTTCCTCAAAATATCTCTCTCCACCGGCTCCTTCTCCCCTGCTT
>CAZJNY010000310.1:0-3946 GCA_964547405.1 uncultured Flavihumibacter sp. | reverse complement strand
ACTAAGGATACAGCAAGTACTTCTTCCTCATTGATTTGTATTGCGATAATCCCGGCTCCCAGCTGGCACGGATAGCTTGTTCTGAACTACCATCCCGGATTTGTTGCTGAAACTGATCTGTACCTGCCAGCTTGTTGATATCGCCCATCTGGTTGCTTTGGCTGCGGTCAAAGAACTTTTCTTTATGGGGATATGCTTTATACAGTTCCATCATCCATTGGATATTCAGCTTGCGCTCTTTTCGCAGCGCGGACATATCATAGTTCATAAGATCCAGCCCATAACATACCTGGTTCATATGAAGTGGTGTTTCAGACATACCCGGAATACTTACAGGGGTAAACTGATAGGTATAACTGCCTTTGAGCGCGGGAGCGCCCAGTTTCGTGAAAGGTGTTTTCGTACCTCTGCCCTGGCTGACAATGGTTCCTTCAAACAGACAAATGGAAGGATATAATTCTATACTCTGCTGCGTATTCAGATTAGGTGAAGGAGCTACCGGTAAGGTGTAGGGCATATCGTGCTGATAGTTCTGCATTTTGATAATTTTCAACTTACAGGCAGGCAAATCGCGCAGCCATTTTTCACCATTGATCATCAGCGCAAATTCTGCAATCGTCATTCCATGCGCGATGGGAATAGGAAACTGACCGATGCCCGATTTAAATTTCATATCCAGTATAGGTCCATCTACCAGGTAGCCGTTGGGGTTTGGCCGGTCAAGGATCATCAATTCCTTATTGTGCTCAGAACAGGCTTCCATTACATCCCTTAACACATTGATATAGGTGTAAAACCGACAACCCACATCCTGAATATCAAAAATCATCAAATCCACATCCGCCAGGTCTTCAGCTGAGGGCTTACGTTTGGCACCGTAGAGAGAAATGATCGGCAAGCCGGTTGCAGCATCCACCTCGTCCTTCACTTTTGCGCCATTGCTGGCATTTCCCCTGAAACCATGCTCCGGTCCAAATACTTTCTTGACCTGTACGCCAAGTGACATCAGACTATCCACCAGGTGCTTTTTCCCTATTATGGTGGTTGGATTGGCCAATAAAGCCACCCGTTTCCCTTTTAAATAAGGCAGGTATTGATCCGTTTGCTCAGCTCCTGTTTTAACAGAAGCATCATTACTAACGTTACTGTATAAGCGAAAACAGCCAAAGCAACAGATGGCCGCAAACAATACGACAGGAAGCAATCTTTTCATAGTACTAATGTATCCAAAAAAAAGCGACAACTGCTTGTGCTATTTATCACATAGGCAATATTTAAAATATTTTCAGCTCAAATGAAGTCGTACCGGAAATGTGATCCTATCTTTGCATCGATCTACAGACTGCCTGCCTTTCACTCCTTAAATACCTGTTCTATGGATGTTGAAATACTTTCCCGCATTCAGTTCGCCTTCACTATTGCCTTTCATTATATCTACCCGCCCTTAAGCATCGGACTTGGATTGATTCTCGTCATCATGGAAGGATTGTACCTCAAAACGGGTTTAAAAATTTATGAAGACATGACCCGGTTCTGGATCCGGATTTTCGCATTGATCTTTGGGCTTGGGGTTGCTACCGGAATCATCATGGAATTTGAATTCGGAACCAACTGGGCTACCTATTCCAAATATGTGGGTGATATTTTTGGCAGCGCGCTTGCTGCAGAAGGCATTTTCGCTTTTGCTCTTGAAAGCGGTTTCCTCGGCATTCTGTTGTTTGGATGGAATCGCGTCAGTTCCAGGGTGCATTTCTTTTCCACCATTATGGTATTCCTGGGCTCTATGTTCAGTGCTGTCTGGATAGTTGTAGCCAATAGCTGGCAGCAAACTCCTGCAGGATATCATATTGTAGGCGAAGGCCTGCAGGCAAGAGCGGAAATCACTGATTTCTGGGAAATGGTTTTTAATCCATCCAGTATGGAACGGTTAAGCCATGTTTGGATTGGAGCCTTCCTTGCCGGCGCCTTCCTGGTACTGAGTGTACATGCTTATTATATCCGGAAAGGACAACATTTGGCCATTGCCAAACCAGGATTCAAAATTGCACTGGCAGTTGCTACGATTTTCTCCCTGGCCCAATTGTTTACCGGACACAAAAGTGCTGATGGAGTAGCAAAAAATCAACCGGCTAAACTGGCTGCCCTCGAAGGTCATTATGATAGCAGCGCTGTGGCGGATATGTACCTGGTAGGTTGGGTAAATAATCAGACACAAACCACTACCGGTATTAAAATTCCAGGCGGATTGAGTTTTATCCTGCACCAGGATTTCAAAACGCCGGTTACCGGTTTAAACGCATTCAAGCCCGAAAACCGTCCTACACAGGTAAATGCAGTTTTTCAATTTTATCATATCATGGTGGCGATTGGTATGTTATTAATCGCACTCACCCTTTATGCCAGCTGGCAATGGTGGAGGGGAAAATTGTTTGAGAACAAGTGGCTGATGGGTGTTTTTGTGTGGGCTGTATTATTACCACAGGTTGCTAACCAGGCAGGATGGTTTGCTGCAGAAATGGGCCGCCAGCCCTGGGTAGTTTACAATCTGCTCAGAACCTCTGATGCTCTATCCAAAGCAGTGAAAGCGGAGCAGGTGCTGGTTTCCCTGATCCTCTTCACACTCGTTTACTCTATACTGTTAGTATTGTTCCTCTATCTATTGAATAAAAAGATCAAACACGGTCCGGAGCTTACTGCCCCCGCTGATGAAAAAGAAGTGGAAGCCAAAAGCATTCGGGAAAACCCGATCATGAATTAAACATACACTTATGTTTTTAGGTCTCGATTATAATACCTGGTGGTTTCTTGTTTTTGGCGCGGTGATCAGCGGTTATGCTATTCTGGATGGCTTTGATCTGGGAGCCGGCGCACTACATCTGTTTCTGAAAAAGGAAGAAAGTCGACGCATTGCTCTGAATGCAATCGGCCCGGTATGGGATGGCAATGAAGTTTGGCTGGTAATTGCCGGCGGAGCCCTGTTTGCAGGATTCCCTGTTGCCTATGCAGCAGTATTCTCCGCCTTTTATCTGCCAGTAATGGTATTTTTAATCGGACTGATCTGGCGGGCAGTAGCCATTGAATTCAGAAGCAAAGAACCAGGTAAGTTATGGCGACTCACCTGGGATATTGTATACACGTTTGCCTGTGTGGTAGTAACCTTTTCACTGGGACTCATGCTTGGAAATGTAGCACTAGGTATTCCGCTTAATGAAGAAAAAGAATTCTCCGGCTCCATGCTGTCCTTTTTCAACCTGTTTTCCATATTGGTAGGCATTACTACCCTGGCCCTGTTCATGATGCATGGCGCCATTTATCTTGCCATGAAAACAGAAAACCGGCTCTATGTAAAACTGACCGTGCTGGCTAAAAACTTTACCATATTTTTTGTGGTTGCATTTTCATTGACCACCTTATACACGTTATTATACATTCCGCATCTCAGTGATAAAATTCGCAGCAACCCCCAGTATTTTATTTTTCCCGTGATCATGATACTTGCCATCGCAAGCATACCCAGGCAATTAAAAAGAGGAAATTACCGGCTCGCTTTTTTGTTCTCATCGATCACTATCGCTTCCCTGTTGATCGCTGTGGCAGTGGAAGTATTTCCCTACCTGCTCTACGCCAGCAATGATCCGGCAAACAGCATCACCATTGACAATGCCGCTTCTTCCGCAAAAACCATGAAAACACTGTTGATCATCGCCCTGATCGGAACACCACTCGTAGCAACCTATACCGCCTTTGTTTTCTGGACCTTCAAGGGGAAAGTAAAACTCGATGAGATGAGCTATTAAAAAAGGCAGACAGGATAGTGAATCCTGTCTGCCTTATAAGTTAAGCACCCCTGCAATTACTGCGCGGGAGTAATCGTAATATTCCGGAATTCAATCGGACCATGATCTCCCTGGAAGAAAATCGGTCCGGGTTCTCCTTCATTGCTATC
>CAZJNY010000309.1:0-3952 GCA_964547405.1 uncultured Flavihumibacter sp. | reverse complement strand
CCCCCGACCCACCGCCCCGGCCCCACCGGCCGCTGCCGGACTGGAAGATGGAGGAATGGAAGATGGGGACAAAGGAGACGAAGGAGACAGAGGAGACGGGGGAATGGAAGATGGAGGAAAGTGTAATGGTAAAATGGAGAAAAATGAAAACAATACTTATAACAGGTGGTACGGGTATGATTGGCAAGGCCCTTACAACTGCTTTACTGGAGGCGGGACATCGGGTGATTATTTTTACCCGCAATCCTGCAAAATATAAAACAGTCGGCAATTGCAGTTACGCAGCATGGGACCCTGCAAAGGGTACCATCGATGAAACTGCTATACGAACTGGTCATGCGATTTTGCACCTGGCGGGTGCAGGCGTTGCCGACAAACGCTGGTCCGACAAACGGAAAAAGGAAATCCGCAACAGCCGGGTGCAGGGTGGAGAATTGTTGTGTAAGGCACTGGCTACAATTCCAAATGAAATTTCAGTAGTGGTTTCGGCATCGGCCATTGGCTGGTACGGACCTGATCCGCAGATCCCCAATCCCAGACCATTTATTGAAACCGCTCCTGCACACAATGATTTCCTGGGTTCCACCTGCGAAGCCTGGGAGCAATCCCTGGCTCCACTAACGGCCATGGGTAAACGTGTTGTGTATCTTCGGACCGGTATTGTTCTGGCAACGGAGGGAGGAGCGCTGGCGGAATTTATGAAACCTGTTAAGTTTGGTATAGCCGCCATTTTAAGTAATGGGAAACAGGTGATCAGCTGGATTCATATACAAGACCTGGTACGCATGTACCTGGATGCCATTGAACATACAGATTGGCAGGGTGCCTACAATGCGGTGGCGCCGCAACCGGTTTCCAACAAAGAACTGGTATTGGAACTGGCAAAGCAAATGAGAGGGAAGACTTATATCCCGGTTCATGTTCCCGGTATCTTCCTGAAAATCGGACTGGGAGAAATGAGTATTGAAGTATTGAAAAGTACCACCGTTAGTGCGGAGAAAATCCGGAAAGCCGGCTTCCAGTTTGCCTACCCCACTATTGAACCCGCCTTGCAGGCTTTGTTGCGATGACCCACCCGACCGGTGCCACCCGACCGGTGAATTAAAGGTCTCTTTTCAGATAAACCCGGTAATTGATGAACCAGGTGAGTGCTAGCAGCCCCAGTGTTAGCCCTACATGAATGGGTATGGCGTCTAATGCTTCCTGGTATTTGGCTTCATCCAGTTTGCTCATAAAACTTGGCGGTGGTAATATTCTGTCTGCAATTTCCAATGGAAAAAAGCGCCCAATTTCTGTTTTGAATTTGTATTTCAACAGTCCCACTGCAATGGGTTCAGCGATCATGGCATAAAAAACAAATATTGCCATGGCCAAAAATGCTTTTCGTACCAGCAGGCCGACCAGGAAGGCAATCGATAATTGAGAAAATGTATGCAGTGAAAATAATCCTACATAATGGATCTGATCGAACAGGGAAAACTCACCTTCTTTCGTGTTATAGACACCCATGAAAAATGCCACCAGGGCAAACATCAGGGTAACAATCAGCGTAATGATCATTACATCGATCGCTTTTGCCCACATAAAATCACTCCGGCTCCAGCCATCGATTATGTTTTGCCGGGAAGTTTTATAATTGTATTCATTCGTGATTAACATGATCACCAGCACTGCCGGAATAAAAATAAAAATGGAAGAAAGATAGGCACTGGTTTTCCAGACTTCCGGAAATGCAAAAGGATTTCCAATCAGCATGGTAACAATCTGGCCGGTAGTAGATTCCTTGGCTGAAACATCATAATAGATATTTAATCCAATCAGATTAATACCAGGATAGGTAACCATACAAATGCCCAATAAGAGCCAGAACGCCGGATACCGGTTGAGTTTTAACCACTCTGTTCGTAACAGTGATTGCATACTGGTTTAATTACTTGTTAGTTCAAAAAAACGTGCTTCCAGTCGTTTCTTGCGCATGGCAAGATGATTGATTGAAATGCCGGAAGCATGACAATGTGCATTGATCGCTGCCGGATCAATACTTCCTTTAGGTCCTTTTATCAGGATCTGTGATTCGCCGGTTTCAATGGTTCCAATACCATTTATCGTTGATAACAGCGCGGCAAGTTGTTCAGGATTGGCAGCGCCAATTTCCAGTATATCCTCATCCGCCAGTACATCTTCTACGGTCCCTTCTGCAATCAGAACCCCGGTTTTCAGAATCGCTACATGCGTACAAACTTTTTCCACTTCATCCAGCAGGTGACTGGCAAGAATTATGGTAGTTCCGTTTTGGCTTAATTGGCGGATGAGCGCCCTGATCTCTGCAATACCAACCGGATCCAGTCCGTTCGTGGGTTCATCCAGTACCAATACCGCAGGATTTCCCAACAATGCAGCGGCAATGGCTAAGCGCTGTTTCATACCCAGACTAAAAGTGCTGAACCTGCTGTTTCTGCGCTCGTATAAATTTACTTTGCGCAACACCTCATCTATTTCAGCGATACTGCCTCTTCCACTGATACTATGGGTGATTTTAAGATTATTTACCGCCGAGAGATAATGGTAAAAGTTCGGGGTTTCGAGTAAGGAGCCAATTTTTCTCCGCTGAAACTTGGAGGAAGGAGCACCAAACCAATTGTAGCTGCCCTTGTCGGCAGAAAGTACATCCAGCATAATGCTGAGCAGTGTTGTTTTTCCGCTGCCATTTGGACCTAGTATCCCATAAACAGTACCCTGAGGTACCTGCAGGCTCACCCCCTTAAGCGCCTGTATGGATCCATAGGATTTTTGGATCGAATCCATTGCCAGTACATCCATTTCTTTTTTTAACAAGATAAGCAAGGCAGGGCGGGAATTCTAAATAATTGGAGGACCGGCAAAAAAACCGGCCCGAAGGCCGGCATTTCCTATGTGTGTTACAAAATGGCTGTTGGTAGCGCGTTGAATTAATTACGAATGGGTTTGCCTGATTTTAAAACGGATTGAATTCTTTCTAGTGTTTTACGTTCTCCGCAGAGTGATAAAAAGGCTTCCCGCTCCAGGTCCAGCAAATACTGTTCAGATACCAGGGTTGGTTCACTGAGATCACCTCCGCACATTACATAGGCCAGCTTGCGTGCCACAAGCGCATCATGCTCTGTTGCATAATTGGCCCGCAGCATGCCATTGATTCCTGTTAGCAGAGTACCCAGTCCGGATCTTCCCAGCACTTTGATATCAGTCCGTTGTATCGGAGTTATATATCCGCTGTCATACAGTTCCTGCACCGAACGCTTCGCTTCGCTTATCCTTCTTCCCTGGTTCAATACAATTTCATCCCTTCCTTTTCGCAGGATGCCCATTTCCATTCCTTCCTGCGCAGAGGTGGCAACCTTAGCAGTGGCAATGGAAAGAAAACGATTTTTCAGGGTGATGGTTTCCGGCTCGTCTTCATGCATTTCATCAGCCGCTCTTAATGCAAACTCCTTGCTGCCTCCACCACCGGGTATCAATCCCACACCAAGTTCCACCAGTCCGATATAGGTTTCTGCTGCCGCACAGATTTTATCGGCATGCAGATTCAATTCGCATCCTCCACCCAGGGAAAGTCCATGTGGGGCTATTACCACCGGTACAGAAGAATACCGGGCTCTCATCATCGTTTGCTGAAACTGCCGGATGGCCATATCCAGCTCATCGTATTCCTGTTCAATGGCCAGCATGAAGATCATGCCCACATTGGCTCCTGCACTGAAGTTGGCGCCTTCATTGGCAATTACAAGTCCTTTGTATTTTTCTTCAGCGAGTCCGATGGATCGTTGAATGCCTTCCAGTACTTCGCCTCCAATACTGTTCATTTTGGTGGACCATTCCAGCCCGATTACCTCATCTCCCAGGTGATAGGCCCTGCAGGCGGCATTTTTCCAGACGGTCTGTCCTTCAAAATTTTTCATCACAATAAAGGCTTCTC
>CAZJNY010000308.1:0-4038 GCA_964547405.1 uncultured Flavihumibacter sp. | reverse complement strand
CTCAAGAATCATTCCGAATTATGTTGACAAGTGCTGAAATAAGAAAAGCTTTCCTTGATTTTTTTGCCTCCAGGGGCCATGTGATCGTGCCATCGGCACCGATTGTAGTTAAAAACGATCCTACACTGATGTTCACCAATGCGGGTATGAACCAGTTTAAAGATTATTTCCTGGGCAACAAAAAACCACCCTATTCCCGGGTAGCAGATACGCAGAAATGCCTACGGGTGAGTGGAAAACACAACGACCTGGAAGAAGTAGGTGTGGATACTTATCACCATACCATGTTTGAGATGCTCGGCAACTGGAGTTTTGGCGATTATTTTAAAAAAGAGGCGATTGAATGGAGCTGGGAATTGCTCACCGAAGTATATAAAATTCCAAAAGATCGGTTATACGTAACCGTTTTTGAGGGTGACCCGGCAGAAAATCTGCCCGCTTCAACAATTGCATTGGCAAAATGGAAGGAGCTGGTACCGCATGAACAGATTGTCTATGGTAATAAAAAAGACAATTTCTGGGAGATGGGTGATACCGGTCCCTGCGGACCCTGCAGTGAAATCCATGTGGATTGCCGGCCGGATGCGGAGCGGGCGCAGATACCCGGACGGGAACTGGTGAATAAGGATCACCCCCAGGTAATTGAGATCTGGAACAATGTATTCATACAGTTCAATCGGAAAAAAGATGGCAGCCTCGAGCCATTGCCAGCTACCCATGTTGACACCGGTATGGGATTTGAGCGGCTGGTTCGGGTATTGCAGGGCAAACAGTCCAACTACGATACGGATGTATTTACCGGAACGATTGCAGCTACTGAAAAAATAACCGGCCGAACCTACGGGTTTAGTGATAACCGCGCGGATGTTGCATTCCGTGTGATAGCGGATCATATCCGGGCAATTGCATTTACGATTGCTGACGGACAATTACCATCGAATACGGGTGCGGGTTATGTGATCCGCCGGATTTTGCGGAGGGCTGTCCGGTATTACTATTCTTATCTTGATTACAAACAGCCTTTGTTGTTTCAATTGATGCCGGTATTGGCAGAACAGTTTGCAGACGTATTCCCTGAATTGAAACAGCAACTGGATTTCGTGACCAAAGTGGTGAAGGAAGAAGAAGATGCTTTTCTGCGGACGCTGGAGAAAGGACTGAAGAAGATGGATGATATAATTGGAGGATCAGGCACGCTAATTAGTGGTGCTGCTGCCTTTGAATTGTATGACACCTATGGGTTCCCGTTAGATCTGACCATGCTGATTGCGAGAGAGAATAAACTGGAAGTGGATGAAGACGGATTTAAAAAGGAAATGGAGGAACAGAAACAGCGGAGTCGGGCAGCTACTGCTGTAGATACCGAAGACTGGGTAGTTTTGAAAGAAGATCAATCGGCCGTTTTCGTAGGGTATGACCAGTTGGAAGTGGAAACAAAACTGATCCGCTATCGAAAGGTGAAAGCAAAGGGGAAGGAAGCATTTCAGCTGGTATTAGCCGCTACTCCGTTTTATGCAGAAAGCGGCGGACAGGTGGGCGATACGGGTGTTCTTTCATTTGAAGGAGAGGAAATAATCATCCTTGATACGAAGAAGGAAAACGATCTGATCATTCATGTAGCGGAAAAATTACCGGTGAACAGCACCGGAATTGTAACTGCCCGTGTAGATATCCGCAAGCGGCAGGAAACTGCGGTTCATCACTCTGCCACACACTTGTTGCATGCAGCATTGCGCCAGGTACTGGGTACCCATGTAGCGCAGAAGGGATCACTGGTGAATGCCCAACAGCTCCGGTTCGACTTTTCTCATTTTGCGAAACTGAGTGACGAAGAACTGGTTCGGATTGAAAACCTGGTGAATGAAAAGATCCGGGAAAACTGGCCGGTTCTGATCCGTGAAATGCCAAAAGAGGAAGCAATTGCTGCGGGCGCGATGGCACTCTTCGGGGAGAAATATTCCGACCTGGTTCGGGTGGTTACGATCGACCCGGCTTATTCCATTGAATTGTGCGGGGGAACCCATGTGAAAGCAACGGGTGAATTAGGCTATTTCAAAATTCTGGCAGAATCGGCTGTGGCGGCTGGTGTGCGAAGGATGGAAGCGGTGGCTGGCGGGGCTTTTGGCTTCTGGCTGAAGGAACAGACCGTTCAATTAGAGACCGTCAAAACTGCGTTTAAAAATCCAAAGGAGCTGATCAAATCAGTGGATGCAGTCCTGGCCGAAAATACCAGTTTGAAAAAACAGCTGGAATCCCTGGAGAATCGTGCGCTGGTGGGCATCCGGAATGAGCTGCTGCAAAAAGATGAAATTGTAAATGGCATAACTTTTATTGGGGATATCGTTGAAGTTGGCAATGCGGATGCTCTGAAGAAATTATGCTACGATCTTAAAAATAACCTGAATGAATTTGTGGTGGTATTGGCGGCAAATATCGGCGGCAAACCATTCGTAGCGATTTCCATTGCTGATACGGTGGTGGCGGCCCGCGGACTGGATGCGGGTAAACTCATAAAGGAAAAAGTGGCACCCCTGATCAAAGGTGGTGGTGGTGGGCAGAAAAACCTTGCAACTGCGGGTGGCCAGGAAGCGGGCAACCTGCCTGCAGTAATTTCAGCAATCCGCTCCCTGCTCTAACCACCCGACCGGTGCCACCCGACCGGTGCCACCCGACCGGTGGGGAAATTAACATTTCCGAAATGTTTCGTAGATTGAAAACATCCCTTATATTTGATCTACGAAAATCACCGTAAATGAAAAATTATATGAAACGTATTCAGTTTGCAACTGCTGGTTTGGGGATGCTGCTGTGCATGGCTCAACCGGTGGCAGCGCAGCAAAAAGAGCAGGAGGGGCTTGGAGAGTATGATCAGATTATTATAAAGAGGAAAGGGGACAAAGGGGACAAAGGAGAGAAAGGGGACAAGGGGGACAAAGGAGACAAGGGAGACAAGGGGGACAAGGATGTTAAGTTGACCATTGTCATCAAGGATGATAAAGTGGTGGTTAATGGCAAGCCCCTGGCGGAATTCAACAATGAAGAAATTGCCGTATTAAAAAAGAATATCATTGTCCGGGATGGCAATACCATGCGTATTACACTACCGCGCCAGCCACGTTCACCATTTCAGGACGGCAGTTGGCAGTCGCGGGATCAGGAAGACCGGGTGCTTGAACTAAGCGGAATGAACAGGGCGTTTCTGGGTGTTTCAACTGAAAAATCGGAGCGTGGCGCATTGGTCATGGACGTAACAAAGGGAAGTGCTGCCGAAAAAGCCGGATTAAAAAAAGGGGATATTATCACCCGGATCAATGAGCAAAAAATTGAAACTCCCCAGAGTCTTACGGAAGCCATTGGAAAATTAAAGCCTGAAGAAAAGATCAGAGTCGGATACATTCGTGATGGGAAAGCCGCAGAGTTAACCGCTATACTTGGCCAGCGGGCAGCTTCATTCAGTTTCAATGGCAGGGAGCCAATGGTAGTACCATTTGACCGGGAACCATTTGAACTTGAAGGATTTGGTGGCCGGAATTTCAATTTTAACTGGAATGACAACCAGCCTAAATTAGGCATAAAAGCACAGGATACGGAAGATGGCAAGGGCGTGAAAGTGCTGGAAGTGGATGAGGAGTCTGCTGCTGCCAAAGCGGGAATCAAAGAAGGGGATATTATCACTTCTTTTGATGGCAAAGCAATCAATAGTGTGAATGAACTGGTGGATGGTAACCGGGCAGTGCGGGAAGCCAAAAAAATCAGCCTGCCTGTTGAATACCTGCGGGATGGCAAAATACAGAAAGCAGAAATCAGGGTGCCCCGCAAACTGCGGACAGCCGAACTCTGATTTATTCGAGCGATACTAATAAAAGGGTGGACACCGCTAAGATGGTCTCCACCCTTTTTTATACAGTCCAGCTCCCTTCCTCCGGCAGCCATAGTTCCTTTCCTCCATTCCTCCTACCTTTGCGCCATGGAAGCAAGCATCGCCTGGCTCGCCAGCCGCTGCGGCTCGCGATCGCCCTGGGCCGGCACGCCGGTCAG
>CAZJNY010000307.1:0-4046 GCA_964547405.1 uncultured Flavihumibacter sp. | reverse complement strand
GTCCCAACGAGGGAACCAACCTTACCGAGACCAATAACAGCAACATTCTTCATTAGAAGGAAGTTTAATGTATGAATTAATGGAAATCAGTGAAAACAGTAAAATAAGGGAGGATAGCGCGCTGCGCTCAGGGATCAGGGAATATTGGCACAGGCAGACCGGAGGAAGGCCAGGTAAGCACCAAATATGTTAATACGTGCATTCATGCCTGTGAAAAATGTACTTTTGGATACGCCGACGAAATTACGGGATTCCTTTAAAAATTTCCCGTTTAATCTGGAATATTTTATTACCTTTGCCAACCTTTTAAAAAGGTACTCATGAGTAGCAGACGGGAATTTGATATCGCATTTGTGGGACTGAAGCCCGGAATTCATGAATATCAGTACGAAATCGGCGATAAGTTTTTTGAAGCTTACCAGTCATCAGAATTCAGGAATTGCGCTGCGCAGGTGAAACTGTCGCTGGATAAGAAGAATGGATTCATGTTGCTGAAGTTCGAGATCGGAGGAAAGGCAGATGTGGTTTGTGACCGGTGCGGGAGTAACAGTTTACCCTGGAATCTGTGGGACGAGTTTAATATCGTGGTGAAACTGGTAGACAATTCCGAAGAGATGAATGAGCAGGAAGAGGATCCGGATGTATATTATTTATCCAGAGGCGAAAGTCATTTGCATGTAGCCGATTGGATTTATGAATTTTTACTCCTGAGTCTTCCGATGCAAACCATGTGTGAAACAGCTGAAGCGGGAACACATTCTTATTGTAACCAGGAAGCCCTGGATTTACTGAAGAAGATGGAAACGGGTCAGGGAAACATCACAGAGAGTACCAATCCGCTCTGGAAAGGATTGGAAAAATTTAAGGACCTGGATAATTGATTTTTGTATTTATAAATTGTTGAGAGATGCCAAATCCGAAACGCAGACATTCACAGCAACGTAGTGCCAAGAGAAGAACGCATTACAAGGCTTCAGCCGCTACACTCAGCACAGACAGCACTACTGGTGAACTGCATGTACGTCACCGTGCGCATGTGAGTGAAGGAAAATTGTTCTACAAGGGTAAGCTGGTGAGCGAAAAATCGCCCATCAAGAAGTAATTAACCTGTATACAATACAAACGCTTTGCCGGAGATGAAAATCGGTCTGGACATGATGGGTGGAGACTTTGCACCGTTAGAAGCGGTAAAAGGTTTGCAACTGTACCTGTCTGGCACGACTTCTCCGGCGAACCTGTTTTTATTCGGGGACGAAGCCCAGTTGAAACCGCTGCTGGAGGAATATAAGATTCCCCTGGAAGCGGTTAAAATTGTGCATGCCCCAGAGGTAATTGGGATGCATGAACATCCAACCAAAGCGCTGAAAGAAAAGCAGCAGTCTTCCATTGCAATTGGATTCGGATACCTGGGTAAAGGCGTAATTGATGCCTTTATCAGCGCCGGTAATACCGGAGCAATGCTGGTAGGCGCCGTGTATTCTCTCAAAGCGATGGAAGGTGTATTAAGGCCTACCATTTCCACTATTATTCCAAAGGAAAATGGTGGTACCGGTTTGTTACTCGATGTGGGCCTGAATGCCGATTGCAAACCGGAAAACCTGAACCAGTTCGCGCTGCTGGGTTCTCTTTATGCTAAGCATATCCTGGGCGTTGAAAATCCCCGGGTGGCGCTGATTAATATCGGCGAAGAAGAAGGCAAGGGCAATTTACTGGCCCAGGCTACCTATCCCCTCTTAAAGGAAAACACCGCGATCAACTTTGTAGGTAATATTGAAGGCCGCGATGTGTTACTGGATAAAGCGGATGTAATGGTATGCGAAGGTTTTACCGGAAATATCATCCTGAAGCTGGCTGAATCCATTTACGAGATCACCGATCGCAAAGGCATTCACCACGAATACTTCGATCGCTTCAATTTTGAAAACTACGGTGGCACACCTGTTCTGGGTGTCAATAAACCGGTTATTATTGGCCATGGAATCTCTCAGTCCAGGGCCTTCTCCAACATGATTACACTGGCGGAGAAAATGATCGACAGCAAGTTGCTGGAGATTATGCAGAAATCAGTGAAAGGATGATTTTTCAATACATCGCTGACTATTTCAACCAGCTCAACAAACCGCATTTCCTGGGATGCACCCTGATTACCGCGCTATTGATTACCGGTAATTATTACTGGGGCTGGGAGAGGCAATGGATCTATAATTTACCCACCCGCCCACAACGCATACTCGGATTTTACTTCGTTTATGCATTGGCGTTTACAGTTCCCTATCTGCTCTATTGGTGGCTGGTACCGGGATTCAACTGGAATCCCGCATTGGTATCAATAATTGCCTTAGCGCCCCTGGTATTTGCGCTTAAATCTGGCATGGGCGGATGGCAGGAATGGGTGCAGGCAGCCCGCCCGGGAATAGAAGGTCATCGCATCAATGTGCTGATCAACTGGCCGATTCGGTTAGTGGTAACTGTTAGTATACTGATGCTAATCTATACGATACTTAATGGTCGTATAACCGGGTTTGGTTCCGCCACCGGTTTAAAGCTGGCAGGTGTTAACTGGACACCCTATCTGATCATGCTGGCAGTAATAATTCCGCTGGTGAGTTTTGCTGCTACGCAAGCAGATTTCCTGCAGACCTATCCCAAAATGAAATTGCTGCAACTGAATGCTAATCCTGCTCCATCGCTTTGGCAGAAAATCAGTTTTCAACTGGCCTACGGGGCTGATTTTTTTACCATTGAATTGTTCTTCCGCGGGTTCCTTGTGGTCTTGTTAGCCCGCTGGATTGGTCCGGCTGCCATTTTACCCATGGCCATGTTTTATTGTTCCATACATTTCGGCAAGCCCCTGCTGGAATGTATCTCTTCGTGTTTTGGCGGCATCCTGCTTGGTATCTTTGCCTGTTATTCGCAATCGATTTACGGGGGGATTGTGGTGCACCTCGGACTTGCCTGGATGATGGAACTGGCGGCTTCGGTAGCACTGTACTGGAAGAAATAGGTACCCGATTTATTTACAGTAATTTTGCGCGATGGCACCCGATATCAGCAAGGAAATAGAATTTCAAACTGCCCGTAGCGGTGGCAAAGGCGGACAAAACGTGAACAAGGTAGAGACGATGGTTCAGGGGCGCTGGACTCCGTCCCTTTCGGTTGCCCTGAACGATGAGCAGCGCGCACTGGTGCTGCAAAAACTGCAACACCTGCTGAATAAAGATGGCAGCATCTTATTGAAATCCCAGGAAGAGCGGTCTCAGTCCGGCAATAAAGAACGCGTGCTGCGCAAATTCCACGACTTGCTGGAAAAAGCCCTGGTCAAAAAGAAAGCCCGGATCGCGACCAAAATTTCCAAAGCCGTCCACGAGAAACGCATCGAATCCAAAAAACAAAAAGGCACCGTAAAAGCTACCCGAAAAAAAATTCGTCCCGGGGGTTGGGATTGATTTGGCTCCTGACATAGGGTTGTCAATTCCGCTACTATTTTTACAGCATGAGCACTTTATTGAAGGATATCTATTCCGAAGAATTTTATCTGGCTTTTGGCAGGCAGGTTAAGATGGTGTTACCAACCTTTTCTCCAGCACGATTTCATAAAAAGATTCAGTCGCCCGACTGGGATCAAAAAGAACTCAAGGATCGCATGCGGCATACGGCGGATATCCTGCACCGTGAGTTGCCGGCTGATTTTACCGAGGCTGCAGTAGTACTTGATAAGCTGACTGATCAGCTCAATGGTTTTCGTTTTCCAGGTGGAAGTCTGGCCCTGATGTTTCTACCGGATTATGTAGAGCGGTATGGAATCAATCACTTTGATCAGGCTGTTGCCCTATTTGAAAAAATCACACCGATCACCAGTTGCGAGTTTGCGGTACGGCCTTTTCTGATCCGGTATCCGGATGCAATGTTGAAACGAATGATTGACTGGTCCAGGCATAGCAATCATCATGTAAGGCGTTTGGCTTCGGAAGGAAGCAGGCCCCGGTTGCCCTGGGCGATTGCCTTACCTGCTTTCAAAAAAGATCCCCGACCCGCACTGCCCTTAT
>CAZJNY010000306.1:0-4064 GCA_964547405.1 uncultured Flavihumibacter sp. | reverse complement strand
AGGATTTTTTTTAGTTGCGGCAACTTTTTGGAGTTGTTCCCTGAATGGACAATCCGGAACGGCAGTATCTCCAAAAGAATTTCAAACCCTGTTGCAGCAAAGTTCCTACCAGTTGCTGGATGTACGTACCGCAGAAGAATTCAAGGGAGGATTTATAAAAGGTGCCTTGCAGGCGGATTGGCTGAAGAGCAAAGAATTTGCCGATCGCACCAGCCACCTGGACAAAGCCAAACCTGTATATATCTATTGCGCAAGCGGAGTCCGCAGTGCCGATGCGGCCAAAGTGCTGCGGAAGAAAGGCTACCAGGTTACTGAAATGACTGGTGGATTAAATGCCTGGAAAAAACAGTCGCTGCCACTGGAACAGCAGGTTCCAGTCAGTCAGATGAGCGCTGCAGCTTATGAAGAGCTGATCCATTCAGCCGACGTGGTGCTGGTAGATGCCGGGGCGAGCTGGTGTCCACCCTGCCGGAAAATGGAACCGGTGTTAAAGCAATTACAAGAGGACCTCCCCAATCAGTTTAAACTGGCTGCGATTGATGCAGGTGTTCATACTGAACTGATGAAGCAATTGAAAGTTGATGCACTCCCCCATTTTTTTGTGTATAAAAAAGGACAGCTTGTCTGGCAACAGCAGGGCATTGTAAGCCTGGAGGAGCTGAAGGCAAAAATTCGTTAAGGATTTTCCGGTGTAGCCAACAAGGCACGGATAACTACACTCGCGCACTGGCAGCCAAATATTGCCGGCATATAGGAAATGGTTCCGATTAGCGACTTTTTGGGATAGGCTTTTTCAGTAACGATAACTCTCTCCTCGTCAATTTTTTCCGGAGAATAAACAACGGTAATGCCCTTGTAGATACCCTGTTTATGCAGGCGCTTTCTTACATAGCGGGCGAGATTACATTCTTTTGACTCTTCCAGTGGAGCAATGGTAACCAGTGCAGGGTCCATTTTACCTCCAGCCCCCAGGGAACTTACGACCGGAATGCCTGCCTCCACAGCGGCTTTAAGCAGCATCACCTTGGGAGAAAGAGTATCAATACAATCCACTATAAAATCGAAATCCCCTGAGCCAACCAGCTCCGCAGCTTTTTCTTTTTCCATGTAATCAGGCAGCACAACAAGCTCCAGCTCCGGATTGATATCCCGAAGCCGTTCTGCCATCACTTCCGCTTTCAGCTTTCCGGCATTGGAATGAAGGGCGGGGATCTGCCGGTTGGTATTGCTGAGGTCAACGGTATCACCGTCTACAATCGTCATTTTACCAACTCCTGAACGTGCAATCATTTCAGCACAAATTCCTCCAACGCCACCGAGTCCGACTACCAGCACATGGCGGGTAATCAGTTTTTCTATTGCTTCATCTCCCAGTAAGAGCTGGGTTCTGGACATCCAGTAAGGAATCATGCTATCAATTTTAGAAGCCGCAAAACTAGTTGAAATAAGGTGTAAATTGCCCTCCCCCATGATCTCTCAAACTACCATACAACAAATCCTTAGCAGGATTGATATTATAGACGTGGTTGGATCCTATGTAAAACTGAAAAAAAGGGGAACCAATTACCTCGGCCTCTGCCCTTTTCACAACGAAAAAACACCCAGTTTTACGGTTTCCGCCAATAAAGAAATCTATAAATGTTTTGGGTGTGGGAAAAGCGGCAACACGATCAGTTTTCTCATGGAACACGAAAAGTTTTCCTATGTAGAAGCCTTGCGCTGGCTGGCCAACCGGTATAATATTGAAGTGGAGGAAACGGAAGTCAGTGATGCAACACGTCAATTGCTGCAGGCTGCTGACAGTTTATATATCCTGAACAATTTTGCCCAGCAATATTTCTCCCGGATTCTTACGGAGGATGAAGAGGGACAAACAGTGGGACTCGCCTATCTGAAAGAAAGAGGGTTCAGTGATGAAATCATTGAAAAATTCAAGATCGGGTATTGCAAAGAAGAAAGGACTGCATTTGTAACGGAAGCGCTGGCAAAACAATACAATCGCGACTTACTGGTCAAATCCGGACTGGCTGCCATTCGAAATGAAGAACTGGTAGATAATTACCGGGGCCGGATTATATTTCCGGTACATAACACAACGGGGAAAATTATCGGTTTCGGAGCAAGGATCATTAAAAAAAATGACCGGGCTCCCAAGTATATCAATACGCCGGAAAATGAAATTTACATCAAGAGCCGGATTTTATACGGGATGTATTTCGCGCGCCAGGTAATTGACAAACTGGATGAATGCCTGCTGGTGGAAGGTTATACGGATGTTACTTCTCTTCATCAGGCGGGTGTTGAAAATGTAGTAGCGAGCGGCGGTACCTCTCTTACAACCGATCAGATACGCCTCGTAAAAAAGTATACGAACAATCTTACCATCGTTTATGATGGCGATGCGGCGGGTGTAAAAGCGGCCCTCCGCGGATTGGATATGGCATTGGAAGAAGGGTTGAATGTGAAGCTGGTTTTGATACCGGACAAAGAGGATCCGGATAGTTATGTAAAAAAAGTAGGAGCAGATGCCTTCCGGAATTTTGTTGCCACGCATAAAAAGGATTTTATTTTATTCCAGGTGGAAGTATCCCTTCAGGATGCAGGGAATGATAGTCAGAAGAAGGCGGCTGTGGTAAACCAGATTGCTGAAACACTTTCCAAAATCAATAAGGCGGAAGATTTTACAAAACAGCAGGATTATATCCGGCAATGTGCTTCCCTGCTTAAAATTGAAGAGGCCGGACTAAATAATCTCGTCAATAAATTTATCCGGGAAAGAATTCAAAAACTGGAAGCGAAAGCCGTACCTGAGCAGGATCCGGGGCCAGGATTTTTTGAAGGTAACGAGGAGGCTGCAGTATCCTATGATGAGAGTTTTTTCCTGTTACTGAAAGATGAATTGCAGGAGAAGGCAGTAATCCGGGCCTTACTGGAATTCGGATTAAAGCCCTGGGAAAACGAAAAGCGGGTGGCGGATTATCTATTCGAAGAGCTGGAAGAGGATGATATGTTTGATAACAAACAACTCCTGGAAATTGCTACCACCTACAAAAGCTGGTATGAAGCTGGAATGGAACCAACTCCCCGGCATTTTTATTATATGGAAAACCAGGCCATGAGTGCGCTGGTGGTTTCACTGATGGAATTTCCGTATGAGATCAGTGACAAATGGAAGAATAAATTTCAACTTCCGGTTTCCAGTCGGGAAGAAACGTATAAGGAAGAAGTGATATCAACCATGGGTTATCTCAAGTTGCGAAAAATCAAACGAATGATGGAAGAGAACCAGCAGGATCTGGAAAAACCTCATAGTCCCGAAGAGCAGCTGACATTGCTTCAGACCCACCAGGCATTAAAGCAGATGGAAAAGGAGTTATTGCAGCATCTCGGCACCGTGATTGTGCGGTGAAATCCGTTTATTTTTCCGTTGGATTATTTTTTCCGGCCAGTAATTTTTCAACCGTAGCAGTTAACCGGTTCTGGCGGGTTTCTTCTTTTTTAGCGCTGGTAATCCACTGAACATATTCTTTCTTGTTTGTAAAAGAAAGTTGCTCAAAATGTTCCAGGGCCTTTTTATGCTTTTTTAACTGAAGTTGCTTTTGAAGTGCTTCCGGAACTTCCACCGTACGTGTAGTAAAGTCAACCCCTTCTACCTCGGCCGGTACCCCTCCATTTGCGGAGGCTCTGCTTAACTGGGGAATCTGTTCATTTTTTTTAAACCGAAGGGCGCTCCATACAGAGTCCAGCGCTACCTGCCGTACTTCCTGATACCCGGCACTCACTACTCTGTCCCAACTGCAATCGCGGTTGAGGTTGGTGGCAATCTTGGAGGCTGCCTTGGGGTAAGCGATCCAGAGTTTACTATCATCATGCAAGGCTGGAAGTACATCTTCCAGAATATTGTTTAACTGATTTTCGTTAATCGCAAACACCAGTGCAAAGTCAATCCTTCTGCTCTTCAGCAGCGGAGTAACATTTTTCGCGAAAGTGAGCTTATTAAATTGCTTTTCGATGGAGGATGGCAATCCTTGAATGAGCAGATTCTTTTCTTCTTTGTACTGGAG
>CAZJNY010000305.1:2728-4086 GCA_964547405.1 uncultured Flavihumibacter sp. | reverse complement strand
TCGTATTGGTTATCACGAATCAGTCTCGCGAATTTTTTGGATCCTGTTACGTTGGTGCGCTCTCCAATGTTTACGAAATTGGTTTCCGGTCGAACTACCAGTGGTTCTAAACCAGACAGGCGCAGAAAGGGATAAATCGTACTCATGCTTCAGTTTCAGTTGCGATGACGGGTAAAGCGCGGGGCTTGAATTTTTTCACGTGTTCCGCAATATGGCGGATATGATCCGGGGTTGTGCCACAACATCCTCCAACAATATTCACAAATCCTTCGCGGGCCCAGTCTTCCAGAAAATTCGCGGTTTGTTCGGGTTGTTCATCATATTCTCCCATGGCATTGGGTAAACCTGCATTGGGATAAGCGGATGTGTAACAGGCTGCGATTTGGCTCAGTTCTTCTATATGACTACGCATATCTGCAGCACCCAGGGCGCAGTTCAGTCCCACACTCAGTGGATGCGCATGCATCACGGAAATATAAAAGGCTTCCAGTGTTTGTCCCGATAAGGTACGGCCGGAAGCATCGGTGATGGTGCCACTGATCATGATGGGCAGCTCAGGCTGATTGGGATGATCCTGGAAATATTTTTTTACGGCGAAGATGGCAGCCTTGGCATTGAGCGTATCAAAAATGGTTTCAATCAGGATCAGATCAATACCGCCCTGTACCAGTCCGTCAATTTGCTCGTAATAGGCATCCACTGCTTCATCCCATAATAGTCCGCGGAAACCGGGATTGTTAACATCCGGTGAGAGACTGAGTGTTTTATTAAGGGGTCCTATCGCGCCAGCCACGAAACGGGGTTTGGATGGATCTTTGTCGGTAAAATCATCCGCCGCTTTTTTGGCGATGCGGGCAGCTGCAAGATTGATTTCATGTGCCAGTGCCTGCATATTATAATCAGCCAGACTTACCTGTTGCGAATTGAAGGTATTGGTTTCGATGATATCGGCACCTGCATCGAGGTATTCGCGGTGAATGCCTTCGATAATAGCGGGCTGCGTGAGACAGAGCAGGTCGTTGTTTCCTTTCAGATCGGAGGGCCAGTCTTTGAACCGTTCTCCACGGTAATCTGCTTCACTCAGGCGATGCCGTTGGATCATGGTACCCATGGCTCCATCAATAATCAGGATGCGTTGCTCCAGTGCTTTACGAATGTCTTTCATAATCGGTTAATCAACAGTTGTTGAGACCAACAGGAGGCATGCACTAAAAACGCGGGGGAAACAAATAGAAGGAGTTTCTGGAGGCGTTTATTAGTTCAATTAAGCGCTGTTGGCGTTGCCAGGTCGAACAATAAACAAATCCCCCTGGCAGGGCAAAGATAGGGAAACAAAGGAGACAAAGGAAACAAAGGAG
>CAZJNY010000305.1:0-2628 GCA_964547405.1 uncultured Flavihumibacter sp. | reverse complement strand
GGAAACAAAGGAGACAAAGGAAACAAAGGAGGCATGGAAGCGGCGACAAAGGAGCAAAGCTGTCTCCCGTCTCCTTTGTTTCCTTCGTCTCCCTTCTCCTATACTTTCAGATTCTCCACCGGCATCCTGTGCTGCAGGCTGCGGGCGAGGGTCATTTCATCGGCGTATTCCAATTCACCGCCAAAAGCGATGCCCCTGGCAATGGTTGTAACCTTCACCGTGGAGGGTTGTATCTTTTTTTGAATGTAGTAGATCGTGGTATCTCCCTGGATCGTCGGGTTCAGAGCGAATATCAATTCCTGGATACCCTCTTCCCGAACACGTTTAACCAGTTGTTCAATATACAGTTGATCAGGTCCAATACCATCCAGCGGAGAAATGATACCTCCGAGCACATGATACGTACCGTTGTATTGCTGGGTGCTTTCAATCGCAATCACATCGCGGATGGATTCCACTACGCAAATAATTTCCTGTTTGCGCATCGGGTTGGAGCAGATAGAACAGAGCAGGCTGTCGGAGATATTGTAGCAACGCTGGCAGATATGGGTATCTGTTCGCATCCGTAAAAGCGCCGAGCCGAAGGCTTCCACTTTTTCAGGTTCCTGTTTGAGCAGGTGCAAAACCAGTCGAAGGGCTGTTTTCTTTCCGATTCCAGGTAATTTGCTGAATTCATTCACCGCTTGTTCCAATAAGACAGAGGGTAGCTGCATCCGGCAAAATTAAGCATCTACAGGCTGATATCGATCTCATTGTCCCAGTTGGCCTTGATGGTTATTTTCTTACCTACAGCTTTCACTTTCTCCGGTTGTCTTTTTTCACCGAAAAAGCTGCCATAATCCCATTTGCCATTCTGGTTCTCATCAAAGAGAATGCGGATCTCGAATTCTGCCGGACGGAATCGCGCAATGCGTAATTCCTTGCCGGGAATCGGATAACTGAACGCGACCTTATCATTCTGCACCAGTTGTAATACCGGATGCTGGCTGGTATCAATATTCGGGAAGCGGAAACGGATGCTGCCATAATCGCTGTCCTTCATCGTACGGAAAGTAACCGTATCGGTTTTTAAAATCGATTTGCCCAGGCTGTCTTCCGCCATTCCTTCCTGTGCAATCAACCTGAATCCCTGGTCAATCGGCCAGTTGTAGAAAAGGGAGTAAAGTTTTCCTGTGCTATCCACTTCAAGGCGGTAGCTAAGCGGTTTGAACTGTTCATCGGTCAGGATCAGTTTGGAACTGTCGAAACTTTTCAGGGAATCCGGAAAATTCAACACCAGTGTTTTCAATACATCGAGGGTACTGTTTTCCAGGTTGAGACCAAATCGCAGGCGCCGATCCTGTTCCTCTTCTTTTTCTTTTCTGCGATTTGTTGTTGGTGTAGTCTGTTTTTTAGGCGGTGTGGGAGGCGCCGGTTCTGCGTATGCGTAGAGTTGAATCGGAGCAGGTTGCTGGTCGTTCAATACCAATGTCTGTCCATAAAACGCGAATAACTGCGTGGGATCACCATACTGGGGAACGCCTTCATTTTTCAGCGCAAACAGGTTATAGGAACCGGGTGCCAGGTTATGAAAATGGAAATTCCCGGCACTGTCCACTTTGGTATAATAACGCGGACGTTCTTTCACCACTGCGGAATCATCCAGGTTGCGGTGCAGCAATACGATCATCGTGGAATCGTGTTTGCCTGTTTGTGCCAGGATCACATTCCCGATAAGTTCCAGCGAATCAATATAACTGCCGGTAGAAAAGGTATAGGTGAAATTAGTGAGGGGATTGTTTTCATTGACATCACGAATCGCCTTACCGAAATTTAAGGTATAGGTGGTATTGGGCTCCAGGGTATCCCGAATGCGAACACTGACGGTTCGCAGTCTCGCTTCTACTGTTGGATTGATTTTAGGGGTCGGACTCACCAGCAGGTTTTCCTGGATCTGGTCGAGGTTCACATATTCATTAAACGTGAACACGATCCGGTTCCCTTTGAAATTCAGTGTGGAATCCTTTGGCTGAAGCAAAACGGGTATGGGAGGAAGAGTGTCTTTCGGTCCGCCAAGGGGTGGAATAATATTCGCGCAGCTTTCTGCCAGCGTAATCAGTAAAAGCAGGGCCATGAACAGCAGGAGGCTGCCGGCAGCTTTTTGTGGAATCTTTTTAGGTGATCGGGTGAAATTCGCTTCCATTGAAGGTGCAAACTTAACCGATTTGCGGGCATCCTGAACCATTTTCCTGTAATGGGGTTGTTAAAGCAGCAATTTCAAATCATGGCTGTATATTCTTTAAAAACCGTTCAGGTACTTCCCGTCACCCTTGAAAAGGCTTGGGACTTTTTTTCCAGTCCGGCTAACCTGGCTGTGATCACGCCTCCGCACATGGGTTTCAATATTATTTCCAAACATCATGGGGCGAAAATGTACCCCGGACAAATCATTGAATATACAGTGAAGCCTTTATTGGGTATTCCGCTGTATTGGATGACGGAAATCACGCATGTGGAGGAGGGAAAATATTTTGTGGATGAGCAGCGCTTTGGTCCCTACAGCCTCTGGCATCATCAGCACCATTTTCGTGAAGTTCCGGGTGGGGTGGAGATGACGGATATCGTGCATTATAAAATACCCCTGTGGAT
>CAZJNY010000304.1:0-4088 GCA_964547405.1 uncultured Flavihumibacter sp. | reverse complement strand
TGGATATTTATCATCCATGGAATAGCTGAGCTGGTAATTGAAGATCTGACTGGAATTCTGGTAAGCCTGTATATAGATGCTGTCTATCGCCCTTGAATACACGCGAACCGTATCACTGAATTCCTGTCCGGCTGTAAAAGACCGGTTACCCAGTGAACGTTTAGCACCAATCTGCCGGCGACTCTTATCATAGACATAGAGATCAAAATTACCAGCAGATCCACCGGCATGTGTACCATTGATATAAATGGTAATGGTTCCATCCGCGGGCAACAGTGATTTATAATACATATTGCGGGTGGTGGCAGATACAGTACCGGATAATTGCTCATCTGCTTTTAAGGGAAGCGCAGAACTAAAATCTGCCTGGGCAAAAACGACCTGAGAACAAAAAACCAGTATCAGGAGTTGTAAAATTGAACGCATAACAAAAGGAGTTTAGGAGTTGAGGCTATAGGGAAGTAAACAATAAAGAAAAGCGGAGGGTATTGGAGAGTGGGTTCTGGTAAATTCCTGAACCGGCTGGAATGAGGTAGGAAAAATTCAGGCCAAACTGGTTATAACGCAGACCAATACCTGTAGTTAAAAAGCGACGGTCGCCTTTGTTACGGGCTTCGGCATAATAACCTGCGCGGATGGCAAGCAGCTGATTGTACCAATATTCAATTCCGGCAGAGAGGCTTGCTTGTCCGGGCAGATCACCAAAAGAATTGCCCCAGCTTTCAAGTACCGTTTTACGGCGATGGGCATCCAGTGCGCCTTCTTCTTCCATATTTACCAGAGGTACCAGCAGTTTGTTGACATCAAGTGCGATACTGATGCTATGCTGTTCATCCATCACTTTATTCCAGGAGGCACCGAGAGCCAGGTTGGCGGGTATAAAATCTTTCTCTGTGGCGTCTTTGATATACGAAATTCGGGTACCCATATTAGTCAGTGCTGCACCCAGTGTGAAACCATCGCCCTCTGTTCGGTTATCGAAATAGAGTCCCAGGTCAGCGGCAAACGCTCTGCCGGTTTGAAAGTCGGAACCGGCCATACCTGCATTTCCAAGCAGGGCGGAATGAATATACCGGAGACCGAGACCTAATCCCAGTTTATCAGAAAGCCGGCGGGAGTAACCGATATCGAGGCCCCATTCGCGCGGATTAGACCCACCCAAATTATTCACTCCATCTGTGGTGAATTGAATGGTACCCAGGTTGAAATAACGAAGTCCCACACTGATTGCCTGATTTTCATCCGGCTTATAATACCCGGAGGCCGCTGCCAGGAATACATCGCTGGTCAACTGTTTCATCCAGGGGATATAGGAGATGGAGGCTCCGGTTTTGGCTTCATTAAAAGCCAGTTTGCCGATATTCCAGAAAGCAGCAGTTGCATCGGGAAGGGTGGCCACACCGGCATCTCCCATGGCTCCGGCTCTTGCATCAGGTGCGATGCGTAAAAAGGGAACGGAGCTGGTTGAAAGATTCAGTGATTTCTGTGCCCGGGATGATTGCCAGACAAAACAGCAGGCAACTGTGCAGGAGAGTAATAGCAGTTTTGGTAACATTTGCTGGGATATAAGTGTATACCTATATCACCGGCAGTCAGCCAGGGTAAACAGCAGGAGCCAATTATTTTGAGAATTTTTTTCTAAACAGCCACACAACTACTCCGGCCAGCAATGCCGCTCCCAGGATCCACCACCAGAAACGGGATGGGTAAATGGGTTCGGTATCACCAACCAGCGTCATGCCTGCCCAGAAATATGGATGACTCTGTGAACTGGCTGCTTTTATATGCTGCAGTTTGGCATTCCGCAGCGCATCTGACTTACTGCTGCCCCCTGCCAGTTCTTTATAAAAACCGGTGATTATTTCCGCACTGGATTTCTCATCGATCTTCCAGAGACTCATTACTACTGACGGACAACCGGCATACATAAAACTGTGCGCCAGGGAGATGACACCTTCACCACCAACCAGGTTTCCCTGTCCGGTTTCGCAGGCAGTCAATACCGCCAGGTCTGCCTGCAGCGGAAGTCCATAAATTTCATAGGCATGCAAATAACCATCATCCTTACCCGAAGAATCCATGGGCACCGGTTTTGCCATAAAAAACCGCGATTGCAGCGGGGCTGTATGATTGACTTCTGCATGGGTGCCAAGATGCAAGATCGAATACCCCGCTGCGTTATTTTTCACCACAGATTCCTGGGCTTCCTGGCCCGCAAACAAATCATGGTTCAGCAACTTGCCGATATTTTTTGCTGCCTGCAGGGTGAATGGCTGTCGCAACAGATTCAGGTAATAAGGATCGATGGAACTACTGTCTGTTGTCGCCTCGCGATAGGCTTTTTTCATTTCATCGGTAAAAACAGGAGTCAGCAACATCGCCTTGTTTTGCTTTGTTCCCGATAAACTGTTCACGAGCTTTGCATTGGTTGCAGATAATTGATACGATATATTGTAGGTATTCAGGAGATAGGGCATCCTGGCAAATTCAGTTGCTTTATCGTCAGAGATTAATAATTCCATGTTGAGGTAAAACAGTTCGCCATCCGGAACAATCAGCAGGTTTTTTCCGGTTAGATTTTTTTCTACCGGCTGAATCAATTGCCGGTATAACCGATAAGCTGGTTTTGTAAAAGAACCCGGACTGATCGTGTAAAGATCCCTGAGCACCTGAACATCTTTATGAATGCTGTTGGGCAACCTGTGTACATGAAACTGTCCCGCATTCAGCGCAAATATGAAAATGTATTTCTCTGTAAGTACATATTGTAACAAGGCCTGGTCCTGCTGCTTTAAGTATCGCTGCAATTCCGGAACCGTTGCCGGCTGCAGGTTGTATTTTACCAGGCTACTCGCAACTCCGGTGGTAAGCAGACTGTCCTGAAATTTCCGGTACCCTTCCATGGCAGTGGTAAGCAGGAATAAAAGTGAATCACTTTTTCGATCGGTATTCAAATACTGCGCATTCAGAGAACCGATGCGTTTTCTCCATTGCAAATCGCTTTTTTCTTCTGATCCGGATTCCATTCTTGCCAGATCAGTGAGCATATTATTAGCTGATAACCGAAGTAATAAACCCTTGCTTCTTTCGGCAAACTCAAATGCTTTATGAAGGTGTCGGAAATCACCGGATTGTTTATACAAATCCCAACAGGATTCTATCGCGGTATTGTAGATAGCCTTATGGTTGGAGGAAAGCTGCATGACCGAAGCCTGTGTGCGAAGAGCCGGTAAACTGTTAGACAGAAAACTACCATACTCTCCTGCCAGTTGTATCAGTTGGTGCAGAATGGAAGAATCCTTTCGTTGCTGATAGATTCCTTCCAGAATGGCCGCCCGGTTGCGGATGTATTGTATGATAAATTGGTTATAGGGCAGTTTTTCTATCCAGTTTTCTTTCGGCAGGGCCGACAACTGCAGCAATTCCATAAAAGTACTGTCGGAATATTCCAGGGCCTTCTCCCATTGCTTATGAAGGAGATAGGCTTTGCTGATTTTATTGAATTGTCCGGCTATGACAATGTCTCCGGCAGGATAATTGGTCCGATACAATTGCAACACTTCCTGCAGGATTGGCAAGGCTTCGTTTATACGTCCCTGTTGTGCATAGGTTTCCGCAAGGGTGGTGCGTGTTTGAGGCACAGTGGAAGTGTTTTTGATACCCGCTCTTTTACTGTTCTCCAATGATTTCAGATAGAGGGTTTCAGCCCGTTTGTAGTCTTTCGTTTCATAAAAAAGATCACCGTACTGGGTTTCCACATAGGCCAGGTTTCGCCAGTCGTTCGGTGCTACCTGTTGCTGAATGCGGTAGGCTCTTGAATAAAGACTGTCTGCCTCCTGAAAAGCGCCCACTGCAGCTTTCATGTTAGCGAGATGCGTAAGCGGACGAACGATTCCGGCACCTTCTGTACCGAAGTTGATTTCGTGTAATTTCTTTGCCTTATCGTAATAGTCGAGTGATAATTGCGCTTCACCAATACCCTGATAAAAACTGCCCATATTATTATAGGCGATGGCCATCAGCTGCGGATTTTTATGTTTTGCATAATCCAGCTGTATGATTCGCACCATTTCCTGTTTATGGTAAAG
>CAZJNY010000303.1:0-4092 GCA_964547405.1 uncultured Flavihumibacter sp. | reverse complement strand
TCTGGATCGATGAACTAAGAAGTTGGTCTGGTAAAAATAAAAACAGTCGTTTTGAGCTGGTGGAAAGTGGTCATTTCATTCAGAATGAAAAACCGCAGACAGTGATTGCGGCGTTGAACCGACTGATGGAAGTAAGATGAAAACCTATTGGGTTAGATTATTCTTTTAACTGCAGGAATTTTCCGCAAGAGGTGGGAGACCAACAATGAACTGCCAATCCCGGCAACAGTTACTACAATAAACTTCAGATTAGGGTTCCAATTTAATTTCAGCACCAGGAGTTGCAGTGCAATTACCAGGAGCAGGTGAACCAGGTAAATTCCATACGCATTGTCCGAAAGGATCTTCATCAGTGAATTAGTTTGATTGAACCCTTGTCTAAAACCTACCATCAGACTGATACTGATACTGAAACAGAGCAGGGTTTCCAGCAACGGCTCTGAAATCCATTGGCTGAAAGCTGAACCGATCCAGTAATTGCTGGTATTGTACCCGATAACAGTTAATACGATAAAGGGCAAAGCGTGCTTCCAGTTAAGTTCTTTCAGCCAGTTCGCATGGTGGAAATAATTGCCCGCGAGGAAGAGGAATAAATACTGGGGCAGGTGTGCCGGTTCAATTGGAATGATCCAGGTGCGCCAGGCATCAATCGGGTACCAGGTCCGGATCAGGGCACTAAATAAAATAATGATTGCGGCAAACACCAATAGGTGCCAGACTTTCAGCGACCGATTACCTGAAGCCCATTTAAGAAACAACTTATGGCAGCATACCAGGTAAAAGATAGAATAGGCAAGCAGCGATGCAACAAACCATAAATGTCCCGTTGCAATAGGAGGCTTGTTGAAATAGGTGTCCAGCAAAAAATTCACCAGGTTGCCGGGTTTGTCTGCGCCCAGGTAATTGAAAGGAAGGAATACCAGGAAAGTAAAAAACAAGAGGGGTATACCCAGTCTTTTCAGCCGATCCCTTAGAAAGACAGTCGCGGTTTTATTTCGTATACTAAATACCATAAAGTATCCCGAGATAAAAAAATACAAACCCATCATATAGGAAGCATTAATAAAGAAGAACTTCCCAAGCCATTGTGCTTTCAACGGGTCGTCCACCACCCATACACCACCTGTAGGTCCGTATGCCTGGGCAGCATGATGGGCAACCACCAGGCAGGTCAGAAACACTTTAATATTGTCAATGTACGCGATGCGGTTGGGCTTCATATGGGGTGCTCTATGATTCCACTCTGTTCTTTAGTGCTTCGTTGAATTTAACAAAATTCTTTCTTGTGTCTGCACCAATTTTTTTCAGCAGGAAACCACTGAGTATCCCGCTGAATTTTTCTGAATGGATGAGCTTTACCTGGTCTTTACCAATAGCTTCCAATTCAAAGGAATGATGCCCGTCGAATATTCCTTTCACCAGTACGGAGCCCAGCCAGGCGAAGGATTTGCCAGGTTCTACAGCTGTTACGATTGGTTTGAACTGAAATTGTTTATCACCGTTTTGAAGCGTGTTTTTTAGCCTCCCTCCCTGTATAAGTTCTCCTTCAATTTTGACTACAAATGGATTCCATTGCGGATAAGCTTTGAAGTCGGTTAAGACTTCCCAGATCTTTTCCCGGCTGGCGTTGATAACTATTTCGGTTTTGATTTCTTTGTTCATGTTGTTTGATTTGCTGGAGCAAAGCTATCACCAACCCAAAGGGGATTTCATTATCTTTTGTAAAGAAAATTTCAGGAGCCCTGTAACCGCTTTCGGATGCGGCTCAGGGATACGGGGGTAATTCCCAGAAAAGAAGCAATCATATGATGCGGCACGCGAAGCAGAAGATCACCGTGGGTGGCTTCAAATTTTTTCCAGCGTTCTTCCGGACTGTCGAGAATGTAGGAGGATAAAATCATTTGAGCATTGATAAACCGCTGTTCTGCAATTTTCCTTGCAAGGGTTTCCATCCGGGGCACTTTTTTATAAAGCGTATTCAGATCGTCATAGGTGATCACCAGCAATTCGGAATCTTCCAATGTGTCTAATCCCTGTATGCTGGGAGTCTGTCGGAGAAAACTATCATAGGAACTTGAAAACAGGTGTTCCCGAAAAATAAAAGCCGTAATATCTTCCGTGTCTTTGGTATAATACAGCCGAAGCAATCCTTTATTGATGAAATAAAGTTCTCTGGCAATTTTACCGGTTTTGATGAGTGTGAACTTTTTAGGTACCTGCCTGACACTAAAATAACTTTCAACTATTTGCTGCTCCTCCCTCGAGAAGGACACTAATTGCGCGCAATAATTAAATAAAGCAGCAAACATATCAGTTACTTTTCTATAGCATATTCTTTCAATTGCTCAAGCTCCTTTTTGATAACAGCTTCCCATTTTTCCTGTGCTGCAAGATCCGTACCGGCCTTGGTTTCCAGGTCGTATTCCAACCTGCGTTTAGAATAGGCTGTGGTATAGGTTTCATTCAGTTCATCTACAAAAGAGAGCCGTTTGATTTTCGGTTTGTTATCGTACAAGGCTTTTCTGAATTGGCGCACATACACTTCGCAGAGATCAAAGGAAGCCTGCTGGTAACTTAATGCCTGCTGCACATCCTGGGTAGTATCAATCCAGGAACCGGACCGGATGAATTCATTTAGCACACGTTTATTCAGGTTGGAAGAGAGTAATTCTCTTCCTCCTGCTTTATAAGTGATGGAAAATTCAGCGTGTGAAGAAGGTTCGTTGGGCCCGGCAGTTTTTATACTGAAATCTGATAATTGTAATTTTTGATTTGCAGTCCAGAACAACTTATCTGCTTTCGGTTCCTGGGCATAGAGGGTTAAAGAAAGAAGAAATAGACCAAGTACGATAAACACTCTGGATAACATGGATTGAAGATACGCCAGTTTGCCTGTTTGTGTTACTTTTAACCAAAGAGAATGCCATATGGTAAAGCAAATTTTAACAGGATTGGCAATCCTGGTTGCGGGTTTTGCAGTTGCGCAACAAAAGCGACCAAATATCCTGATTATCATTTCTGATGATCATGCTTTTCAAACCATCAGCGCCTATGGCAGTAAGCTGACTCAAACACCTGCCATCGATCGCATCGCAAAAGAGGGCATGCTTTTCAACCGGGCTTATGTAACCAACTCTATCTGCGGACCAAGTCGCGCTGTTTTACTAACCGGCCGGTACAGTCATAAAAATGGATTCAAAGACAATGTCAGCGGGCGATTCGATAGCTCACAAAACACTTTTATTAAAGACCTGACAAGATCGGGGTACCAGACTGCCTGGATTGGGAAATGGCATTTGGAAAGTGCCCCGCAGGGATTTAGTTATTGGAAAGTGTTACCCGGACAGGGATCCTATTTCAACCCTGATTTTATTAAGATGGATAACAGCCGGGAACGTATTAACGGTTATGCCACCACGATCATTGAAGATATTGCTGAAAACTGGCTGGATGGCAGAGATACCAGCAAGCCTTTCTGCCTGGTGATCGGACATAAAGCAACGCATCGCACCTGGATGCCGGATATACAGGATATGCGGCGATTTGATACAGTAAACTTTCCACTACCCGCCAATTTTTATGATGCGTACCAGCGTCGCAGAGCAGCAGCGGTTCAGGATATGACGGTGGACAAGACCATGATCATGGGCTATGACTTGAAAATGTTTCCTTCAAAGGAAGCAGCAGACAAGGATGGCAATATTCGTCGAATGACAACAGAACAACGGGCAGCATTTGATGCTTATTATGGTCCTATCAAACAGGATCTTGATAGTCGTGGATTAGCTGGAAAAGAACTCGTGGAGTGGAAATACCAGCGATACATGCGGGATTACCTGGCAACTGCGGCTTCCTTAGACAGAAATATTGGCAGGGCGCTGGATTATCTGGACCGGCATAAGCTTACTGAGAATACCCTGGTTGTGTATTTATCGGACCAGGGATTTTATATGGGAGAGCATGGCTGGTTCGACAAGCGCTTCATGTACGAAGAATCTTTCCGTACCCCGATGGTTATGCGCTTTCCGAAAATGATTCAGCCCGGGCGGGTGGATAGCAGCCTGGTGATGAACCTGGATCTGGCACCTACGA
>CAZJNY010000302.1:0-4097 GCA_964547405.1 uncultured Flavihumibacter sp. | reverse complement strand
ATAAATAATTCAGCATCTTTCCGGGGAGGTATGGAGTTGTAACAAGGCTCCATACTTCTTTTGCTGAAGAATCCCGCAAAAATTGATTCGTACGCTTCCTTTGATCCGCCAAAAGGCGGCCCTCCTTCAAATGCCCGGTTGAATAATAGTCCCACCAGTTTTCCACCCGGCACCAGTAATGCTGCCATTTTCTCCACATATTTTTTTCGGAGCGATGGATCCAGCGCACAAAAAAAAGTTTGCTCAATAATCAATTCGTAACTCCCTTCGTGCTCAAAAAAATCTCCGGTATAAATAGTAAGTTCTTTCCCGAGATACGCCGCAAATTTTTCAGACAAAGCAGCTGTGAGGTCGGGTGCTATATCTATAACAGTAATGTTTCGGAAACCGTTATCGAGCAAATAACCAACTTCATAGGCATTCCCGCAACCCGGAATTAAAATTCGTATGTGCTTATCCGTTAGCTGATCAAAATAGGTGGTCAGGGGAGGGGAAGCATAGCCGATATCCCATCCGGTTTCAGCATTCCGGTATCGGTTGTTCCAGTACTGGCTATCGAGCTGTTCTGTCATCTTATAAAGCTACGGCGGTCAGCTTAATTCAATAATAAATAGTTGAAAATTAAATAGTTGCAAAACGAACTAAAATTTTTCCAAAAAATAGCTAACAAACGTTAGTCGGACTGGTTTTTCGGTTATTTTTGCTCCACTTTAAGCGTATCCGATGCAGTTTCAGTTGACAGAAGAACAATTGATGATTCAAAAAGCCGCCCGGGATTTTGCACAACAACAGTGTTTACCCGGTGTCATTGAGCGCGATGAAAAACAACAATTTCCCCGTGAGCAGATATTGCAACTGGCGGAATTGGGATTCATGGGCATGATGGTGGATCCGGCTTATGGTGGTGCAGGAATGGATACCGTCAGTTATGTGCTGGCGATGGAAGAAATCAGTAAAGTGGATGCCAGTGTGAGTGTTTGTATGAGTGTGAATAATAGCCTGGTTTGCTGGGGATTGGAAACCTATGGATCGGAAGAACAAAAGCAGCAGTATTTAACGCCACTGGCGCAGGGAAAGAAAGATGGTGAGTTGTATATTGGCGCCTTTTTGCTGAGTGAGCCGGAAGCCGGCAGTGATGCTACATCGCAGCGGACCAGCGCCGAAGACAAAGGTGATTATTATCTGCTGAACGGTACAAAAAACTGGATCACAAATGGGTCTTCCGCATCGGTATACCTGGTGATTGCACAAACAGATGCGTCCAAAGGTTCCTCCGGCATTACGGCCTTCATTGTTGAAAAAGGCTGGCCTGGAGTTAGTGTTGGGGCAAAAGAAAATAAAATGGGTATCCGGGGCAGTGACACCCACAGCATCTCTTTTTCGGATGTAAAAGTGCCCAAAGCAAATCGCATCGGAGAAGAGGGATTTGGTTTTAAGTTTGCGATGAAAACCCTGGCAGGCGGAAGAATTGGAATCGCATCACAGGCGTTGGGAATTGCAAGCGGAGCGTATGAATTATCAGTAGCCTACGCGAAACAACGAAAGGCATTTGGTAAGGAAATCATGCACCACCAGGCAATTCAGTTTAAACTCGCGGATATGGCCACCAAGGTTGAAGCCGCCCGTTTAATGTGTCTGAAAGCAGCCTGGGAGAAAGATAACGGGCACGACTATACGCTGAGTGGTTCAATGGCCAAAGTGTATGCTTCAGAAGCCGCGATGTGGATCAGTACCGAAGCGGTTCAGGTACACGGTGGCTATGGTTATGTTAAGGAATATCACGTTGAGCGATTGATGCGCGACGCCAAGATTACCCAGATTTACGAGGGTACATCCGAAGTGCAGCGAATTGTAATCGGTCGCTCCGTACTAAAATAGGTTTGGTTTTGCTTGCTTGAGCGCCGCTTCGAAAGAAGGGCGCTTTTTTTGTGAGACGTCAGACGTGAGATGTGAGACATAGGAAGAGTTTCTCACTTCTCACATCTCACATCTCACATCTCACGTCTCACCTTTCCTTACCTTCGCCTCATGTCTGTCAATCTTACACAATACCAGCAAATCCGGACTGCCTGTGAGGCCGCGAATGCCACACTTGTGGCGGTTAGCAAGATTAAACCCGTGTCGGATATTAAAGCGCTCTATGATGCCGGGCAACGGGATTTTGGAGAGAACTATGTGCAGGAACTGGTCGATAAACAGGCGCAGTTACCGGAGGATATCCGCTGGCATTTCATTGGCCACCTCCAATCTAACAAGGTTAAATACATTGTGCCTTTTGTGTACCTGATTCATGGGGTGGATAGCCTCAAACTCTTAAAGGAAATCAGCAAACAGGCGATAAAACTCAACCGTCGGGTAAACTGCCTCTTGCAGGTGCATGTCGCGCAGGAAGAAACCAAATTCGGCCTGGACGAAGCAGAACTGAAGGAACTGGTGGAGGCGGTTAAAGCGGACCAGGGAGCGTATAGTGGCGTTCAAATCCGCGGATTGATGGGAATGGCTTCTTTCACAGAAAACGAGGCGCAGATCCGCCAGGAATTCCGGTTATTGGTGGGTTGGGCGGATGCTTTACTACCGGCTGTTCTTCCTGAAGGATCCCCCCGTATTCTCAGTTTTGGCATGAGCGGCGATTATACCATCGCACTGGAAGAAGGATCGGGTATGGTGCGTATTGGCAGCCTGCTCTTTGGTGCCCGTAACTAATGGTTTTATCCTCCACGAAAAGGCCGTAAATTCGCTCTTTCAAAGGAATTTATACGTATGAGTGACATCAAGAAAGAAGAAGAGAAAGGCCTCAATTTTATTGAAGAAATTATTGAAGCAGATTTAGCTGCCGGCAAATACCAGTCCATCATCACCCGGTTTCCGCCTGAACCTAATGGTTACCTGCATATCGGGCATGCTTCCAGCATTTGCCTGAACTTCGGTCTCACCCTGAAATACCCGGGGTACACCAATCTCCGCTTCGATGATACTAACCCGGTTACGGAAGACACGGAATATGTAGAAAGTATCAAGGAGGATATTAAGTGGCTGGGCTTTACCTGGAAAAATGAACTCTTTGCGTCCGATTATTTTGACAAGCTGTATGCATTCGCCATTGTGCTGATTAATAAGGGCCTGGCCTATGTGGATGATTCCTCTTCCGAAGCTATCGCTTCCATGAAAGGAACTACTACCCAACCAGGTGTAAATAGTCCGTACCGCGACCGCTCAGTAGAAGAAAACCTCGATTTATTCGCCCGCATGAAAGCCGGTGAATTCCCCGACGGGAGCCGCACATTGCGTGCTAAAATCGATATGGCACACCCCAATATGATCATGCGTGATCCGGTGCTCTATCGCATTAAGCATGCCCATCACCACCGTACCGGTGATGCCTGGTGCATTTATCCGATGTATGATTTCGCTCACGGCCAGTCCGATTCCATTGAAGAAGTGACCCACTCTCTTTGTACGATGGAATTTGTACCCCACCGCGAACTCTACGACTGGTGCATTGAAAAACTGGAAATCTATCCTTCTCATCAATATGAATTCGCCCGCCGTAACCTGAACTACACGGTTACGAGTAAACGAAAATTACTGCAACTGGTAAACGAGAAACATGTTACCGGATGGGATGATCCCCGCATGCCAACCATTTCAGGTTTACGCAGAAGAGGGTATACTCCTTTCAGCATCCGCGATTTCTGTGAGCGCATCGGTATTGCCAAAAGGGAAAACATGATAGATGTATCCCTGCTGGAATTTTGCGTACGGGAAGACCTGAATAAAATTGCGCTTCGCCGCATGGTCGTATTTGATCCCTTGAAAGTAATCCTTACCAACTATCCGGAAGGGCAGGAAGAAATGCTGCAGAGCGAAGACAATCCGGAAGCGGAAACTGTTTCCCTCCGGGATATTCCGTTTTGCCGGGAGTTGTACATTGAGCGGGAAGACTTCATGGAAGTGGCACCGAAAAAATTCTTCCGCCTGGCACCCGGACAAATGGTGCGGCTGAAAAGCGCCTACATTATCCGCTGCGATGAGGTGGTGAAAGATGAAACAGGCACTATTACCGAACTGCATTGTTCGTATATCCCTGAGAGTAAGAG
>CAZJNY010000301.1:0-4102 GCA_964547405.1 uncultured Flavihumibacter sp. | reverse complement strand
GCTGGTGGTGGCATCTGGAAATCCACCAATGCAGGCGCTTCCTTCAAACCCATTTTTGATCGCTATTGCCAGAGCATTGGGGCACTGGCTATTGACCAGTCGAAACCAGCTGTTGTATTCGCAGGTACCGGCGAAAGCAATATGCGGAACTCTGTTTCTATCGGAAACGGTTTGTACAAATCGACCGATGCGGGCGATAACTGGACAAAGGTCGGACTGGACTCTACCGAGCATATTTCCAAGATCGTAATTGACCCATCCAACTCCAACAATATTTATGTGGCGGCACCTGGTCCGCTTTGGAGTGATAGTGAACACCGGGGTTTATACAAATCAACAGACGGTGGTAAAACCTGGGCTAAATCGCTGTACATTTCTGCAGCGGCAGGATGTGCCGATGTGAGCCTGGATCCCAATAATCCCAATATCGTTTATGCCACTACCTGGGAATTCCGTCGCCTTCCATACCTGTTTAATTCAGGAGGCAAGGGATCCGGAATTTTCAAATCAATGGATGGTGGTAAAACCTGGAAGGAGCTGACCAATGGATTACCTGCCAAACCTTTTGGAAGAACTGCATTGGCGCTTGCACCAAGCGCCCCGGAAAACCTGATCGCCATTGTAGAAGCGAAGGATACCAAAATGTATATTTCCAAAGATGGCGGCGAAAGCTGGAAAGAACAGAGTGCCACCCTCAATGTGGTGTCACGTCCTTTTTATTTCAGTACACTTGTGATTGATCCCAAGGATCCCAAACGTGTTTATCGTCCGGCTTACTCTTTCAGTTATTCTGATGATGGCGGTTATTCCTTTGCGGAAGCTTCCGGCGAAGGCGGATGGGTGCATTCTGATCACCATGCACTCTGGATCAATCCGAATAATACCAACCAGTTATACCTCGGTACCGATGGAGGTGTTTATATCAGTCTGGATAGAGGAGTTACCTGGATCTTTGTATCCAATTTGCCAGTCGGACAGTTTTACCATGTTGCAGTAGACAACCGCGAGCCCTATAATATTTATGGCGGCCTGCAGGATAACGGTTCCTGGTATGCGCCATCTGCCAAACCCAATGGGGTGAACAATGGCGACTGGACCGCCATCTATGGAGGCGATGGTTTCTGGACCGTTCCGGATCCTACAGATCCGAATATCGCGTACGCAGAATACCAGGGTGGAAATATGGCAAGAGTTGATTTGCGCACGCTGAAATCTGTGTCTATTAAACCACAGGCTTCCGCAGCCGATGGCAAACTGCGCTGGAACTGGAATACACCCATTCACGTGGGACAAAAAAATCCAAAGAACCTGTACACCGGTGCGCAGTATTTGTTTAAGAGTACTGACCAGGGAAGAAACTGGGTACGTATATCTCCAGATCTTACCACCAACGATAGAAAAAAACAGGAACAGGATAACAGTGGCGGTTTAAGTGCAGATAATACATCTGCAGAAAATCATACCACCATTTTTGCGATTGCTGAATCTCCGCTGGATGAAAATATCATCTGGGTTGGAACCGATGACGGCAACCTGCAATACACAACGGATGGTGGAAAAACCTGGACCAATGTTTCCGCGAATATAGCTGCTACCGGAATGCCTGCCCAAACCTGGGTGAGCAGCGTGGAACCCTCGCGTTTTGACAAGCAGGTTATCTATGCCAGCTTTGATAACCATATGTATGGTGATCATAAAACCTATTTCGGAAAATCCTCCGATATGGGTAAAACCTGGACACTATTCAAGAGTGATGAGTTCACCGGATTTGCGCATAAAATCAAGGAAGACCTGATCAACAAAGACCTGCTGTTTGCAGGTACCGAAATGGGCATGTTTGCTTCGGTTACAGGTGGACGTGAGTGGTTCCGGATGAAGAACAGAATTCCCGAATATGCATTGGTGAGAGATATTGCCATTCATCCAAAAACGCATGACCTGATCCTGGGAACCCATGGCAGGGGCGTGATTGTGGTGGATGATATCCGGCCGATGCGCGATCTGGCGGGTGAGCTCTCCAGCAAACCGGTACATATTTTTACTACAGATGCGCAACCCATCCGGGATGGTCAGTTTGGCAATGGCGGATTTCCTCCAACTGGTGGCTGGTCGGCCGGTAACCCTGCAGGCATTCCGCCCATTCAGTATTACCTGAAAGACCGGATCATGAGCGGAGATGTAAAAGTGGAGATCCTCAATGAAAAAGGAGAACTCATACAGAGCATGCCTGGATCCAAACGCAAAGGCGTAAATAAAGTGTACTGGAACCAGCGTATGACACCTAATAAATCTGCAGCAGGTGGAACCAAAATGGATCGCGGTGGTATGTTAGCGCCACAGGTTTTGCCTGGTAACTATACGCTGAAATTAACTGTGGGCAAGGAAGAGTACAAACAACCTTTCGTACTGGTGCACGATTCCTCGAATAGCAGTTATAGCCTTGAAGACCGCATTGCGCAAAACAAGGCTTCCATGGAATTGTACAACATGCAGAAAGACCTGAATGGATTGATCGAAGAAGTAAATGGCGAAAAGAAACTGCTGAAAGAAAGCAGCACTAAAATCAAGAGTGAAAAAGTAAAAAAACTGTTGAATACCTATGATAAATCACTCGAGGAATTCAGAGCCGGACTGCTGGCTACCAAACAGACCAGTATTTTCGCAGACGAAGAGCAATTGAGAGAACGTTTGACAGAATTGTATGTAACCATCGCCGGTAATGAAGCAAGACCCAGCAATCTTCAACTGGAAAGGCTGCAAGCCCTCCAGGGAGAACTGTCTGCGGCAAAGGCAAAACATGCGGCTTTGAACAAACAATATGCCGACAAAGTACGTCAGGCTATGGCAAAAGAGGGGGTTACAACCCCGGCCCTGAAAAATCCGTCTGTTAAATAGTTTTTTTGTAACAGGTATAGATGGCTGGTCGGCAGGTGCTGACCAGCCATTTTTTTTAGTACTTTAAATGCCTGATTAAATACCTACACATGAGAAAATTTCTGTTAGTAGCCTGTTTGCTGCCTGGATTGCTGGCACAAGCGCAGCGCAAAAAAACAGCACCTGCAACCAAGGCTCCCAACTACGATTCGCTTTTATTTGCCAACACGGAATACCGGCTGATTGGTCCCTGGAGAGGCGGCAGATCTGCAGCAGTAGCAGGCTCTTATAGCAACCGGCAAACCTTCTTTATGGGAGCAACCGGAGGCGGACTCTGGAAAACCACCGATGGTGGCAGCAACTGGACCAATATCTCCGACAAATACAATATTGCCAATATTGGCGCCATCGCCATTGCTCCAAGTGATGAGCAGATCATGTATGTAGGAGAGGGCGAGAATACATTAAGAGGTAATGTGGCAGAAGGACTCGGTGGCATCTGGCGATCCGATGATGGCGGCAGAACCTGGCAGAACAGGGGCCTGAAAGACGGGCGTCATATTATTCGTATCCTGGTGCATCCCCGCAATCCGGATATTGTTTGGGCGGGGGTGATAGGTCATCTCTTTGGTCCCAATCAGGAGCGCGGTGTATTCAAATCAACCGATGGCGGTAAAACCTGGAAGCGCACGCTGTTTGTCAACAACCAAACCGGCATCAGCGATCTGGTAATGGATCCGACCAATCCATCCATACTATTTGCAGGTACCTGGAGAGTGATACGTACTCCTTATAGTATGGAAAGTGGTGGTGAAGGAAGTGGCTTGTGGCGATCTGATGATGGCGGTGAAAACTGGACCAATATCACAGCATCAAAAGGATTACCCAAAGGAGTATGGGGCATTGTTGGAGTGGCCATCGCGCCCTCAAATCCGGATAAGGTAGTAGCGCTGATTGAAAATGAAAACGGTGGCTTGTACACGAGCACAGATGCGGGTAAAACCTGGAGCCTGACCAGCAGCGATAATAATATCCGTCAGCGTGCCTGGTATTATACCAAGGTATTCATCGATCCGAAAAATGAAAATGTAATCTATGCGCCGAATGTAGGCTTTATGCGCAGCAGGGATGGTGGCAAAACATTCCAGGGAATCCGCACACCGCACAGTGATCACCATGATTTATGGATTGATCCAAAAGATCCGAATCGCATGATTGTGGCGGATGA
>CAZJNY010000300.1:0-4111 GCA_964547405.1 uncultured Flavihumibacter sp. | reverse complement strand
AATTTCAGCTGGTCGGCAGCCATCGCTCCCCAGGCTATTCCGGCTGTAGCAACACCAGCCAGTATATCCGCATCCGGATACCGCTCAAAAATCAGGTTGCACATTTCAGATTTGATAAAATCCCGGATATAGGGAAAAGACAATACTTTCCGGTTATCGCAGTAAATGGGGCTTTTCCAACCGCTTGCCCAGGTAAAGGGTTGCTCCGGGCTCAATCGTACGGCATTCGTCTGTAATAATTTCTCGGCTATCGCCTTTTCATTTGATTTCATATCATCTATTTAGGTTGGAGACAGGCCTCATACCATGATCTGATTATATTTGATCGCAGAAAACCTGCCAGACCTGTAAAGTTATGTACATCAAAATCTATTTCGGGAATAAACCTGTTTTTTTGTGTGATTCCATCAGTCCGGAGCTGGAACCTTTCCTTCACCGGGAAGATGTCATTTTTCTCGAAGAAAACAGCGCTCCTGCCATCCGCTCCCTTATTCATGAAATTGAATTACCGAAATTCAGTGCGGGCATACTGCTCTGCGCTGATTTGCCTTCCGTTCACCAGGCTTTCTGGAAAAAATTCACCGTCCTGAAAGCCGGTGGAGGTGCGGTATGGAACGACCAACAGGAATTGCTCTTTATTTTCCGGCGCGGCAAGTGGGATTTGCCCAAAGGAAAGTTAGATGACGGTGAAACCATTGAAGAATGTGCTGTCAGGGAAGTGGAAGAAGAAACCGGCATAAAAGCGCCCACCCTGATTCGCCACCTGCTTACCACCTATCATACCTACCAGGAAAATGGCAAACATATATTGAAAGAATCTTATTGGTATGAAATGAAAGCAGGAGGACAACAACAACTGATCCCGCAACAGGAAGAACAGATCACAGAAATCAACTGGTTGCCACCGGCTCAATGGGAATCCATCAAACAGAACAGTTTCCCTTCTATTCTGGATGTGCTGGATAAACTCAACCCGTAATTTTCCGGATCGCCACCGTAAGCCGACTGATACAAACCAGCTTACCCCGCTCGTCCTCAATCCGGATTTCCCAAACCTGGGTGGTTGCGCCCCTGTGAACCGGACGGGTGGTACCTGTAACATATCCATCCCGAACAGACCGGATATGATTCGCATTGATTTCCATGCCCACTGCTATATAACGGGCAGGATCAACCGATAAGGCCGCTCCCACACTTCCCAGTGTTTCAGCCAGGGCAACCGAAGCCCCGCCATGAAGCAATCCGTAAGGCTGTTTGGTACGATGATCAACCGGCATCCTGGCTTTGATGAAGTCGGCGCCAAGTTCCACCCACTCAATACCCAGGTGCTCTCCCATCGTTCCCTTCCCAAGAGACGAGAGCTCTTCCAGGTTTAGTTCAGGTTTAAACCATATAACGGACATGCTCAACTGTTTTGTTGTAAACTGTTAAATACCGCAGCAGGTATAAAGGGGGATGCATCGCCGTTGTTTCGTATGATATCACGGACAATGGTAGAAGCTACCGATGTATATTTAGGTTCCCCCGTCAGAAAAATGGTTTCAATATTTTTATCCAGCGTTCGGTTCGCATCCGCGATGGTTTTCTCATATTCGAAATCGCTTACGTACCGTATTCCTCTCAAAATGAAGTTGGCGCCAATCTCCTGGCAGAATTTTACAGTTAAGCCTTCATAAGACGCGCCTTCCACCTTGGGTTCATTTTTAAATATCTCCTTAATCCACAACATTCTTTGTTCTGCCGAAAACATGGGCGCCTTCGCAGCATTCAGACCCACTCCGATAATTATCTTATCAAACAATGGCAATGCCCTTGTTACGATATCCACATGTCCCAGTGTAATTGGATCAAAGGTTCCGGGAAAGAGGCAGATCTTCATGTTGATTAATTGTTTTGTGATTCTCCTCTTCCGGCCAGCAGGTAAAGCACAGCCATCCGAACGGCTACTCCGTTTTCTACCTGTTGCAGAATAATGGATTGTTTGCTATCCGCTACATCACTGTCCAATTCCACACCCCTGTTGATGGGGCCAGGATGCATGACAACAATCTCCTTATCCAGCCGGTCGAGTAATGATTTTTTCACTCCATAGGCCAGATTGTATTCACGTAATGAACTGAACAAAACCTGGTTCTGCCGCTCGAGCTGGATTCTCAGCACATTGGCAACATCACACCATTCTAATGCTTTTTGCAGGTTGTATTCAACCCGAACATCAAAGGCTTCCTTCAGGTACGTGGGAATCAAAGTGGGCGGACCGGCTACCATTACTTCCGCTCCCATTTTTTTCAAGAGATATAAATTGCTGAGGGCAACCCTCGAATGCATGATATCGCCGATGAGTGCAATTTTTTTACCCTCCAGTGTGCCTAGTTTTTCCCGTATGGAAAACGCATCCAGCAAGGCCTGTGTGGGATGTTCATTTATCCCATCTCCCGCATTTACAATGGCAGCAGGAATATGTTTAGCCAGAAAATGCGGTGCACCACTTGCGCTGTGCCGCATCACTACCATATCCACTTTCATACTCAGGATATTGTTCACCGTATCCAGCAGGGTCTCCCCTTTAGAAACGGATGAACCACTCGCTGAAAAATTAATGGTATCGGCGCTCAGGCGTTTCTCGGCTAACTCGAATGAAATTCTCGTACGTGTGGAATTTTCATAAAAAAGATTCACAATCGTTACATCACGCAACGAGGGAACTTTTTTGATAGGTCTCTGTAAAACTTCCTTGAATTGGGTGGCCGTGTCTAAAATCAGTTGTATGTCCCGTGGAACCAGCTCTCTAATGCCCAGCAGATGTTTTGTACTTAGTTGCATTAGGGTGCAAAGTTAATTGTTAGAGTAATACCACTTCATCCTTTCCTTCATTTTCCTTCCAGCCAACTTTGACCCGTTCTGTGATGATGGAATCAATCGACTTTCCCACATAATCCGGCTGGATGGGCAGCTCGCGACTAAACCTCCGGTCTATCAAAACACAGAGCTCAACTTTGGCTGGTCTGCCAAAATCAAGCAAGGCATCCAGGGCAGCACGTATCGTTCTGCCGGTATACAGTACATCATCCACCAGGATCACCTGTTTTTCTTCTATGGAAAAGGGAATATCCGTTTCATTCGCGATACGCAATTCATTGCGCACATCATCGCGGTAAAACGTAATATCCAGGATACCATATGCCATTTGCGAATCCGGCAGAATCCTGCGAATCTCCCGGATGATCCGATCGCTCAACCATTTCCCTCTCGGCTGTATGCCTATGATGCAGGCCTTCGCCAGATCCGGGCAATTTTCAAGGATCTGATGACTCAGCCTTTTTACCGTTAGGTTGATCTGATCTTCACTGAGTATGGTTTTCACTAGCTCTATTTTACGCTAAAATAAGGGAATCAACTCTCCTGTAAAAACGGATACCTGTAATCCACGGGCGGATTAAATGTTTCCTTGATGGTTCTTGCACTCAGCCACCGATACAGGTTCAACATCGATCCTGCCTTATCATTGGTTCCGCTTGCACGGGCTCCACCAAAAGGCTGTTGCCCCACAACGGCCCCGGTTGGCTTATCATTGATGTAAAAGTTACCTGCAGCATTCCTCAATCGGTTCACGGCCAATTCAACCGCTGCCCTGTCCTGCGAAATGATTGATCCTGTGAGTGCATAATCTGAGGTAGTATCCACCAGGGTCAGCACTTTCTCAAACTGATCCGCATCGTAGGTATAAATGGTAAGTACCGGTCCAAACAATTCCTCACACATGGTTACATATTTGGGATCCCGCACTTCAATAACCGTAGGCTCTATGAAAAATCCTTTCCGTTTATCGCAGTTGCCGCCTACCAGGATTTTTGCTTTCCGGTCTTTCTTCGCTTTATCAATGTATTTTTTCAGTTTATCGAAACTCTTTTCATCAATTACCGCATTGATAAAATTGCAGAAATCCTCCACCGTACCCATCTTCATCGTTTCGATCTGCGCAATCAGTTTGCGCTTCACAGCTTCTGCAATATTGGAGGGCAGGTAGGCTCTTGATGCCGCTGAACATTTTTGTCCCTGGAATTCAAACGCACCTCTTGCCAGGGCAGTTGCCACCACATCCGGATCCGCT
>CAZJNY010000299.1:0-4136 GCA_964547405.1 uncultured Flavihumibacter sp. | reverse complement strand
TGGCTTTGTACGGAGTCAGGTCTTCTTCTTCCATTTTGGCATGCACGGCTTCCACCACCACGATCGCATTGTCCACCACAATACCAATGGCCAACACAAGTGCGAATAATGTAATCAGGTTGATGGTGATGCCGAAAAATTTCATGGCCATAAAAGCACCCACTAATGAAACCGGTACCGCCAGGGTCGGAATAAGCGTTGATCGCCAATCGCCCAGGAATACAAATACTACCAGCGCCACCAGTATAAAGGCTTCCGTAAGCGTATGGATTACTTTTTCGATGGAAGCATCCAGGAAAGTGGAAACATCATAACTGATCTGGTATTCCATTTCCGGAGGGAAAGATGTTTTTTTGATCTCTTCGAGTTTTTCCTTTACCTCTTTAATTACTTCTGTAGCGTTACTTCCATAAGTTTGTTTTAATACAATAGCGGCAGAAGGATGATTGTCGAGGTTGGAGTAGATATCATAAAACTCGCTGCCCAGTTCAACTTCAGCAATATCTTTCAGGTGCAGGATTTCTCCATCCGGAGTAGCCCGTACAATGATGTCTTCGTATTGCTCCGGTTTATTGTAACGGCCCGGATAGGTTAATACATATTCCAGTGATTGAGATCGTTTACCGGTACTTTGTCCCAGGCGGCCGGGAGAGCCGATGATGCTTTGTTCCGCCATCGCTTCCATCACTTCTTCCGTGGATACATTGTAGGCCCGCATACGATCCGGTTTCAGCCAGATACGCATGGCATATTGCCGGCTGCCCAGGATTTTTGCACTACCCACTCCTTTAAGGCGGCTTAACTCCGGAATGATATTTACGTTGGCAAAATTGTAAGCGAATTTTTCATCCACATTTTTATTGGTACTGAATACATTCACATACATCAGCATATTGGGCGAGGTATAGCTTACTACCAGTCCTTCTCTTTGTACCAACGGTGGCAGCCGGTTGATAACCTGTTCAATTCGGGTCTTGACATTCACCATGGCCTGACTGGGATCCGTTTCCAGGTCAAACACGACCTGGATCGTGGCTTCACCGGCACTGGTGGCGTCAGAGGTCATATACTTCATGCCGGGAGTACCATTGATGGCTTTTTCCATCGGAATCAGCACTGATTCCACCAATACATTGGCACTGGCTCCGGGATAGGCTACGTTTACCACCACCATTGGCGGGGCTACAGAGGGAAATTGCGAAACAGGCAGTGTTTCGATCGACAGAATACCCAGGAAAATAATCACCACGGAGATGACAATCGCGAGTACCGGTCGCTGCATAAACATTTTAAACATGTTCTTCAGTTTTGAGGTTCGTGATTATTGCACGGGTAATTTGAGGGAATTCAGTACCGCTTTCGGATCTTCTGACTGGAATTGAATTTTATCGCCTTCCTGTACTTTACGGATTCCTTCCAGCAGGATGTTTTCCCCTGGTTTCAATCCGCCATTTACGACAAATAAATCTTCCAGTTCTGCACCCACTTTGATTTCACGCGTACGAACCGTGTTGTCTTTATCTACCACGTACACGTAGATTTTATCCATCACTTCAAAACTTGCTTTCTGTGGTACCAGGATGGCCTGCTGCAATGCTTCTTTAACGAGTATATTGCCCGTTTCTCCATTTCTTAAAAGCCCTTTTGGATTCGGGAACGTGGCCCGGAAAGAAATGTTCCCGGTTTCATTATCAAAATCCGCCTCAATGGTTTCTACTTTTCCTTTTTGCGGGAAAAGTTGCTGGTTCGCCATCCGTAATTCAACCGGCTGATTTTTGATATCACCGTTGTTGAACAGATTCAGGTACTCTGCTTCCGGTACATTAAAGTAGACCCACATCTGACTGTTGTCGGAGAGATGTGTTAGCAGGTCCCCTTCATCCAGCAGACTTCCTTTTCTAACGAGGAAGCGGTCAACGATACCATTAAAGGGAGCATAAATGCTTGTAAACTGCAGGTGGACGTTTTTGATATTGAGTTCAGCCTTTGCTTTATTCAGCCTGGCTTTGGCCATGGCCAGCTCATTGGGAGATACGATATTCGATGCAGCCAGTTTCTCTGTATTCTGGTATTCTATTTCTGCGTATTCCACTTCTGCTTTGGCTTTCTGGGCTTCGGCATCGTATAACTGGGGCATGATCTTAAAAAGCAGTTGTCCCTTTTTTACGGATTGTCCCTCATCAATAAATATTTCCTGGAGATAACCTCTTTCCTGGGCGCGTAATTCAATATGCTGGATGGAACGTATCTGGGCTACATATTCCCTTTCTAAAACAGTATCCAGGATAAGTGGTTGGGTAACGACGAAATGGGTGGTGGCTTCTTTTTCTTCCGCTTTATGGCCACATCCGGTGCAGGCCAGTACTACATACAGACCTGTAAGCACGAAAATTTGCTTCATGTAAAATGGAGATTTAAACAATAAATTAAAAGGCAGTAATTGCTGCGATAACCTGGTGGCGACAGGTATTAAATGCGGAAGATTTGAAGCGAACTCAATCGTTCACCAGTAGATTGTAGCGTAATTGGAAGGTTGCCGGAGTCCGGTACAGCAGCCAGTTCAAAACCCGGTTCCGGTTGACCAAATAAGATGCTGATACAAATAGAAAACTGGCGGTTGGTTAACTGGAGAACCCAGTGGTGCTGATCGTCCTCCGACTCTTCAACAAAGAGTAATTCATCGGATTTTTCCGGAATAGGTGCATTGACCCACTGAAAAGCTGTTTGAGAAAGGTTGGAATGCGGCTTGAGCAGTTGTTTCTGATGCTTGCCCGTTATTGCTGGTGCATGGCCGGCTTTGGCAGCAACGCCAATTACCGTCAGCAAAACTAACAGTATAAGAGGAAACCGTATTTTTTTCAACCAGCTCATTTGGCGCCGGAAAATTACTCAAAAAAAATCAACACAAACGTTTGCCTCTTGGGAATTCGCCGAAACAGGCATAAATTAAACAGTTTTACATTTTTTTTAGAAGTATATGCCCAAACGACTGCTCTCCCTCGATGTCATGCGCGGATTGATTATGATCCTGCTTGCTGCGGAAAGTACCGCTTTATACAGCAGGCTGAATGAAGCCGCGGAAGGAACCTGGTTTACCGGAATTACGGAGCAGTTCTTTCACCACGACTGGCATGGCCTCCGGTTCTGGGATCTGATCCAGCCCGGATTTATGACGATGGCGGGCGCGGCCCTTTTTCTTTCTTTTTATTTTAAACAGCAAAAAGGGATTAGCTGGAAAGAGAATCTTCCTCATATTTTGTTGAGGTCACTCAAACTCTTTGTTTTTGGAACAGCCCTTCATTGCGTGTATAGCGGTAAGCTGGTCTGGGAACTCTGGAATGTGCTTACCCAGCTTGCTTTTACAACGGTGATTGCCTACCTGATCATTCGCAAGTCGTACCTCTTCCAGGCAATTGTCAGCATAGCGCTGATCCTGCTTTCGGAAATCCTGTACCGAACCGTGCTGACAGAAGAGTTTAATCAGCCCTTCGTAATTGGAAAAAATTTTGGATCCCTTACCGATATGCTGGTGATGGGCAAGATCAATTCTGGGGGATGGGTATTTGTCAATTTTATTCCTACCAGTGCCCATACCATCTGGGGCGTACTGGCAGGGAAACTGTTTATGGACAATCGATTCCAGATTGCAGCGAAACTCCGGTACCTGGTAATTGCGGCTCTGGTTTTGCTGATGGCGGGATATGCAGCAGACCTGGCCGGACTATCACCTATCATTAAACGAATTTGTACGGGTTCCTTTGTGCTGGTATCCGGTGGGTGGGTATTATTGTTTATGGCCTTTTTATATTGGCTGATCGATAGCAGACAGATAAACCGCTATGCCTGGGTATTTACCGTTGTGGGCATGAATGCCATATTTATTTACCTCTTTTTTGAAACCGTCGGGCACCAGTGGTTAAATGGCGTGGTTGCCATTTTTATACAGCAGCCGCTGCTTTCCTCCCTTGTTACCCTGCTTATCTTGTGGTATCTCTGCTATTTTCTGGCGAAAAAGAAAATCTTCTTTAAGCTCTGACCGGGTTTGTTTGAATAAGTACTATGGTACTATTTTATACAAAAGATTGCCCGAAATGGAACATATTCGTAGGGTAAGTTTAACGATTTAGTTAACTATT
>CAZJNY010000298.1:0-4160 GCA_964547405.1 uncultured Flavihumibacter sp. | reverse complement strand
CGGTACCAGTTGTATATGGCATGACCATTGGTGAATATGCAAAAATGCTCCTGGGTGAAAAATGGCTGAACCCTGCACTGAATACCGAAGGCTTTCAACTGACCGTGATTCCCTGCAAGAATTATACACACAATAGTAAATACCAGTTACCGGTTAAGCCCTCTCCGAATCTGCCGGATATGTCCTCCATTTATTGGTATGCTTCCACCTGTTTTTTTGAAGGAACCGTGTTGAGTGAAGGAAGAGGAACAGACCATCCCTTTCAGGTTTTCGGGCATCCCTCACTGCCGAAAAATCTGTACGCATTTACGCCAAGATCCAAAGAAGGCGCAAAAAATCCTAAGCTGAAAGATCAGCTATGTTATGGCTGGAACCTGGCAGCGGCGCCTGAAGCAGTACTTGCAAAAATTGATCAGCAACTGCAACTGGACTACCTGCTGCAGGCCTATCAGCTCTTCCCTGACAAAGCAGGATTTTTCATAGGAAAACCCAATGCGGAACCAACTGCCTATTTCTTCAACAAGCTGGCAGGAAACAGCCAGCTGATGCAACAGATTAAAGAGGGAAAAACAATGGAAGAGATCAAAGCAAGCTGGGCACCCGGATTGGAAAATTTCAAAAAAATTCGTGCCCGCTATCTGCTCTACCCCTAATACCTAACTATACTTGCATTATGGATTATCACGCGCTCCGGATCGTTTTTATGGGTACCCCAGATTTTGCAGTCGCCTCCCTGGATGCGCTGGTACGTGCAGGCTGTACCATTGTGGGAGTGGTAACAGCACCTGACCGGCCTGCCGGCCGGGGATTACACCTGCAACCCAGCGCAGTAAAATCCTTTGCGCTGGAACACAATATTCCGGTATTACAACCGGAGAAACTAAGAGACCCTCATTTTCTGGAAGCACTTGATCATTGGAAGGCAGATCTGCAGGTGGTAGTTGCTTTCCGGATGTTGCCGGAAATGGTATGGAACCGCCCTCCTATGGGTACGATTAACGTACATGGTTCTCTGCTGCCCGATTACCGTGGTGCAGCACCCATTAACTGGGCGGTGATCAATGGCGAAAAACAAACAGGGGTAACTACCTTTAAACTGCAACATGAAATAGATACCGGTAATATTCTCCTCCAGGAGCGTTTACCCATTGGTGAAGAAGAAGATGCCGGTTCCGTACATGACCGTATGAAAGTATTGGGTGCTGAGCTGCTGGTTAAAACCATTGCAGGATTGGCAGCTGGAACAATTCATGAAATACCGCAAACCGGTTTGGTGAGTGCTGGCCATGAACCCAAACACGCACCAAAAATATTTACCGAAACCTGCCATATTAACTGGTTTCAGCATATCGATAATATTCATAACCTGGTTAGGGGCCTATCTCCTTACCCCGGCGCCTATACTGCTTTTGAAGGAAAAACACTGAAGATCTTCCGCACCAGAAAGGAGCGAACCACGCCTTCCGTATCACCCGGGCAATTTGAAACCGATGGCTCCACCTATTTGAAATTTGCTGCACCGGATGGATATATACAGGTGGAAGAACTGCAGTTGCAGGGCAAGAAAAAAATGACAGTGCAGGATTTTTTACGTGGGTACCGATTTACTACTCAATTAAACTAACCAATGATATCATACAATACCAAAGACTGGTTATCGGTTCTCTTTAAGTTTCACAAAGCAGATACCGTACGCCAGTTATTCTTTTTGATACTTCTCATTTCCCTTTATTCCTGGGGGGTTGCCTATGTAGAGGTAGAGGTTTTAAAACTCTCGCAAAACAGCCACCTGAAGCAAATCTCACTGATGCACAGCCTGCTTGGATTTGCGATTTCCATGCTATTGGTATTCCGAACCAATACAGCCTATGACCGCTGGTGGGAAGGAAGGAAATTATGGGGTGCATTAACCAACAACTCCCGCAACCTGGCCTTAAAACTGGATAGCATGCTTTCAGTGGATGATGCCGTAACAAGGAATTTTTTCCGCAAATCAATACCCTTGTATGCAAGTATGCTGAGAGATCATCTTCGCTCCGAAAAAACAAGGCTTGCACTGGATGAAATCGACCACCCGGAACTGGCCGTGGACCAGACAAGGCACTTGCCTAACCAGGTAGCCGGACTCATGCTCAAAAGAGTGCAGGAATTGTATCGCAAAAATGTAATTACCGGAGATCAGCTGATCACCATAAATGCAGAACTGCAATCCTTCACTGATATCTGTGGGGCCTGCGAGCGAATCAAGAATACTCCCATCCCTTATTCCTACAGTGTATTCATAAAAAAATTCATCTTTATTTATGTGATCACATTACCAATAGGATTTGTATTCAATATGGGCTACCTGGTTATACCGGTTGTCGCTTTTATTTTTTATGTTCTCGCCAGCCTCGAATTGATCGCAGAAGAAATTGAAGACCCGTTCGGGGGAGATGCGAATGATGTACCAACAGAAAAAATTGCTGAAAATATCCGTCTCCATGTAAACGAAATCCTCTGATAACAACTATGAATAACCGACTATTTTTTTTCGCAGTATTCCCTGTACTCCTGCTTAGCGCTGCATGCGGAAGCAGTAAAAAAGCTGCCGCACCGGTTCCAACACCAATCGTTAAAACCCTGCCTCCATTGACAGAATCGGTGTTGCACATTCCGGTAAAAGTGGTCATCAAACCATTTTTACAGCAAGCAGAAAAGATGGCCCCAACAACTATCACTTCGGATGGATGGCCCGCCTATTTACAAAGCGGTTGCGATTTTCGCTATAAGTACCAGTTCATTCGTTCAGGCTTTCAGTTTAGCTGCATCAACAACCGGGTTACTATGACCATGAATGGCAAATACCAGATTGCGGGAAGTAAAACAGTCTGTGTGCTGGGACAATCGGTATCCCCCTGGATTAATGGAAGTTGCGGATTTGGTGATGAGCCGATGCGCCGGGTTAATATCCAGTTGGTTTCGGACCTGAAATTTACGCCGGATTACCGGTTGCAGACAAGTACAAGAGTTGAAAAAGTACAGGCAATCGATAAATGCACGGTTACGATTTTCAATAACGATGTTACGCAACAGGTAATGGACAGCATTGCTGCCTCTGTGAATTTTTATGGAGCTGCTGTGGATCAGAATTTACGGGACCTTCGCTTTGATGAAGTATTGAATCCGGTGGCAGAAAGAGCCGGTAAAAAAATACCACTCAGCACCTATGGCTACATGAAATTAAACGCGAATTCAATCCGGCTGGGTGCCATCAACCTGAAAGGCGATACCCTGAAATTTGTTGCCGGCATTTCCTGTTTTCCGGAAATCAGTTCAGATAGCATAAACACTTCCGTATCACGACACCTCCCACCCCTTAGTGGTGTAGTGAATGGAGATGGGTTCAGTCTCACCACCAATGCCATTTACGATTACAGAACCATTGATACCCTGCTGACAAGAACCCTGCGGGGAAGGGAGTTTGATGTAAAGGGAGAAAAAATTCGCATATCCGGAGTTGAAGTGTCCGGACTGGATGACTACAAAGTACGCTTCAAGATCAGTTTTACCGGAACCAAAAAAGGCACTTTGTTTTTAACCGGAACACCTGAGCTGGAACTGGAGAGCCAGCAATTGCAGGTACCGGATCTGGAATATGACCTGAATTCATCCAGCCTGGTGCTGGCTGTTGGCAAAACATTTTTTAACCGTCAGATACTGGAAGGACTTCGGCAACAGGCAAAAATAAATGTGCGGGAACTGTACCTTAAAAACAAAAACAAAATAGATACACAACTCAACAGAACTATCATGGATGGCATTCAGATGACGGGCAATACCAGTGAACTGCGGCTAACCGGGCTGGTTATCAATAAAGACAATGTACAGGTGCAGGCACAGGTGAAAGGAGTGGCCAACCTCGTAATAACCAGCCTTCCCCTGCAGTAATCAACGCGTATCAAACCAGAGGGGTTTCGGATCATTGAAGTCGCCATTGTAATTAATGAACAATTCTTCACCAGCTTCAATAGCACGCATGGTTTTGATCCGTATCATTTGTGATTCCACATCCATTTCATATTCGCAATTACTTTCAAAACTGTGGTTGTATAAGGATACATAACCCAATGCCACGCAACAGCCTCTTTGATCTTCGCCCCATTCAAAAATATAATAGT
>CAZJNY010000297.1:0-4168 GCA_964547405.1 uncultured Flavihumibacter sp. | reverse complement strand
TACCTGTTGATGGGGGGGAATATTGGAAACCGGGAAGAATACCTTCAACAGGCAGCCGCACTCATAGGGCAATTGGCAGGCAAACTGGTGAAATCTTCGTCCATTTACGAAACGGCTGCCTGGGGAAATACCAGCCAGTCTGCTTTTCTGAACCAGGCCATCGCTATTCAAACAGCCTTGTCGGCATCCGATCTGATGACCACCCTCCTGCTGATTGAGGAAAAGATGGGCAGAAAAAGACTGGATCGCTATGGACCGAGAGTCATTGATATTGATATTTTATTATATGATCAGGAAATTCACCAGTCGGCCCATATTACCATCCCTCATCCCGAACTGCACAACCGTCGTTTTGCCCTGGAGCCCTTGCAGGAGCTGGAACCCGACCTGGTACATCCCATTTTTCAACAATCCGTTAGCGAACTTCTGAACTATTGCCAGGACCCCCTGCCTGTTCACAAACTGACTACATGAACTATCACTATATAACGATCGAAGGAAATATTGGCGCCGGAAAAACCACGCTTGCCCATTTGCTGGCCAAGCAGTACAATGCGCGACTGGTACTGGAGGAATTTGCCGACAATCCCTTTCTGCCCAAGTTTTATGAAAACCCCGGACAGTTTGCCTTTCCCCTGGAATTGTTCTTTATGGCAGAACGATATAAACAGTTAAAGGAATTAATCCATACCAAAGACCTGTTTCATTCCGTCACCATTTCGGATTACCTGTTTACCAAATGCCTGCTCTTTGCCAAAGTGAATCTTCCGGAAGAGGAATTTCATCTGTACCAGCGCCTGTTTGAAATCATTCATCAGCAGATGATACAGCCTGAAATCCTGATTTACCTGCATGCACCGGTGCAGAAGCTGCAGAAAAACATTCGCAAGCGCAATCGGTCCTATGAACAGAAAATTCCGGATGAATACCTCTTCTCCATTCAGGAAACCTATACCCATTATATCAAACAGCACAATATAAAAACGCTCTATGTGGATGCGTCCAATGCCGATTTCCTGGGCAATGAAAAACATGTGCAAACCATTATGGAGGCATTGGAAAAGGAGTATGAAGAAGGACAGCATTTCATCGCACTACCCTAACCATGCCGTATGACCGAACTGCAATCCATTGAACAGGCAAAAAATGATCCGCTTGCCAGCATGCGGCTGCCGGAATTCAGGTTTCTGATGGCCGGCCGGTTTACCTTTATAATGGCGCTCCGTATGATGGCTACACTGGTGGGCTGGTGGCTCTATGAAATCACAGGTGATCCATTCGCAATCGGACTGGTAGGCTTATCGGAAGCCATCCCCGCTATTTCACTGGCACTCTATGCCGGCCATATCATTGATTTATCTGATAAGCGAAGTCTGCTGCTAAAGGGAGTTGCGCTCTACCTGGTTTGTGCCATCGCCCTGCTGGTGCTTGCCTATAATTTTCATGCATCGAGTCAGTCTAACTTACTAACAGGTGGCATTTATGCCATTATTTTCTGCACGGGAATCATCCGCTCATTTACAGGTCCGTCTTTCTCTGCCATACTTGCGCAAATGGTACCCCGGCCCCTGCTGGCCAATGCCATTACCTGGAACCAGGGGATCTGGTTAACTGCTTCTGTAACGGGTCATGCAGCAGGTGGATTTATCATTGCTTCGGTGCATTCTAAAGGAACCCTCTGGGTTGTCTGCAGCCTGATAATGATAGCTCTTTTTTCGTTGTATCAACTGCTACCCAAACCTGCATCCGCAAAAGCCGGTCAGCAAAAAACCTGGGAAAGTGTGCAGGAGGGACTTCGTTTTGTATTTCGCACCAAAGAAGTATTGGGTGCCATGACACTGGATCTGTTTGCTGTTTTATTCGGCGGACTCGTAGCAATGGTACCGGTATTTGCGAAAGATATTTTAAAGGTGGGTCCCATTGGTTTTGGCTGGCTGAATGCAGCCGCTGATATTGGCGCCATCCTGATCATACTGACCCTGACCTTCTTCCCGATGAAAAAAAACCAGGGCAAAAAACTCTTTTTTGCAGTAGGCGGATTTGGGATTTGCATCATCGTTTTTGCCTTGTCCCAAACCTTCTGGATTTCGTTTGCTGCCCTCCTGCTGGCTGGTATTCTGGATGGCATCAGTGTTGTGATCCGGGGTACTATTCTGCAGTTGAAAACACCCGATGAAATGCGCGGCAGAGTGATGAGTGTGAACAGTATGTTCATCAACAGCAGCAATGAAATCGGACAATTTGAGAGTGGTGTAGCCGCCCGTTTCCTGGGCGTTGTTCCCTCTGTTATTTTTGGTGGCAGCATGACACTGATCGTAGTGCTGATTACCTGGTTCAAAGCTCCATCACTCCGAAAAATGCAGTATTGATCAGGGCTCTGTCTGAATCAGTTCTACAATTTTTTCACGTTCGCCCACAATCCAGATGATATCATCCCATTCAAATATGGTTTGCGAATCTGGATTAAGAATCCGATTACCACTACGCTCAATGCCCACCACCAGGCCATTTGTTTTTTCCCGGATACCGGAATTGCGGATGGATTTCCCTTTCAGCTGGTTATGCTCATCCACTCTCACTTTCATCAGGCGGATTTCCTCCTCCTCGGTAAGCATTGGCATGGATTCCGGTTCTACAATGGGACGGAATGTCTGTAATTGCTGGTCGGTTCCGATGACCGCCAGTTTATCGAAGGGATAAATTTTTTCTGTACGCTGCGGCGCCATGATGGTTTTTTTCCCTCTTTCGATAGAGGCAATATTAATTCCGTATTGCTCCCGCCAGGACAATGCTTCCAGGTCTTTTCCAAGGCAGCTGGCATCCGGACTGATCGTAAAATAAGCCAGGTGGGCATCCCAGGGACTCAGGGTGCTTGATGCTCCTGTGTTGGCAACCATTTCCCGGTGGTTGAGATTCGTCATAAAACGCCGTTCAATACGGGCATAAAAAGCCTGCAGGCGTTTGGAGAAAATAAATAACACCACAGCTAATACCACAACTGCTCCCACCAGTGCGATCACCACCGAGAACAATTGATTCAACAGCAAAAACAGATAAAAAACAGCCAGTAAATTTCGAAGGATTTCAACCATCACCAACGGTCCGTGATTGACCTGTTCATTCAACCAGAGACTGGTATACGCGCCCCGTTGTAATTTTTTAATGGTGAGCGCCCAGATAAAGGGGGAAGATACCAGCAGGGTCAGTATCACAGTAAGCACATGTGCAGTGATAGGCTGTTTCAACAATTCTACGAGCCAGGGATCCACAAATTTCACAGCCAGAAAAATAGTGGCCAGGATAATTACCGAATTCAGGACGATGATATAAAAATAGGTGCGGAAAACCATTTTCCAGTCGGCATCTGCAGGAATCTGTTGGGCTCCCGAACTGTATCGGTTCAGGCGGTTTCTCCATTTGGGTGGTAATGTTTTATCGATCCATTTATATAATGGAAGCGCTGCCTTGATCATGAAAGGCGTTGAGAAGGTAGTGATGACAGATACTCCAACTGCAATCGGGTATAAAAAATCGGAGGTAACACCCAGGCTCACCCCAAGTGTTGCAATGATGAAGGAAAATTCACCAATCTGCGACATACTCATACCCGCCTGCATACTTTGTTTTAAGGGCTGGCCGGAAATAAAGGAACCAATGGTGATATTGAGGGTTTTACCAACGATAACCGCGAGGGTAATAATCAGCACAGGGATCCGGTATTCCCACAACAGGGCAGGATCAATCAGCATGCCTACCGATACAAAGAATACGGCACCAAACAAGTTTTTTACCGGTTGCATCTGGTGCTCAATATCTTCTGCCTGGGTGGTTTCTGCCAATACAGAGCCCATGATAAACGCGCCCAGGGCAGCAGAAAAACCTACATACGTGGCCAGTATCACCATGCCTAAACACATTCCAAGGGAGATGATCAGCAGGGTTTCATTAGTGAGCCATCGATTGACCCACCTGAAAAAACTCGGAATTACAAGGATGCCAAAAAGGAACCAGAGGCTAAGAAAAAAGACCAGTTTCACCACTTCGATCATCAGGTCAATTCCCGAGAACTGCTGACTGACGGCCACGGTGGAAAGCAATACCATCAGGAGCACCGCCACAATATCTTCAATTACCAGCATCCCCATTACCATGCTGGCAAAACTGGTCG
>CAZJNY010000296.1:0-4222 GCA_964547405.1 uncultured Flavihumibacter sp. | reverse complement strand
GGGAATATTTTCGACGCTTTCGGGAACCTTGGTTTCCAACGCAAATTTCCCTTCCAATTGTTTGCCCGTATGCAGATCTGTTTTTAGCATTGTATCACCTTAAATCATCACACTTGTTAACCCCGACTTCAAACCTACAGGAATATGCTACAGCGGATGGCCCGTTGCTTCAGTATTCCTTTGCATGTAAGGAGGCAGTGGTGCTCGATCAGGAACAGGAATCAGATGCACTAACACTGTTGCTTGTTACAGAAGGTGCTGTTGGCTTGCGTACCAGAGAGGATGATTGGTCGCTCCAGGCTGGTACCTGCTGTTTATTTCGATCGCGTCTTTTCCAGCTCTGTTTGCCCGATCACGCGAAGCTGCATTTCCTTTTGTACAACATTGAGCCGCTGGTCAAACGTATGGACCTGGGTGTTTTTACAACCGGACGTTTTCAGCCCACGGCCAAAATGCAGACCATTGTTGCAGAAATCCTTCAACCTCCTGCGCCACTTGGCTTTCTGGAGAAATGGTACGCTGTACAGTTGTCGCATTTGCTATTGGCTTTGCTGGAACAGATGGAACAACCGGCTCCTGTTGATGAGGATAAACAGTTACTACGGCAGTATGCTTTATTGGCCGACAATTATATCCGGCAGCATTTAACGGAGGATTTAACCACGCTTCAGATTGCGCGTGCCGTGGGTTTGAATGAATGTTCTCTTAAACAATTATTCAGTGAACAGTTTGGTACGGGCATGGCGAAGCGACAGAATCACCTGCGTATCATGCTGGCAAAGGATTTACTGGTACAAACCAATAAATCGATTCGTGATATCATCCAGGAATGTGGTTACCTGCGGGAAGCCACCTTTCGGGAAAATTTTGATAAACTAACTCAACTCACCCCGGCTGAATACCGGAAAATGTATAAAAAATGACTACCATTAATGATCAACTCAAACTCGCTGCTGCAAATGCAGATCTCAGTCCCGAGGCTGCCCAACTGCTGCAGGATTTTTTCCTGAAGCTGGCTACTCCCCAGCAAAAGGACCAGCTTGATGCCTGGCTGAATCAAAGCGAAGCCAACAGCCATTTCTTTGATTTGCTGCTTGAAGTCAATAGAGAGGGTACAGGTGCTTCAACGCTGCAGGTATTGAATAAGTACAAAAGAAAGCCGAAGCGGAAAGTTAATTGGGTGAAACGAATTCTGCTGTATCCCGTCTATGCATTTTTGTTGCTCTCTGCGGTGGATGCTTTCTGGCCTGGCGGACCATTCAAACAGTGGTTGAAAGGAAAACCATTTTCAGAAATTAACTGGACCAGGATAACACTGAGTACGCAGGATCAATCCAAATTGATATACCTGAGTGATAGTACACTCGTGGAATTATCACCCAACTCAACGCTTATTTATCCGGCAGAATTTGATCCGCTTGAACGAGTGGTTACACTAAAAGGAAGTGCGCGGTTTGTTGTTAGAAAACGCCCGGGTGAAACTTTTAAGGTGGAAGGCAGTAAAACCTTTGCCTCCACCTTGGAAGGAGAATTTCTTTACAAACAATTAGGGGAGGAACAGGCGTCACTATCTACCAGTCGCGGTTATGTAAGTTTCGGCTACGATTCATACAATATCTGGGGTGTGGAAGCTGGTCAACGTGCACTGTGGCTTCCCGGCATGATCTCCCTGGAAACACCCATTGAAGAATAACCATAAATCTGTTGCTTATGAAAGAATTGGCATTTCGTACTGCAGGCAAATGGGAACTGGTTCCTCAGGAAGAGATCCAGTACATCGAGTCCTGCAATAAGCTCTCCAAAGTAGTAACGGTGCACCGGGAATATTTACTCAGCACGCCTTTGCAGGTGCTGGCAGAAAACCTGCCTCCGGAGCTGTTTATCAAAGTGCACCGCAGTTTTATTGTTTGCAAATTGCATATCCGCGGTATCAGTAAAGGCTGTGTGCAGGTGGCCAACAGGGAACTCCCCATTTCAAGACTGGGCCGTTCGGAGCTTAAGCATAAGTACCGGATGTTTGTGTAATTCATTTGTTTCAATCAATCGTTTGCGTAAATTTTTAAGCAATTTTCTGGTGAATTAAAAGGCTTCTTAGGAGAATAAATTGGAATCGATGAACTCGTTTGGCCGCTAATTTTGTTTTGTAATTAGGACAACCGCTAAACGACTGCATGCCAGACCCCGCAACTTTTGAAATGGCTGAACTCTTGAAGTCAGTAGCCAACAGTGAGTTGGATGCGTTCCGTCGTTTGTATGATCTCTATCTTCAAAAAGTATATTCCTATAGTTATTTCTTAACCAGATCTACCGAACAGGCAGAAGATCTTACACAGGAATTGTTTGCAAAAATCTGGATAAAAAGAACCGAGCTAAAATCCATTGAAAATTTTGATGCCTGGCTTACTACCCTTGTTCGCAACAGTGCCTATAATTTTCTGAAACGTCATGCTATTGAGCAAAAAGCCCTGAGAAGGATTGAGTTGTCCAAACAACCGGATAGCGTTTCCATTGATGATGCACTCATCCATAAAGAATATTCCAAAATTTACCAGGAAGCCATCGACCAATTACCGCCCCAGCAAAAAAAAGTGTTCCTGCTTAGCCGCAACGAAGGCCTGAAACAGGAAGAAATTGCCAGCAACCTGGGTATTAGCCTGAATACGGTTAAAAACCACATGAAGGCTGCCCTGTTTTCTATTCGAACCTATATGAAGAGTTATGTTTCCAGTTTGCTGGTTTGGCTGTTACTGAAATTTTTATCCTGATTGCAACTAGCCCTAATCGCCCGCTTGATTGTCTTTGTAGCAGAGCGCTTATTATGACAAAATTTATTGTTTTACTGGCAGTGTGCATCAGTTGTGTTGCACCTTCCTTTTCTCAATCCTATTCCATACGCATCCAACAGGGAACTGTACCAGATCTGTTGAAGCCCTTGCCTTTCAGTGGCAATGCTCCTAATGGTACCAGCCTTTCCGTTAATAACCGTTATTTTATCCGGAATGGTAAACCCTGGTATCCAGTTATGGGTGAACTCCACTACAATCGCATTCCTCCTGCTCAATGGGTTTCCACGATCCGTAAAATGAAAGCCTCCGGTATCTCAATTGTAGCTACCTATGTCTTCTGGAATGAACATGAATGGCAACCCGGACAGTTTACCTGGGAGAACCGTAAAAATCTGCAGCAGTTTTTGCGTTTGTGCAAACAGGAAGACATGCTGGTCTGGTTGCGCATTGGTCCCTGGTGCCATGGAGAACAATTATATGGTGGCCATCCCTCCTGGATTAACAGCATGAAGGGAAAGCGAAGCAATCATCCTGCTTATATAAAAGAAGTTACCAGTTGGTTTGATCAAATTGGCAGACAAACTAAATCTGCATTCTTCTCTGAAGGTGGACCTGTTATTGGTGTTCAAATTGAAAACGAATATGCACAGGGCGATAGCACACATGTACATCGCCTCAAAGAAATTGCCATCAAAGCTGGTATCCGGCCGGTTTACTGGACGATTACCGCCAACACTGTTTTTCAGGATCGGTTACTGGAATTTATTCCGCTTCAGGGTGCTTATCCCTATCGGGGATGGGAACCCAATGGCGGTAAGGCTACCAAGGATTTTTTATATGCCAACGATCAGTGGATCATGTCCGACGCGTTGGGAAAACTCTATTATGATGTGGACCTCTTTCCAAGAGGTTTATGTGAACAGGGAGCTGGTAGTCAGATGACCTATGCCAACCGGTTCGTTGTAGAACCTGAAGTAGTAGAAGCGCATTTGCAGAACCAGATTGGGCGAGGCATGAACCTGATCGGTTATTACATGTTTGCAGGAGGTACCCAAAGTCCTGGCTTAAAAGAACCCGGATACCCGGAGAGTTATGATTTTCAGGCACCGGTTGCAGAGTTTGGCTGGCTGAGAAAATCCTATCATCACCTGACTGCCCTGCATCATTTTCTGCGCGATTTTGGTTCAGACCTTGCTCCCATGCGGGTAATCCGGCCCGCCAATCCGGTTCAGCATGAGTTAGATACGCAGGGGCTAAGATATGTTGTCAGGGAAAAAGACCAATCGGGATTTGTGTTTTTATGCAATGCCCAGGTGCGGGTACCCATGCCCGAAAAGATGGTTCAATTGTCTTTACAACTGGATACTGAAACCATCCGTTTCCCGGATTTTATACTTAAGGGTGAAACGGCTCCCATACTCCCCTTTAATATGAAG
>CAZJNY010000295.1:0-4227 GCA_964547405.1 uncultured Flavihumibacter sp. | reverse complement strand
TATAAGCATAATAGCTAAGCGTGGGATGAAAATCCTCGTATAAATCAGCAAGCGCCTTTTCATCCCCGCGGCAGAAGGCATCTACCAGGTATTGTTTATTATATGAATAGGAATTTTCCATACTCAATAGGATTGGTTATCACTTAAAGTAACCACTCTCCTGCTGAATAAAATAATCCGAAAGTGAATTTTTTATTCGCTAAAGTAACTACTTGTCTTAAACCCCTAAAAACTGGACAAAAGATCTATGTTGCTTAGACCATTTTTGTGCCTTTCACCGCGCTCAGCAAAGGTAGCCCCGCCTCCAGAAAAGTAAAGGCTATACGGAGCGGCGATGGCTGGCGCTACCTGGCCCTCAATCGCCGGCCTTGACTTTTCCTCCGGCTTTGCGGCTAGTGGTGGCCTAGGCGGTTCAACTGAGCTAAAATGTTCATTCCAGACTTGCATAGGTGTTCGTTTACCCAAGGTTCCATGTATACGCTGCTCATTGTAAAAGGTTTTCCATCGGTTCAACACCAGCCCAGCCTCATAGATAGATTCAAACTCATACCGTTGTTCGATGGTTCGCTCCAATAAGGAATGATAGGCCTCAATAAATGAATTTTCCTCTGGGGTAGCTACATGCGTGAACTCCTGATTAACACCCTGTTCCTGCAAATATTCCCGGATTACGGTGGCAATAAATTGGCTTCCATTGTCATTGCGCAGTGTAATGCCTTCCACTTTATACTTTGCCAAAATTTGCCCCAACAACCATTTTACCTGGTGTTTGCGCATCTGCCACCATAGGAGTTGCCCCAGATTACGGCGACTGTACACATCCAGTACCGTTAACAACAGGGCGTTTCGTCCGGCTCCATGGATGTACAGGTACTTTATGTCCATACATAGTTGCTGCATCGGTGCACTTGCCTGCTGCGTGTAGAACTGAACAAATTTCCGATTGCCGGACTTATAACCAATCTTGCTGCTGTAGAGTAAACCTGCTGCCGTCATGAGTCGATATACTTTCTTTTCATTGATAATAAATCCGTCCGCACGGAGTGCCACTGTCATTTTCTGATAACCGTAATCAACAAACTCAATGCCCAATATGAACTTTATAGCAATAACCACACTTTCATTGCTGACGCACTCACCTGTTTCCAAGCGTGTATGCGTGGAAGGCTTTCTGCCTTGCTTACCCACGGTGGTCTGGTAATAAAAGCTACTCTTAGCAATGCCCGTCCATTGAAGCATTTTAGTAATACCGATTTTTCCTTCAAAGAGCTTAATGCAGGATTTAATCTCCTGCAGGGTTAATGGCTTTTTTTTAAAAGCTCCGTTTTAAAATCTAATTCCAATGCCTGATTGGCAATAATTCGCTTCAGCCGTTCATTTTCCTGTTGCAATGCTTTTACAGCTGGATCTACTTGCGTAGATTTTGCTTTTATTCCAGCAATGCCCTTCGCATCAAAGCTGTTCTTCCAGCGATTGAAAAGTGATGGCGATAAATTATACTTACGAAATGTTTCCGTAGGCCCATTTTGGGCAGCTTCTTGGAAGATTTGAAGCTTTTGTTCAATGCTCCAAACACGTCTTGTTTTTTTCATGACACCCTAAATTTAATGTACTTAACTGATTTTAAATTCAGTCCAGTCATTTAGGGGGCTAAGACAAAATTTGGACTTTTAAACATAAATAATCGGCTGAACCGGGCTGGACGTTAGTAATGGCCCTGGCAACACAAACACATCAACGTTGTCTGCTATTAGATCCGAACACATTCTACAAATGAAGAAGAAACCTCAAAACTTACTTTTATTGACAGGACTTTTTTTTATTCTGAATTCATTTTTAATTTTAAAAGATAACAAGTCGATCGACATCCATCTACACGACACTTACGTCGTAATTGCACATACTCATATATTTTGGTCGTTAACAGTACTAGCATTGTTTGTGTGGACACTGTACTTGTTGACAAATAAAATATTGTACTCAAAGGCACTAACATGGACACATGTTATTATCACCATGTTGACTTTACTCCTGTTTGCATTGGTACTTATATTTGGCGACAATTATATGAACCAAACCCCGCGAAAATATTATGACTACAATGGCTGGAATTCATTTGATAATTATTCAATATTTACAAAAGGGATAAGCATAATAATACTTGCATTGTTGTCCGGACAACTTATTTTTATTATAAACCTTATTGCTGGACTTTTTAAATGGATGTTTGCAAGGAAGACTTAACAGCATAGCTTCAGTTTAAGCCTACCAGCCAAAAACAACATACAAATCAATACGTAAATGGAAATAGTAAAACAATACACAACAGGACTTAAAAAAGCATATTTTGACAATGGTGGAAAGGAAACTTGGGAACATTTTGAAAAAATAAAACACGGTGCAACAAAAGAAGATATTGAGAAAATTAAATCCATATATCCAGAAGTTCCCAAATCATTGATAAGTCTGCTTGAATTTGTAGACGGAACTTATTGGAGAGAATATCAAGAAGAAGAAATTACATTGTATTTTCTTGGTTCTGATGTTGATGAATATCCATATTATTTGTTATCCTCAAAAGAAATCATAGAAAATCAGAACCAAGCAATTGAATACTATTCAGACTATATTGAAAGAAAATATGAAGAAGTAGAGATAGACGAAAAAATTACAGACCAACCAAAATCATTAAAATGGCTTCATTTTTCAGACTGTATGAATAATGGTGGAACTTCGCAATTATTTATAGACTTCAGTCCTTCTGAAAAAGGGACAAAAGGTCAAGTAGTAAGATTTTTGCACGACCCAGACGAATTTAGTGTTATTGCTGACAGTTTTGAAGAATATCTGCAGAAACTAATTGACAATCAGTATGACTTTATTAATGAAGAAATATTGGAATAAATGAAAATGCCAGCCGCTAACAAGGGTTTGCCGCAATTTGAGAGACCCCTCATTATAAAAGACTCCTATTTATATTAGTATGAAGAGATCAATTTCTATCCTCATGATTTTTACGTGAGTAATATTATATGGTTGTGGAACGTGCTTTTCATCTAAAGAAGCCAAACTAGGGCAGGACTTTAGACTTTCGGAATATGATGTAATTGATAGGCGAATAATTTACTCAAAGGAAGATTGCGCAGTATCAGGGATTGAAATCGTTCGGATGACAGTTGTGGAGATTGCCTACGATTCCAGATGGATCATTGCAAAATCGAAACCTTATAGATAGAGTCAAAATTATCAGTTTTGGATTATCGATAAAGTTCGTGGACATGCAGCATTGAAAAATCGTTACCACCAAGCTGACTCATTGCAATCTTTTATCACAGTGCCTCTCGATTCTGTGATGTTTCCGCAAAAGCTGAAAGAGATTAATGTCACTCTCAAATTAATTAAAATCTGAGGCTTCAATAAGTTGATTTTAATTGAGGTAAGTATTCTGCTTTAGTTCTTATTTTCAGTAAAATTTTACCAAATATGTATTAGTATCAGGCCAGACATTCAATAAATTTCCAGCTTTCGAAAACATTCAAACGTTGGCGGAATTACTACAATAACAATAATAATGAACCGTTAAAAGAAAAATATGAAATTACCATTTATAGAAATTATAGAAGCTACAACTCCAGATCCCAACCTGTTGCTGTGGAAATATGCCGATGAAGACAAAGAAATAAAAAATGGAGCTAAACTTACGGTTAGGGAATCCCAGATTGCTGTCTTTTTAAACGAAGGACAACTAGCAGATGTTTTTCAACCAGGATTATATTCATTAAGCACTGAAAATATTCCTATTTTAAGTCGGCTAAAAGGTTGGAAATATGGCTTTGAAAGCCCATTTAAAGCTGATATCTATTTTGTAAATACCCGGCAGTTTGTAAATAATAAATGGGGAACACCTGCTCCAATTATGATGCGTGACCCCGAGTTTGGACAAATCAGAGTGCGTGCTTTTGGAACTTTTGATATTCAGATAAAAGACTTTGAAACATTCTTTCGTCAATATGCAGGTTCCTATAAAACCTTTACCATTTTTGAATTACAACACGAATTAAGAGATTTTATAGCGCCCAAATTTGGAGAAGTTTTAGCTCAGGAAAATATTTCGGTTAAAGATGTAGCCGGCAACATAACCGAACTTGGCAAAAAAATTACTCCATTCTTAAAACCATATTTTGCACAATTCGGTATTGACCTTATAACGTTTACAATTACCAGCGT
>CAZJNY010000294.1:0-4246 GCA_964547405.1 uncultured Flavihumibacter sp. | reverse complement strand
GTAGGTTATTTCCCGATTCCTCTCGGAGACTGGTATATTCTTCCGGTTAGCTTCCGTACGGTTAACAGCAATAACCAGGGCAGCTATTTCAACGGATTCATACCGGAAAGCCAGGTACCGGATGGCCTCGACAAAGCCTGGGGCGATCTGACCGAAGATTGTCTGGCCAGTGCGATGAAATACCTGACTACAGGCAGTTTCAGGGCCGCCACCCGGGAATCGGAGCGCCTGACAACAGACTACCTGGAGAGCTACAAACGACTTCCAATGAAGAAAATGAAAGTATTGGTGGAAGACCGGTATAACCTGTCTGAAAAATTCAAACGCTAAGATTTTCTATAACTACCAAAAGTCCCGAAATCGGGGCTTTTGGCATTTATAGGGTAATTTTTGCGCATTTGGAGTGTAACCAATAAATTTGCCACTCCTTATAAAAAGTAAAGCATGGCAAGATCAATTGCATTTAGAGAAGCACTGCGCGAAGCTATGAATGAAGAGTTCCGTCGCGATGACCGCGTATTCCTGATGGGAGAGGAAGTAGCTGAATACAACGGTGCGTATAAAGTGAGCCAGGGCATGCTTGATGAATTTGGTGACAAGCGTGTAATTGACACTCCGATTTCGGAGCTTGGATTTGCAGCCGTTGCGGTTGGTGCCGCACAAAATGGACTGCGTCCCGTAGTGGAGTTCATGACCTGGAACTTTGCCGTACTGGCACTCGACCAGATTTTGAATACCGCCTCCAAAATGCTCGCAATGAGTGGTGGCCAGCTTTCCTGTCCGATTGTGTTTCGCGGTCCCAATGGATCAGCCGGACAATTAGGCGCCCAGCACTCCACCGCTTTTGAAAGTTATTACGCCAATATTCCCGGTATCAAAGTGGTTTCTCCTTCCAATGGCTATGATGCCAAGGGTTTGCTGAAACAGGCTATCCGCTACGAAGAAGACCCTGTAATTTTTATGGAGTCTGAACTGATGTACGGAGATAAGTCGGAAGTTCCTGAAGAGGAATACTATATCCCCCTTGGAAAAGCGGATATCAAAAAAGCCGGTTCTGATGTTACGATCGTTTCCTTCAACAAAATGATGAAAGTGGCCCTGGGTGCCGCTGCCGAACTGGAAAAAGAAGGAGTACAGGCGGAAGTAATTGATCTCAGAACCATTCGTCCGCTCGACTGGATGACGATTCTGGAAAGTGTGAAAAAGACCAACCGTCTGGTTATTGTAGAAGAGCAATGGCCATTTGCTTCCATTTCATCAGAAATTTCTTACCGTATTCAGAAAGAAGGATTTGATTACCTCGATGCACCGATCCGCCGGATCACCGCTGCCGATGCACCGCTCCACTATGCACCCAACCTGGTTGCTGCTGCGTTACCGGATGTTGCAAGAACCGTGAAGCTGGTAAAAGAAGTAATGTATATGAAGAAGTGAAAGGTGAAAGGTGAAAGGTGAAAGGTGAGACGTGAGATGTGAGACGTGAGACGTGAGAAGTGAAAGGAGAAAAAAAGACCCGCAGGAACAAAGATTTCTGCGGGTTTTAAATTTTTTCTGGCAGTACCATTAAATGGCTTTTACATCTCACATCTCACGTCTCACATCTCACCTCAACATACTTCCCACAGTTAGCAGGAAACAATAAGAGTAAGCCATTAATACGCCGGCAAGCAGAATCAGTTTCGTGGTCAGTTGCCATACGCTGATTTCGCGCGTGTTTTTCAAAGGGTGACGTAATTTGTCCATAGGTGGATATTTTAGGATATTGGATACTTCAAAAATACACACCTGCATACCTTTTGTCAATCACAGATCTACCCGATTTTTTTCGTACAAATACGAAGCGTTTCCACTTTACCAGTGATAAAGACTTCCTGGAGGAAAACTCCATTCCGGCGTTTCCAATCGTCCGCCTGTATAGCCTTGCCAGGGTTGCGGGTACTTAGTTTGCAGTGATTTTGTCAGGTGAATATCCTGTGCCGGCATAAACCCCTGGAGCAATATAAAAACAGTTTCACCTTTTGCATTCTTTGCCAGATCAGCCACCAGCATTACATGTCCCGGATGCCCGGGTTGAAGAAAAACATCTCCCACCTCCGGAGAACCGGAACCTGTCTTTTTTTTCAACTGCTTTGACAAGGATGCCGTTCCGCAGTAGGCATAAACCAATTGCATAAAAGCATCCAGGTTTTCTCTTTTGCCAGGAGCAGTAATTTTTCCACCATCCCTAACCGTTAGTAACCGGTTCCCTCTTAATTGATAACGGACCCCCTTGCACCAATCGCTATAAATGAGCCAGCTGCCATCGGTTGCCAAAAAACGGATTTCGTTAAAATTCTTTTGTTCAAATAACCAGCTTGCGCGGATAAGCAGTACGGCATCGGCACATTGCAGCGTTGGATTGTTCCTGACCGGAATGGTTAAAACTGCATAACAGGCCTGTTGATCGGGTTTCGGTTGTCCATTGTAATAATAAATGGTCCTGTTTTCCCTGAGTTCAAGTTTATGTATGAAATCAGCAAAGCTACCCTGACCTGGTTGTACCCTGCTAAATCCCGGGGGAACAGGAACTGATTGAATCTTTCGGGACTGATCTGCGGTTTGAAAAAATGGCAAAATAATTGCCAGTATCAGGGGCAATTGCATTAATCGGTATTTTTGATACTGTTGAGATACAATTACCTTTCGATTACATACCTGCTTTTACATAATAAACAGATTTTAACATGTCCCAGATATTAATCATCGATGATGAAAGAGCCATCCGCAAAACATTGGGCGAAATATTGTCCTATGAAGGATATAAAGTAGAAGAAGCATCAGACGGGGAAGAAGGACTGAAAAAATTTAAGGAGAAGAGCTATGATGTGGTACTCTGTGACATTAAAATGCCCAAACTGGATGGAATTGAATTCCTGGATAAGGCCAGAGAAGCCAATCCGGATATTCCGATTATCATGATATCCGGCCATGGCACCATTGAAACAGCAGTAGAAGCTGTAAAAAAAGGAGCTTTCGATTATATTTCAAAGCCACCGGATCTCAACCGTTTACTGATCACTCTGCGTAACGCGATGGATAAAACATCACTGGTTACAGAAACCAAGGTACTGAAGCGCAAGGTTGGTAAAGTACAGGAAATGATTGGGAATTCACCTGCCATCCAGCGCATTAAGGATACCATTGAAAAAGTTGCACCCACTGATGCGCGGGTTTTGATTACCGGCGAAAATGGTGTTGGTAAGGAACTGGTAGCCCGTTGGCTGCATGAAAAAAGCAATCGCTCCACTGGTCCGCTGGTAGAAGTGAATTGCGCAGCAATCCCCGGTGAACTGATCGAAAGTGAATTATTCGGTCATGAAAAAGGGTCCTTCACGTCAGCCATTAAACAACGTATCGGAAAATTCGAACAGGCCAGTGGCGGCACTTTGTTCCTGGATGAAATTGGCGACATGAGTCTGTCTGCACAGGCAAAAGTGTTGAGAGCCCTGCAGGAAGGAAAAATAACCAGGGTAGGAGGAGATAAAGAAATTTCAGTGGATGTACGGGTGGTAGCCGCAACCAACAAAGACCTGCTTAAAGAAGTAGAAGAGAAAAATTTCCGGCTCGATTTATATCACCGCCTAAGTGTCATTCTTGTACATGTACCTTCTCTTAACGACAGGAGAGATGATATTCCCTTGCTGGCAGATAAATTCCTCGAAAACATCTGTGCCGAATACGGAATTGCCAAAAAAGAAATAGAGGCCGATGCGCTTGAAGCATTGCGGGATTACAACTGGACGGGCAATATCCGGGAACTGCGCAACGTAGTGGAAAGACTGGTGATACTTTCCGGAAAAACTATCCTGAAAGAGGATGTGATCAACAATGTTGTTCCCAGGAGTTAACCCTGGTAACCAGTTGCGAATTGCAGCATTTCCTTTTCATTTTTCAACCAGGTAAACGCCTCACTGCTGGGAAGCAGGTTGTTCTCCAATCCAGGTCCGGCGCCTATGATTTTTTGATCGGGAAAGGACTGCATCAGCTCTTCCAGGTAAAAAGAAAGGGGATTGGTATCAAGATGGGTAATCAGGTGAAAAAAAAGATGAGAGGGTTTATGTACTTCACAAACAGCTTTCAAATCAGTCAGCGCAGCATTTTTTCCATAATAAATGCAGCTATTGCCGTTTAGCTTGAGCAGGTAATGCATAAATAACAGTGAAATTTCATGCGACTCACCAGCGGGCGTAAATAGCAGGATGGTTCT
>CAZJNY010000293.1:0-4329 GCA_964547405.1 uncultured Flavihumibacter sp. | reverse complement strand
TGGGAGTTGTCATCAAAAACAGTAAGCATGATGATCTGCACCTGCGGATCAAATTTGCGAATGAGCTGAACAGCTTCAATGCCATTAATACCGGGTAAATCAATGTCCATCAGGATAACATCCGGATTAAGTAACTTAACCTGGTTCACGACATCGGTACAATCCGGAAAACTTGCCAATACCTGGTATTCACCGGTGAGTGCAAGCAAATTGGTAAGGCTCTCTCTTAGGAGAACATTATCCTCATAAATAAGTATCTGAATGGCTGTTTTCATATATTGGCTGATGTGCAAACTAAGGTTTTCCCACCAGCCTAAAATACCCTTATCAGGTGATTGTTTTTTTCAGGAATATGCTGGTGCCGGTTCCGGGTATTGATTCTATATGAAAGGCTGCACCCATTGCTGCGGCTCTGCTTTTCATGTTGCTTATTCCATTTCCTGTTCCCGGAACAGTGGTATCAAAGCCGATACCATTATCAATGATGGTCAGACTCAAAACTTCCTTATCAAACCGAAGCAGAATTGTTACTTCGGAAGCCTGGCTGTATTTCACAATATTGTTGATGGCTTCCTTAAAAACCAGGTACAGATCCTTCCGCTCTTCCAGGTTGAGAAGTGCTTGTTTCGCAAAATCACGGGTATCAAAATAGTAATTGATACCAGCAGGTTCAAGCATTTCTGCCGCAAACTCTTTCATTTTGATCAACACTTTTTCAAGACTGTCATTTGCCGGATTAATTGCCCAGATGATATCACTCATGCTTTCCATCATATTACCGGAATGATCCTTGATTTTACGAAGAAATTCAAGTACTTCAGATCGCTCTTCGTCGCGGGCCATTGCCACCTTACTTAATATATTTATGCTGGTGAGCGTGGAGCCCATTTCATCGTGCAGGTCTCTCGAAATTTTACTTCTCAAACGTTCTTCTGTCAGGTATTTGGATATTCGTTCGCCGCAGATCTGGGCAATATTTTTCAGAAGCCTGCTGTGGCGTTCCCTGAAAAAATGCTTTTGAGAATGCTCTGAATCGATAATTCCGAATAACTGACCATCTACCCAGATGGGTATGGTAATTTCCGAGTAACGGCGCTGGTCATCTACCACATATCGGCTATCACGATCCGTATTTCCAATCCGTTCTGCTTTGCCTGTTTTTGCTACGGTACCAACAATACCTTTTCCTACCGGGATTTCAAGGTGATTAATGATTTCTCTGGATAAATGCGGACTTTTCGGTCCGGCTGCGGCTCTTTGTACCAATACATTTCTGTTTGTATCAATCTGGTAGATTACACAATCTTCAAAATCAAGTAAACGAATACAGTTCACAGCAATATCCCAGAAGATATCGTCAATACTTGTTTTACCATAAAGGGAAGTGGCAAATTGATTCAGTATTTTTTCATCCTTCACTTTTTGCTGAAGTGGTTCTATCAGTTTGAAAAGTATCCAAACGGAAATTGCCAGTAACATCAACAGGAACCAGGGTTCTCTCCAGAAAGGTGGAGAGATTGTGAAACTAACCGTGTTTCCGGTTGCCAGAAGCTGTCCATCCTGATCTCTAGCTCTTACCTTAAAATGGTAATCACCATGCGAAAGATTTTGAAAAAATATTGGGTTCCCTCCATCGGTTTTAGTCCAGGTATCAGCTAAGCCTTCCAACTGGTATTCGAAATGTACGGGCTGTATTCCATAATAAAGGGCATCAAAACTGAAACTGTGCAGACTACCTGAATCCTTTCTCACGATTATCGGGAAGCTGGCATTGTTTACGGATGATTGCGGGTAATAAAACAATAATCCTCCTGCTGCGGCAACCAGCAGTTCTTTGTTTAATTTATTATAGAAGATAGGATGAGGATAACGGGGATCTGAGCCATAGGAAGAAATGGACTGAACATTTTGAACGGTATGTTCAAGCGCTGGCTGGTTCGTGTGTATATAGGAAATACCTGTTTCTGACAATAACCATAGCAGGGAGTCTTCACCTTTGGCAATTGAAATAAACTGATTATGAGACAGTCCGTTTCGCATATCAAACTGGGAAAAAGCAGCGGCATAACTGGTTCCGGGATTGTACCGGTAAAGACCTCCGGCATTACTTGCTGCCCATAGCCGGCCTTCCATGTCCAGTTCGATATCATGTACAAGGTTCAGACTGGCATATTTCAGAAGGCCATCCTTTTCATAGTAAGGCACCAGAGTTTTGTTCCGGAAACTGTATTCATACAGATAATTTCCGTAGGAAGCAAGCCACATTTTTTGCCCCATGGAATCAAAGGCAAGTGATGTGCCGGCAGTTGATAATCGTTCGGCACCTTTGATTGTAAGTTGCGAGAAAATTTCTTTTCGGGTATCATACAGAATTACCCCTTTGTTGAAGGAAGTAATCCAGAGAAGGCTATCCTTATCCATTTCCAGATCCCGGTAAATGGGAAAACCGGCATCATGCGGTGTGGGGAAAAGCTGTAGTGACTGATCCGGTTTTATCCGGTAAAGCTGATCGCGGGTAATCAGCCATAGCTGGTTGTTGATTTTTTTTACTGCGAAGCAGGGTGGGAGAGCTGCTCCCCTGGCATCTTTACGGATGGAGGTGATGCTCCCTGTTTTTCCTGACAGTACAAACAAGCCGGCAGGATCGGCACTACAGACATAATACAGGCTGGTCGCTTCATCAAAAAATACACCACCCATCCGGTTGGTTCCTTCTTTATCCGGGATTTCAATTAAAGGGAGAAAAGCAGAGGAAGTCGCATTCAGATCCTGCATAAATACCCCATTTGGTGTTCCCACCCAACCGATCCCTGAATCATCCATGTAGGCGGTGGTTACTCCCCCGGGGGCTAAAGAAAATCCTAAGGAAGGAATGTTGTGGTGCAGCCGCAGCCGGGATGTTTCGGAGGTTGCTTTTAGCAGTCCCCGTTCTGAAGCGATCCAACATTCTTTTTCCTGTTTGTTAGGTAAATAAACCGAGGGATAGGGTTCCTTTTCCGGAACCATTTCTTCATATCGGCCGGAATGTTCGGTATAGCGGAATACCTGACCCCCTTCCAGGGAAAGCCATACCTGCTTACTACTTTCATCATATTGAATGTCGACAACATCTGCGTAATAGTTACCTCCGATATAAGTGAATTTCCTGGTTCGTGTATTGAGGTGAACCAGTCCTTTGTTGGAGGCCAGCCAGAACTCCTCTTTATTTTTCTGTATGAAAGATTGAATGGCATGATACCCGGGTTGCGTCAGAGTACCACTGATAGATTGTACAAATCCGGGCCAGTCATAATAATCAAACTGAAGGGTGGCGGGATTGTATGAAGTGAATTCTTTTACGTCGCAGGCAATCCATAGTATACCGGCTTCATCCCACTTTATATCCCAGATGAGGAAATTATGAAGGGTGTTTGATTGCTTGCCCAAACTATCGGGCAGCCAGTTGGTCCAGGTATTGGTATAAGGATTAAAGCGGTTCAAACCATTCATCGTACCCACCCAAATATTCCCTTGTTTATCCCCTGTTATCGATGTTATGATTTCATTTGAAATGGAATTTTTTGTACCTGGTTTATAGATTTCAAAACCGAATCCGTTGTATTTATTTAATCCGTTTTTGGTACCCATCCAGATATATCCTGTGGCATCTTTATAAAAAGATGTAATCCGGTTGTCGCTTAATCCGTTAGCGGTGGTAAGTACCTTTCCATTGTAGTACAATTGAGACCATCCCGTAGAAATTGTACAGGTAAAAAGGAGGATCATCAAGCTGGTGAGAAGCCTCTGCAAGGGGAACTTGTTTCTCTAAACTACTGTTTTTCAGGCGCAGAATAAAATCTTGAGAAAACATTAAGAAGCAGAATAGTGTACGAAACTTTTCTAATGAGTAGTTTTTCCTTCCTAAACCGAATGATATGACTCAAAAACCGTCGAATGCTTTTGTAGGAGCATCCTGGGTTGCTCTTGGTACAGGTATAGTTGGTTACCTGATTGGCTTATGGAGATCCGACATGCCGCTCAATGAAAAAGGCTATTATTTCACCGTTTTAATGTTTGGGCTATTCGCTGTGGTTTCGCTTCAAAAAAGTGTGAGAGACAGACTTGACGGTTACCCCGTAACAGACATTTATTACAACATTTGCTGGTTTGCGACCATTTTATCTATTGCTTTACTTATCATAGGGCTTTGGAATGCTACATTATTACCAAGCGAGAAAGGATTTTATGCTTTTGCTTTCTTATTAGGCATCTTTGGTGCGATTGCAGTTCAAAAAAATACAAGAGATAATTTACCAACCAATAAACCTGAATAGCAATAACGTTCCTGTT
>CAZJNY010000292.1:0-4373 GCA_964547405.1 uncultured Flavihumibacter sp. | reverse complement strand
CCGGTTTATTACAACACTGCAAGAAGTGTGTCCTTTACCAAAGAAGGATGTGATGAAACCTATGGTTATGTTGGAAGTGTTGTTACCTATACCGTTCCGCAACGAGTCTATTTCAGTTTAATTAGTCTTGAAGATGCGAATGATCAACGCGATACAGAAATTGATGCAAATGGGCAGAAATATGCAAACGATAATGGGACCTGTTTACAAACAACTGTGGCGCAGTGGGAAGGTATTGAATCCACTATGCGTTGTAAAACGGTCGGTGGAAATACTACTGGTCAAACCGAAATGCAGTTTAAAGACATGAATCCATCAAGTGCTACTTATAACCAGTTGAGATGGGAAGTTTTACCCACTAATCCACTTGGATGCGTTGTTTCGAATCCTCCCTGTCCGGAAGAGCACTGGCAGTACATTAATGGAGTTTGTGAACAAGGTACACTTTATATGACTGTCAATGATGGATATGACAGTACGATGGGTATGTGGAGATGTCTCCAGTATTATTCCTACAGCAATGGATTTGTATACGTTAGAACAGTATATGGCCCAATGCCTTGTCCAGATCAGGTTTGGTAAAAACATAAAAATTAGTAAAATGAAATTTTCTTATATCATATGCATCTCGCTACTACTCATTTTATCTCCGATATATGGGTTCTCTCAGAAAACCTTTACTGCTCAGGAATATGCCCTGGTTTTATCCAATAGAATGAAAGATTCTCTTCGCCTGTCGGATATCGAGTACGAAGCGGTGTTTGAAATAAATAGAACTATTCAGGCAGATATAATTAAAACACATCAGCAATTTGGCAAAGGTGATCGGGAAATTTTAAAGAATAAGATTATAGAAGTGGAGAAAACCAGAGATGCCAGGTATCAGAAAGTATTAGCGGATGATAAATTCAAGTTGTATCAAACAAAAAAGGCTAACCTGTTTAAGATTAAATAAGTATGCAATCTTTTAAACTCTATATAAAAAGCAGGATCATTTTGATCTGCTGTATCCTGGTTCAGTCTTTTATAGCTGGAGCTCAATCGGGGAAAATGGATATCGTTCCTGTAAATGGACGTTATGCATTTGGGCCCGCTCAGTTACCTGATCAGATAGTTTCTGTAAATAGTTCCTCCATTACCCAGGGTTATACTTTTCAATGGTCGACAGCTACTAGTCCGGAAGGAACCTTCACCAATATTTCTGGCGCAACAAGTGAGAACCTGGTGTTCAGTGCCGGCCAATTTTTAACTCAGAATAGGTTTTATAGGCGTACCGCTACTAAACCTGGAGAAACAATTGTCAGCAATGTTATACGCTATGAACTGGCAAGCGCTAATTGGGAGGATATGACCTATATCCGGGAGCATACTGTCCTTCGGTCTGGTAAAACTGGTTGGAAGTTGGTTGATGATATGCCAATTGGAGAAAAGTTGGTAGCTACCACCTATTTTGATGGTTTGGGCAGGCCGATACAGACTGTGGAAAAGGGAGTGGCCACACCTGCTTCAGGCAGCAGTACCTGGGGTGATATTGTTCAATATTCGCAGTATGATAATCTGGGGAGGTCAACCAGGGAAAATCTTCCTTATTCAACCACTACCAGTTTAGGTGTGTATAAGACAAATGCGCCTGCTGCTACAGCATCCTATTATACAACCAACTATAGCGACAATACGCCCTATAGCCAGATTGGTTACGATGCCTCTCCGTTGAATCGCGTGTTGAATAGCAAAGCTCCGGGTGCTGCCTGGGCAGCCAGTGCGGGTAACAGTGCTAATTATTTGCTGAATACTTCTGCTGATGATGTGAAAAGATTTGTGATCGGAGATACAGAAGCCAGTATGCCTGTTTTAAGTAGTAACCAGTCTTTTTATCCAGCCAATACCTTGATGAAGATTGAGAATACCGATGAACTTGGTAAAAAGGTAATCAGCTATTTGGATAATAACGGACAACTTATCCTTAAAAAAGTGCAGTTGGCAGATGCTCCAACAAATGCGTATACCGGTTGGATATGTACATACTATGTGTATGATGATTATGGACGCCTTAGAAGTGAAATCAATCCGGAAGGAGTAAAGTGGTTGGCTGCAAATGGATGGAATTTTAGTGCAACCAATGGATCTACTGTATTTAATGAACAGTGTTTTGTATATGCCTATGATGATAAAGGAAGAACGATTTACAAAAAACAGCCGGGTCAAAAGGCGTTGTATATGATCTATGATCTGAGGGATCGCCTGGTGCTTACGCAGGATGGCAATCAGCGTCTTAAATCACCCGCGGAATGGACGGCCTATACCTATGATGAACTAGACAGAATTCATATTACCACACTGTACAGAACTACATCTACAAGGGCTGCTTTAACTAGTCAGGCAAATACGACACTAATTCCAATTGTTACCACCGCACAGTTGGCCAATACATCTATCTGTACCGTTCTCACCACCAACTATTACGATAATTATAGTTTTCCGAATGCCGCGGCATTTGATGCTACTGCCGCTACCACTGCTGCTGTTGTACCGGCTGGTTCTGAAGTATTGCCGATTACCAGATCAAATCGGTTAAATGGATTTAGTACTGGGAAAAAAACACTGATTCTGGGTACCACTACTTATTTAATGACCACCATTTATTTCGATGAAAATGGTTCGGAAATACAAACCTTAAGCACGAATATAAAAGGTGGTACGGATGTCTCTACCAATCAATATGGATGGGATGGTCGCTTGTTGGCAAATGCCTCTAAACACAGTGTTGCGGGAAGTGATTACAATAATTATTACATCTTAACCAAGTTAAACTATGACCTAATTGGTCGGGTAGCTAGCCAGGAGAAAAAGTTTGGTACGAATGCCTGGAAAGTGATCAGTCAGCTAAATTATGATGACCTGGGCAGAGTTGGTGGAAAGCGACTGGATCCATTCTATGCGGAACACTTTAGTGGGATTGGTCCTGCTGGTGGCGGACTGGAGTATCTTAAGTATTCTTATAATGTACAGGGACGGCTAATAGGAATCAACAAGGATTATGCACAAAAGGTAGATTACAATAAATGGGGCAATTTCTTTGGAATTTATTTAAGTTATGCAGATGCAGGAGGAACCAATTTTAGTAATGCTGCCCGCTTTAATGGGCAATTGCGTGGAGTTATATGGAACTCCCAGGGAGATGCAGAACAAAGGAGATATCAATACACCTATGATAATGCGGGCCGGCTGACCAAATCGGAGTTTGCTAATCGAATAACTGTTGGTGGAAGCTGGTCCTCCACGCAGCTAGATTTTTCGGAGGGTTATGGTACCAATACAATCAACTATGATCTGAACGGTAATTTGACCGTTCTTACCAGGAAGGGAGTTCAGTTTGGTAATAATGCAGCCGTTATTGTAGATGATCTTCGGTATACCTATGAGAATTTCAGCAATAAACTTAAGGCTGTTACAGATATTACATCCGTGGCATCCACTGCTACTGTTGGTGATTTTAAAGATGTCAATACTACCATCAATGATTATGTCTATGATGACAATGGGAACCTGGTAGTTGATCTGAATAAAAACATCAAGAATCTGGTAGGTGCTAATGGTGTCACCTACAACCACCTCGACAAACCCGTTGAAATCAAAATCGAAGGGAAGGGTACGGTAAAAATCACCTATGATGCGGATGGTGCGAAACTGAAAAGAGAGTTTCTGAATAGCACTACCAATGCTAACAAAGTTACCTGGTACCTGGGTGAATATCAATACGAGGAAGTGGTAGGTGGTCCGAGTCCCAAAGCATTTGCGGTATCGTTTATATCGTTTGGGGAAGGCCGGATCCGTCCTATTACGCCCAGAAATGAGAGCAATACCTATGATGCCTTGCAACTAGATGGTAATCTGACCCTGCCCAATGGCAAGAAAGGTAGCATTGACTATTTTATTTCTGACCACCGGACCGATGTTCGGATGATTCTCACGGAAGAAAAGCAGTGGAGTTATACTACTGCCAGTATGGAAACCGCCAGCAGCCGAAATACGGTAGAGGAGGGACTGTTCAGTACCCAGGTGAATTTATCCCGTGCCCCGAAAACAGAAGTGCCGGGCTGGACAGCCAACACATCGCAGTATGTAAGTAAGCTGAACAATACCCGTATGGTTGGTCCCAACCAAATGCTGAAGGTAATGGCGGGGGATCTGCTGCATGCGAACGTGCAGTACTATTACCAGCAGGTGGCCACCAATTCAACTGGTAGTACGGTATTCGGTTCTGTATTGTCCATGCTGGGTTCTTCCATCACTGGATCTGCCGTAACCTCAGCAGCTACGAAGGCTGCCTCTTCAAGTATCATTGCCAATCTGAACACCGGCTTACCTTTTTC
>CAZJNY010000291.1:0-4377 GCA_964547405.1 uncultured Flavihumibacter sp. | reverse complement strand
GAAATGGACAGCGAATACCGCAAGATGGTTAAAAGCCTGAGTGTTTATCCGGATGTAATCGCCCGGCAGAAAGACCTGAAAATTGTTTATACCCCCATACATGGTACCGGTATCAAACTGGTTCCAGATGTGCTGGCGGATTTTGGTTTCACCAATGTTAGCATCGTGCAGGAGCAGAGTGAACCCAATGGAAATTTCCCTACGGTAAATTATCCCAATCCGGAAGAAGCAGATGCAATGGCACTGGGATTGAAAAAAGCAAAAGAAATTGATGCTGATATTCTGCTGGGAACAGATCCGGATGCAGATCGGGTAGGCATTGGCGTTAAAGACAGCGATGGTAACTGGGTGCTGATGAATGGTAACCAGACTGCCGTGCTGGCATTCAATTATATGATTGAAGCCAGAAAGGCAAAAGGCCTGGCACAGCCCAATGATATGGTCGTAAAAACAATTGTTACTACGGAACTCATTGATGAAATCGCCAAACAGAACAATATCGCCTGTTACAATGTACTGACCGGCTTCAAGTGGATCGCAGAACTTATTAAGGAAAAAGAAGGAACAGAAAACTATGTAATTGGAGGGGAAGAGAGTTTTGGCTTGATGATTGGTCCACAGTTGCGTGATAAGGATGCCGTAAGTGCGGTCGCGCTTCTCTGTGAGATGGCTGCCTATGAAAAAGACAAGGGCAGAAGTCTGTATCAGAAACTGATCGACCTCTATGTACAATATGGATTCTTCAAGGAGCATTTGATTTCCATCACCAAAAAAGGCATGGATGGACAGCAACAGATTGCCGCTATGATGGAAGGGTATCGCTCCAATCCTCCAAAAACGATAAATGGTTCTGCAGTAGTGCAGTTACTGGATTATGAATTGCAGCAGGGTAAAAATCTGCAGACAGGAGAGGAATGGAAAATCGCACTACCCAAAAGCAATGTGCTGCAATTTATTCTGGCTGATGGCAGCAAGATTTCCGCGCGTCCAAGTGGCACTGAACCAAAAATCAAATTTTATTTCAGTGTTTCTACTAAGCTTCCGGACCTGGCCTCTTATGCTACCAAAGAAGCGGAACTGGATGCCACCATTAAAGGCATTATCAGCGATATGAAATTATAAGCGATGCGCCGGCATCCGAACCTTTTCAATAACTTGCGGGCGGTATGAGAAGATTTGAAGATACGTATCGCCATAAAGGACTTCGGAAAAAACTGGTGGATCTTTTAAAGGAGAAAGGCATTACAGACGAACGCGTACTGGATGCCATTCTCCAATTGCCCCGTCATTATTTTCTGGATTCAGCCTTTGATGATAAAGCGTATGAAGACAAAGCCTTTCCGATTGCGGTAGGACAAACCATCTCACAACCTTATACTGTCGCTTATCAATCGCAGTTGCTGGAGATCAAACCATTTGACAAAGTGCTGGAAATCGGTACCGGAAGTGCTTACCAGGCCTGTGTATTGGCGGAAATGGGAGCACAGGTATTTACCATCGAGCGACAGAAAGCACTCTTCGATCAGAACAAGGGCTTCAGTTACCTGAAAAAATATCCCAATATCAAATTCTTTTACGGTGATGGATTTGAAGGCCTTCCAACTTTTGCTCCCTTTGATAAAGTGATCATTACAGCGGCGGCACCCTTCATTCCGGAGAAACTCATCGCCCAACTAAAAACCGGAGGATATATGGTAATTCCGGTTGGAGAAGGAAAGGTTCAGCGGATGCTGCGACTCACCAAAAAATCCGATGGCAGTTACAGTGAAGAAGTCTTTGACAATTTTTCTTTTGTACCCATGTTGGGTGGGAGAGAAGGTGTTTAAAGAAACTCCACTACTTTTTTAACCACTTTGTTTTCCCGATAAATTTTCCGGTGCCCCAGCTCCTTGGTGATCATGAATTCTATATTAGCCGGCGCTTTTTTAATAATCGGTTTTACATCTTTTAGCGGAGTAACATCGTCATCTTCATCGTGAATCCATAAAATGCTGGCATGAATATGCTGCAATGCACGGGGAATGGAGTAGTATGAAGAAGCAACACCACCTCTTTCGAGTACAATCTCTTCAAAACATTCCTGCACTTTTTCATCCAGCTCCAGCATTTTGTACAGGGTCCGAATAGCAGTGGTCGTTTCTGTTGCAGGCGCAATCAATGCAATTCGAACCTGGTCGTCATGTGGAACCTGTTCGATGAAATGCGTAATAGCAAGGCCCCCAAAAGAATGGGCCATAAAACTTTGAACAGGACCAAATTCCTGGTAAATAGTGGCAATGGTCTTAACATAAAGCGGCAGAGTGATCTGGGTTCCTTCGGAAGCACCATGTGCAGGGGCATCTGCAGCAATCACTTCGTAGCCTTTTTTAATAAACGGACTAATATACCGATCAAAATTCCAGGAGGAGGATTCAAATCCATGCAGGATCATAACTTTTCGTATGCCCCCTTTATTCCATCGGTAAACCGCCACCCGCTTGCCTTCCACCTGAACAAACAGACGATCGGCTTTCAAAAAAACAGGCGCTTCTTTCTTTTTGGAGCGACGAAAAGGAGTGGCGAAAATCTCAAAAGCCATTTCCGCAGCCTTGCGTTTGGAGAACACGGCCGTAAAATTCAATTTCGCCCGGAGGTAATTCAGGGCCAGCTTTTGTGCTAATTTCATACGGTAAAGTTACGATATGAAAATTGTATTGATCGGTGCAGGAAATGTAGCAGGTTCCTTAGGCAAGCTATGGGTCCAAAACGGCCACCAGATCCTGCAGGTGATAAACCGTAGTACAGAACGCGGGCAAACATTAGCAGCCAGCCTGAACGCCGCGTTTACAAGCAGGTATGCGGAAATTCTTCCGGATGCCGACCTCTATGTAGTGGCACTGTCAGATAAGGCTATACCGGAACTGATGCTGAAATGGCAGCAGCCCAACCAACTGGTAGTGCATACCGCCGGAACAGTACCGATGAGTGTATTGCAGGGAATTTCAGCGCGTACAGGAGTGCTTTATCCGTTACAAAGTCTAACGGGAAACCTGCCGGCAAGTGGCAGCATTCCTTTTCTGCTGCAGGCCAATGCGGCGCAGGATCTTGAATTGTTGAAAGAGCTGGTTAGCTCTACCGGAAATTCCTGGCAGACTGCAACAGATCAACAGCGTTTACAGATGCATGTTAGTGCCGTATGGGTGAATAATTTTCCGAATCTGCTGTATAGTATTGCCTACCGGCTCTGCCAGGACCACCAGCTGTCTTTTGATTTATTGCTTCCATTGATCCGTGAAACTGGATTGCGATTACAGGATCAATCGGGCAGTTTGGTGCAGGATCCCTTTCTCTGGCAAACAGGACCAGCTATGCGGGAGGATCACAATACGCTTCGCAGGCACCTGGAAACGATGAATCCTCATCCCGACTGGAAAGATCTGTATGAACACCTGACGGAAGAAATCATATCCCTGAAATCACAGTAACCCGATACTGCTATTCAAACGGCTGAATGATATCGGTACGCACTTCATACATTGTTTTTTTGGTGGTCGGATCATCCATGTAAACATCGTAGGGCGCACCTTTTGCTTTTTTGTTGTTTTCTTTCAACCAGTCCTGGATTTTATTGTAGGCGAGTTGAGTTTCTTCATAAGGACCATAAAAATGCACCACTACGGCATTTCCGGCAGGCACTGTTTTCCATTTAATGCGGCCACTCGTATTGGCCGGCGCCTTATTAACCGGAATAGCAGCCTCCAGTACATAAGGATCTGAATTGGTATAATACCAGGCCAGGGGCATGCCGGTAAATCTGAGTTGATTTGATTTTATGAGCTCACCGATTTCACCATAGGCTTTTTGCAAAACCGGACCAATATCGGATTGCACAGATGCAGTATCCAATATGCTTAATACCTGAAAGGGTTCCGTTGTAATGGTTTCTATAGTCATCTTCGGTTCCGGCAGACGAAGTTCTCCGGATTCTATCTTTTGCTTTAATTGTGCGAGTCCCTGTTCAAAGGAAGGCCCCATCATGGATTCCGCAAACAGTCCCATCCAGCGGTTAATCGGATTATGTCCGAGTTGTCCGTGCATGGTCCAGGTAATGGAGGTCCCGGATCCATCCGGTTTCAGGGTCCAGTCAGCTTTATTGACATCATCTGATCCGCCAAAGACCATATCTGTAGTAACCGATTGATTGGGTACAACCTCAGAAATTTCCAGCTTGCCTTCTCCAACTTTCCAGTTTTCACTCGACCAGGAATAAGAAGCTCCTTTGCCTTTGGTAAGCGGACCGTAGGTTTTTTTCATGTTAGAATCAATCTGATTCCAGGTCATCCAGGCATCATAAGTGGTGAGATCGGTAATCACCCCGTAAACGGTACCAGCCGGCGC
>CAZJNY010000290.1:0-4388 GCA_964547405.1 uncultured Flavihumibacter sp. | reverse complement strand
ACGGTCCGCGGTTCAATGATTTCTAACTTGTTTGGGTTCATATTGCTCCTTTTTTTAAGAAGCAGTTAGTTGGTACTTGTCTATAAGACAATCTTATTAGTCAAATGGTTGTTTTTTGCCAGCCCGGATCATCTGTCCGTAATCCCAGTGTTTTAGCATCGCATCTACGGTTTGAGCGATGCGTTTAGCCCGGGTGGTTTCGGTTTTGGCATCCTCAATCCATTTGCTGAAATAACGCTGATGGCCGGGGGTGAGCGACTTAAACCACTGATAAGCAGCAGGTTCATCTTCCAGGCAGCTCAGCAGATCTGCATTGATGCCTGGGTCTTTGGGGTCGAATTCCAGGCTTACCTGTACCACTGCCCCTTTTTGTTTGCCCAGCTTTTTTCTCAGATCTGCTTTCAAAGGTAAGATAAATGCGCCGCCACCCATGGGAATCAATGCCTGGCCTTCAATGGGTAGTTCATCCAGCTGGCCCTTCACCCGGAACGAGGTTTTGGTACCCGGACAGAGTTTCTCTGCCATTTCCTGCGAAATAGCCAGGTAGGTCCAGCCAGTCTTCTCCCCCTGCTGGGCAAATTTCTGTATCGTCAATGCTGCTTTGATCACCATACTTTCATTTTACCCGTCGGTTACCCGACGGGTAACCGACGGGTGGGAGGCCCGGAACATCCACCCGCTCCACGGGGTTCAGTGCCTGCCGGAAATCTTTTTGAATTGTGTAGGCTTCCATCAGCGCGGGGTCCAGTTGAAAGGCACTTAGCTCCTTCACACGCACCTCCGACAGCCCGGGCTGCATCCATTCCAGCGCCAGTTCATCCGGAAGAATCAGGGGCATGCGTTTCTTCTTGTTGTGCACCTTACTCATCAGTTCATTCGCAGCGGTGGTTACAACCGCAAAACTTACCAGGTGTTCTCCTGTTTCCCGATCGGTCCAGGTTTGCCAGATCCCCGCCATGTAAAAGACCGGTTGCCCTGGCACAAACACAAAATACGGTACCGCAGTTTCCTTCTTCGCGCCTTCCAGTTTCACATGCCGCCATTCATAAAATCCCGAGGATGGCACCAGGCACCTGCGTTTCATCGCCGCCTCCTTGTACAAATTGGAGCTCAGCATATTTTCCCCTACCGCATTCAGCGTGGTGTATTTCTGCCGGGCCGCTTCCACTTCTTTCCAGCTCTTCACCCAGGGCGCCAGGAATTCCCAATGCGCCTGTACGATTTCCAATCCGCCAGCAGCAGCCGCCCGAACAATCGGCCAGCTTCCATATTCAAAGCCACTCTGTATGGCATAGGTTAAGGCTGACTGATCCGGCAGACTCAGGGTCATATCAGCAATACTGAACACCCGCGTCTCCGGAACAATCAGCCTGTTGTAATAACACATACCGGAATTTACTTATTCATTTCGAAATACCACAACACCATCAAATACATCTACCAGTACGGTTTTATTTTTTTCGATATCTCCCATCAGGATGCGCTTGCTCAACTGGTTCACAATTTCCTTCTGGATCAGTCGCTTCAGGGGCCTTGCTCCAAACACCGGATCAAATCCATGCTCGGCCAGGTAATCCACCGCATACTCGCTGAACTTCAGTTCAATGCCATTTTTGGTGACCAGCTGACGCAGGTTTTCCAACTGGATCCGGATGATGTTCCGTATATCATTGCGCATCAGCGGCTGGAACATGATGATTTCATCTACCCGGTTCAAAAACTCCGGACGAATAGTCTGCTTCAGCAGTTCCATTACTTCCAGTCGCGTGCGGTCTACTATTTCTTCTTTGTTGTTTTCATCTACGCCTTCAAAATTATTCTGGATAATATGACTACCAATATTGCTGGTCATAATGATGATGGTATTCTTGAAATCCACCACCCTTCCCTTGTTATCGGTAAGGCGACCATCATCCAGTACCTGCAACATCACGTTCCATACATCCGGATGCGCTTTTTCAATTTCATCGAGCAATACCACACTATAGGGTTTGCGTCTAACCGCTTCCGTTAGTTGTCCGCCTTCATCGTATCCTACATAACCGGGAGGCGCTCCCACTAATCTGGATACCGTATGTTTTTCCTGGTATTCACTCATGTCGATCCGCGTCATCATATGCTCATCATCAAACAGGTAGGCTGCCAGGGCTTTGGCGAGCTCTGTTTTACCCACACCCGTAGTTCCCAGGAAAATAAAGGAACCGATTGGTTTTTTCGGATCACTCAACCCGGCTCTGCTTCTGCGAATTGCGTCAGCTACGGCTGTGATGGCTTCTTCCTGTCCAATTACCCGCTCGTGCAAATGATCTTCCAGTTGCAGGAGTTTTTCCTTTTCACTCTGCATCATTTTTGCCACCGGGATGCCGGTTGATTTGGCTACTGATTCCGCAATATCTTCTGCATCCACTTCTTCTTTCATCAGGCGGCTGCTATGCTGTCCATAGGCCTGCAATTCCGCCGACAGATCTGCAATTATTTTTTCCTGTTCCTGGATTTTTCCATAGCGGATCTCCGCCACTTTTCCATAATCGCCATTGCGTTCTGCTTTCTCTGCTTCGAGCTTATAATTTTCTATTGTTGCCTTCGCTGTCTGCACTTTTTCCACCATCTCTTTTTCCTGCTGCCACTTGGCTTTCAGGGTATCGCGCTCTACACTCAGGTTGCCAATTTCGATGCTGAGTTCTTTCAGTTTTTCTTCATCGTTTTCCCGCTTGATGGCCTCGCGTTCAATTTCCAATTGCCTGATCTGCCGATCCAGTTTATCCAGCTCTTCCGGCATGGAATTCATCTCCAGCCTCAGTTTGGCGGCACTTTCATCTATGAGGTCAATCGCCTTATCAGGCAGGAAACGATCACTGATATATCGGTGTGATAATTCCACTGCTGCAATGATCGCTTCATCTTTAATTCTCACATGGTGGTGGGTTTCATAACGATCCTTGATTCCTCTCAGAATAGAAATCGCATCTTCCACACTGGGCTCATCAATCAATACTTTCTGAAAGCGACGTTCCAGTGCCTTGTCTTTTTCGAAATATTTCTGGTATTCATTTAAGGTAGTGGCACCAATGGCGCGGAGCTCTCCTCTTGCCAGTGCCGGCTTCAGGATGTTGGCGGCATCCATGGCACCTTCTCCTCCACCCGCACCAATCAGGGTATGTATTTCATCAATGAAGAGTATGATTTCTCCATCACTTTTTGCCACTTCATTCACTACGCCTTTCAGTCGTTCTTCAAACTCTCCTTTATACTTTGCACCGGCAATCAACTGCCCCATATCGAGTGCAAAAATGATTTTACTTTTCAGGTTCTCGGGCACATCACCGTTGACAATCCTCATGGCAAGCCCCTCTGCGATCGCTGTTTTACCAACCCCGGGTTCACCTACGAGTATCGGGTTGTTTTTGCTCCGACGGGATAAAATATGCAGGGTTCTGCGAATCTCTTCATCTCGTCCGATTACCGGATCCAGTTTGCCATTACGGCCCATTTCATTGAGGTTCTTCGCATATTTATTCAGGGTATTAAACTGGGTCTCCTGTGTTTGGGAGGTGATACTTCCCCCCTTCCGCAATTCCTTGATCGCGGCTATCAATCCTTTCTCTGTTAGTCCGGCATCCTTCAGCAGTTTGGCCGTGCTATCATTGCCCTGCTGTATAGCCAGTAACAAATGTTCCGGTGTTACGAATTCATCTCCGAAAGATTTGAGGGCCGCGCCGGCACGAAGGATCACATTGTTGGCATCCCGGCTGATGGCCTGTGCGGGTTCCCCACCCTGTGCCGTCGGCAGTTTGGCGAGGAGCTGATCCAGTTGTTGTCCCAGTTGGCTAACCGCCACCGAGTTTTTCTTCAACAGGTATTCCACCGGTGAATCCTGCTGCTCGAGCAGGGCTTTCAACAGGTGCTCAGATTCTATATTGGTATGCTGCGCATTAAAGGCCAATTGCTGGGCCTGCTGGATGATTTCCGCGGCTTTTACTGTAAAATTATTCAGGTTCATATTTTTCTTTTCAAGGTTCTTCCTATCTCTTCAAATGATAATCCAAGCTGAAAATCAGGCTATAATGACAGTAAATTCTAATATGAGCTGCCGTATCCGCCGGTTTTGTAGTAAAAACCTGAATTTTTTACAGGTTCTAAACTCATTGGGAAGTTTTAACGTTAAGACTTCGAATCCCTTTGATAAATTCGATTCTTTCAATTCTATTCTATGCGATCCTTACTACTATCTTCTTTTGCCCTGCTGCTGGCAGGCGCAGTAACGGCACAAACAAAAGCACTGCGTAATAACCAGGTGGATATCCCTGCCATTACAGAGGGATTGGAGCAATACAAAAAAGACCTGGGCAATGATTTTGTGGTGATTGTGCACAAAGATGGAAAGGATG